>DATFJV010000053.1:0-41920 GCA_035268985.1 Anaerovoracaceae bacterium | reverse complement strand
AAATAAAAAAATACGTATTTGAAGATATAATAGGTGAAAATACTGAAATAATTAGACTTAAAAATAAAGCAAAAAAAGCATCAAACAGCTCTGCCTCGGTTATGATAGTTGGAGAAACCGGAACAGGAAAAGAACTTTTTGCTCAAAGTCTTCATTATGGAGGGAAGAGAAAAAACAAACCTTTTATGGCTCAAAATTGTGCGGCTTTACCGGAAAGTTTATTGGAAGGTATACTGTTTGGTACTAGTAAAGGGGGATTTACCGGCGCTATAGATAGACCTGGACTTTTTGAACAAGCAAATGGGGGAACGCTTCTTTTGGATGAACTTAGCGCAATGCCATATAACTTGCAGAGCAAGCTGCTCAGAGTATTACAAGAAGAATATTTAAGAAGGGTAGGGGGAGAAAAAGATGTTCCTATAGATGTGAGAATTATTGCTACATTAAATCAATCTCCTCAAATTCTCATTGACAAAGGGCTTTTGCGCAAGGATTTATTTTATAGGTTAAATGTTGTTAGTATTAATATCCCTCCATTAAGAAAAAGGAGGGATGATATTGAAATACTTTGTCAATCGCTAGTAAACAAGCACTGTAGAAGATACGAAAAAGAACCGATGTTAATATCGGAAAGGGCATTGAATAAACTGGAAAGCTATGATTACCCTGGTAATATCAGAGAGCTAGAGAATGTTATCATGCAGGCAGTTTCCATGTCAGAAGATGATAAAGTTTTAAATGAACACATGATATCCCTTCCTGTGGCCGAAATGGAAGCATATAAACATGTAAATTCTGCTGAAAATATTGGAGGACTAGAAAGTTATTTGGCAAATATCGAAAAAGAGTTGATTAGATCAGCTCTGATTAATCAAAAAAACAATATAACTAAGGCAGCGGAAGAACTAGGCATAAAAAGACAAACGCTACAGCATAAAATGAAGAAATATAGGATAGAAGCAAAAATATAGTGCAAATTAATTTGCTCTATATAGCAAATTAATTTGCGTTTTAAAACGATAAACCTAAGAGACCGTCGTTTTATTTTACGCAAATGGTGAACAATTGTGAAAGAGATAGTTACTAATACAAAAACATGGGTGATAGTTGGTGGGAAACACAAAAAAGAAGGAATTTATGTATACATAATACTAAACTTGCCTTGGCACAATCCTTGCTTATTATATATATGTGTAAAAAAAGTGTTGTTTCACTTATATATTAAATTATTATCAAAGGAGAAAAAAGATGAAAAATGTAAAAGTAATTATTTGGGGGTTTGGTGCGATGGGTAGCGGCATAGCTAAAACCTTATTGAACAGAAAAGGTGTTGATATTGTAGGTGTTGGCGATATGGGTGCTAAAGTTGGTAAATCCATGTTCGAAGTTTTAGGCGTGGAAAAAGGTGATAATCAAGAAGTTATAATCGGCGATGCTATGGAAATCATAAAGCCAGGTGCTGCAGATATAGTAGTAGTATGCACTGATTCATTTACAAAAGATGTATTTCCTAAACTTAAGTTCGTAATGGAACAGGGAATAAACGTAATTACTTCTGCTGAGCAAATGGCTTATCCTGCTGCTCAAGATCCAGAATTAGCTTCTGAAATTGACAAAATTGCTAAGGCAAATGGAGTTTCAGTATTAGGAACTGGAATTAACCCGGGTCACATTATGGATTTACTGGTCCTAGTTATGACAGGTGCTATGACAGATGTTGAACACATCGTTTCAAGAAGAGTTAATTCACTTTCTCCATTTGGCCCCACAGTTATGGAAGAACAAGGTATTGGAATTTCAGTTGATGATTTCAATACTAGAAAAGCAGAGGGAACTATGTCAGGCCATGTTGGATTCCACGAATCAGTTGGAATGATGGGTGAAGGTCTTGGCTGGGACATTGAAAAATTCGAACAAGACATGGAACCAATTGTAACAGATGTTGATAGAGTTGCTCCTTATGGTGAAGCAAAAGCAGGAAGTTGTGCTGGGGTTGCTATGGTAGGCAATGCTTACAAAGATGGAGAATGCGTAATCGAAATGGAACATCCGCAGCAGATAGAACCTGAGCAAGTTGGAATCAATACTGGTGATTATGTAATCATTAAAGGAACTCCAAATGTTAACATGGTCAACAGCCCAGAAGTAGAAGGCGGATTAGGAACTATAGCTATGCTAGTTAACATGATACCGCAGGTAATCAATGCAGATGCGGGATTACATACTATGCTTTCACTACCGATTCCTTGTTGTGTACTTGGTGATTATAGAGACAAAATTAAAGAAGAAAAAAAGATAGTATAATAGATTATTGATAATAAGGAGATAAAGTTATGGTTAAAAAAGGAGAATGGGTAAGAATAAAAAAAGTCTTGCTTCCCGTTGGTCAAAGAGCGCCACAGGACCCTGAAGATACAAAAGCTACTCCGCTTGTAATGTGGACAAAAGGATTTTTAAAAGCGAATGGTGAAATCGGAGATGAAGTTGAAGTTACTACTGCTGTAGGGAGAACAGAAACTGGTGAATTAACTGAAGTAAACCCATATTATACTCATAATTATGGCAAGTTTGTACCAGAAATAGTAGAGATAGATAAAAGATACAGAGAATTTTTATTCGGAGGTGATGAATAATGGCATTGGCAAAAGATTATGCTTCCGTAATTGGACGAAAAGGCGAAGTAATGAAAGCTGCTTTAGGAATGAATTATGAAGAATTCGAAAGTGGTTCAATTGCTTTTGATTATGAAAAAATGATGCGTTCTACAGGATTCACACTGGAAGAAATTGAAAGAGTTCAAAGTTTAACAGGCGTAGGAAATACTCCTTTATTCGAATTAAGAAACATAACAGCATTAGCTAGAAAGTGCGCAAAGCCTGGTTATGGTGCAACAATATGTGCGAAAGATGAATGCGCCAATCCTTCTGGTTCATTTAAAGCTAGGAGAGCTGCTTGCGCAGTAGCGTTTGCCAAGAAAAACGGTTATAAAGGTGTAATTGCTGCTACATCAGGTAATTACGGTGCGGCTGTTGCTTCTCAAGCTGCTATGCAAGGTTTAAAATGCATAATAGTACAAGAAGCATTTGATTCTAAAGAAATTGGTCAACCTGAGATAATTGAAAAAGCTAGGGCATGTGAAGCAATGGGAGCTGAAGTTGTTCAAATTACAGTAGGGCCTGAACTTTTCTATGAAGCAATTTCCCTTTTAGAGGATACTCAATATTTCAATGCTTCTTTATACTCACCATTTGGTATTGCAGGAATTGAAACTCTTGGTTATGAAATAGCTATGCAGTGTAGGGAAAGATTTGGAAAAGACCCAGATGTTGTTGTTTGCACGAATGCTGGTGGTGGAATGGCTACAGGGACGGCAAGGGGACTAAAAAAAGCTGGATCAAAAGATACTAAAGTGTATGGAGCATCCATTAACTTAACAGGTCTTCACATGGCATCGGACGAACAGTTCAACAAGAAGTCTTGCACAACTGGCCATACGGGATTTGGTGTTCCGTTTGCAACGTGGCCGGATAGATCGGACGTACCTCGTTCAGCAGCTAGACCATTACGCTATCTAGATAGATATGTAACGGTAACTCAAGGTGAAGTAATGTGTATTACTGAACTTCTTGCTACACTAGAAGGTATTGAAAGAGGCCCCGCAGGAAACACAGCATTGGCAGCTGCCTTTTGCATAGCTCAAGAAATGCCAGAAGATCAAATTCTAGTAATCAGTGAAACTGAGTACACTGGAGCAGGTAAACACGTTCAACCACAACTTGACTTTGCTAGAGATAACGGAATCGAAGTAAGATTTGGGAATCCTAACGAAGATAAACCTGGTGTTAACGTAATACTTCCAGAATCAGCCAAAGATTTCAGAGTACATGATTTAGATCTTGATCGTATGAAAAATTCATTGATTAAAAAGGCTTTAACAACTTATACTTTAGACCCAACTGAAGAAGATATTAAATTCTTAGCAGTAGAAACAGCATTAACAGTTGATGAAGTAAAGGTTAGAATCGATAATATCAAAAAAGCTTTATAATTCATAAAAGATTATTTTTGTCATGCCGACTGCCTAAGGCCGCCGGTATGCAATTTATAAGTATTAAGGAGAAAAAAGATGAAAAGACAAGATGATTTTGAAGAAAGAAGAAAGCATATTGCCAATCTTTCTGACGAAGAGCTTTACAACAAGTTTTGGGAAACTACTGAAGAAGTAGTAAAACCATTACTAGACTTGGGCTATAAGAATACTACACCTTCTGTAGAAAGATCTGTACTATTAAGAATGGGAGTATCATCTTTAGATACTCAAAAGATTGTAGAAAACTGCATGGATAGAAACTTAATGCGTAAGGGCGCTGGCCACTGTGTATACAAATTATCTAAACTAAGAAACATCTCTATTAGAGAAGCTAGTATTAAGCTAGCCGAAGGAGATGGCTGGAACGAAGTTGCAGAATCATTCAAGGAGGTAAAGTAACATGGCAGACATGGTATTAAATAGAAATGAAAAGCTAGATGTTGATGAAATACTTAAAGACCTTGAGCATTATGAACCAAGAAGAAGAGGTTGGACTTGGAGAAAGCCAGTTGAAAATCTTGAAATGGGTCCTTTCACTTATAGACAATGTTCAGAACCACTAAAACAGGGAGTTCCGCTTCCTCCCGCTAAGTATTTCGATGGAATAGATCCACAACCAATAGAAACAATAACTACTGAAATTGCCTCAGGTAGATTCGAAGATGATATTAGAAGAATGAGAATGGGTGCATGGCACGGTGCTGATCATTTGATGGTAATAAGGCACATGGGACAGTCTCATATTGATGGACTTATGGAAGGAACACCTCAAGGTATTGGGGGAGTTCCTATAACTAGGAAACAGGTTAGAGCGCAGAGAAAAGCTATTGATGCTATTGAAGATGAAGTAGGCCGTCCAATCAACTATCATTCATATATTTCCGGAGTAGCAGGACCAGATGTAGCGGTAATGTTTGCTGAAGAAGGTATCAATGGTGCACACCAAGATCCTCAGTATAACGTACTTTACAGAGACATTAACTGCGTAAGATCTTTCGTTGATGCTTGCGAATCAAAGAAAGTTATGGAATGGGGAGAAATCCTTCAGATAGATGGAGCTCATAATGCAAATGCAACTGCAAGAGATGCTTGGAAGGTTATGCCAGAACTTATAGTTCAGCACGCAATAAATTCACTTTTTTCTGAAAAAGCTGGAATAAAAGCTGAAAATATAAGTTTATCAACTGTACCTCCAACAGCAACGCCTGCACCTTGTTGTTACATGGATTTACCTTATGCTTTAGCGCTTAGACAAATCTGTAACAGATACAAAATGAGAGCTCAGATGAACACTAAGTATATTGATTCATCTACTAGAGAAGCTACTGTTACTCACGTAATGAACATGCTTATTTCTAGAATGACAAGTGCAGATATTCAATCTACTATCACACCTGACGAAGGAAGAAATGTACCTTGGCATATCTATAACATTGAAGCATGCGATACTGCTAAGCAAGCACTAGTAGGATTTGATGGATTAAATGAAATGCTACAGCTTAACATGGATCCAGAAGGACCTTTAGTTAAGACAACTAGAAGAATAAAAGAAAAAGCCTTATTATTTATGGAAGAAATTGTAGAAGTTGGAGGGTATTTCCAAGCTGTTCAAGACGGTTTCTTCGTGGATTCTGCTGAATATCCTGAAAGAAATGGTGACGGAATTGCTCGTAAAATCGAAGGTGGAGTCGGTTATGGTTATATTTTTGAAAGAGATGAAGACTATATGGCACCTGTAACTGCTCATTATGGCTATAACAATGTGAAACAATATGGTGGAGATGAAAGTAATCCAGCTGCTTTGATTGATGGTTGTACTTTTGAAGACAGATCAAAAATTGTATTTATTGATGAACTTGACGAGGATAATGTAGAAAACAGATTGGAAGAATTAGAAGAATACAGACATGGCACAAAAGTTAAACCTGAGGTAGAATGGTGTGCAGATGGTACAATACTATTGACTATGACTATTCCTACTAACAGAAGAACTGCAGAAGTTGTTGCTATTGAAATCACTTCTAAGCTTGGTCTTGAAAACCCAGAAGTAATCAATAGAGAAGTATTACAAGATGCGGAAGGTACTAGAATCGAAATTAAAGGTAAAGTGTCATTTGATATTGATTTAGCGGAATTAGTTGTACCACCAGAACCTAAGTTCTTAACAGATGCTCAGCTTTATGATGAATTTGAAAACCATACCTGCACTGTTGTATGTGGTACAGTAGGAAATGATGAACATTCAGTAGGTCTTCGTGAAATCATAAATATCAAGCATGGTGGTATCGAAAAATGGGGAATCAAGGTTCATTACTTAGGAACTTCTGTACCTGTTGAAAAACTTGTGGATGCTGCAATAGAACTTAATGCGGATTGTATAATGGCATCAACAATCATATCTCATGACAATGTTCACTATAAGAACATGAAGAGAATCAATGATTTGGCCATTGAAAAAGGCATTAGGGATAAAATAATAATCATGGCTGGTGGTACTCAAGTTATACCTGAAGACGCAGTCAAGACTGGAATAGACATGGGATTCGGAAGAAATTCTCATGGTATCGATGTAGCAACTTTCATAGTAGAAGAAAAGAGAAAAAGAAGAGGCGAAGCTTCATTAATTGATTAATTCACATTGTGAATGTTTGTGTATATTTGTGTGGGGCGGGCTAAAGTCCGTCTCGCATACTTTAAAATTGAATGCTATTGGTTTAACCGTTAAATATAAAGGAGTAAGTTATGAAGGTGGATGTATTAGTTGCTGAAATAGGTTCAACTACTACTGTAGTAAATGCATTTAAAGATTTAAATACCGAAAATCCGGTTTTTTGGGGACAAGGTCAGGCTCCGACATCGGTATTAGAAGGTGATGTCAGAATAGGTCTAAAGGGTGCTATTAATGATTTATGTAAAAACATGAATGAGGATAGTATTCAATATGATGAAATGCTAGCTACTTCTTCTGCAGCAGGAGGTCTTAAAATGACTGTACATGGCCTTGTTTATGACATGACAGCAAAGGCTGCAAAAGAAGCTGCATTAGGTGCAGGTGGCATTATTCACTATATAACTGCTGGCAAGATAAGAAGATCAGACATTAAAAAGATCAAAGAAATAGAGCCAAATCTAATTTTAATAGCAGGTGGTGTTGATTATGGTAACAGGGAAGTTGCACTAGATAATGCGGAAATGATTAGAAGTATGGGGCTTAATATTCCAGTAATATACGCAGGAAATATTGAGAACCAAGAAGAGATGGAATTGATATTTGATGAAGAAAGTGGTCAAAAATTATATAATGTTGAAAATGTTTATCCTAAAATAGATGATTTAAATGTGGAGCCTTGCAGAAAGGTTATCCAAGATGCTTTTGAAGATCATATTATTCATGCACCAGGAATGGAACATATAAATGACTTAGTAACAGGTGATATAGTTCCTACTCCCGGAGCGGTAATGCAGTGCACTACACTTTTGAATGAATGCATAGGTAATTTAATTGTTTTAGATGTAGGGGGTGCGACTACTGACTTGCACTCCGTATGTGAAGAATCAGATGCAGTGTCTAGAATATTAATAAATCCTGAACCAAAGGCGAAAAGAACTGTAGAAGGAGATTTAGGGGTTTATGTAAACAGAATGAAAGTAATTGAATCTATAGGAGAAGAAAAACTTCGTCAAGAATGTCAAGAAATGGGCATAAACTTGAATAAAACATTGGAAGATTATGTTGCTATTCCTAAAACCGAAGATGAAATTAAACTTGTAGAAAGATTGGCTGAAGAAGCTGTTCTAAAAGCAGTTGAAAGACATGCTGGAGCCATAAGATATATATACGGACCTTCAGGAAGATCAACAATTGCAGAAGGCAAAGATTTAACTCCAGTTAAATATATTATAGGTACAGGTGGAGCACTTACAAGGCTTCCTAATAGAGAAGATATCATGAAAAAGATTTTAACTTACGATGAAACAGGCTTATTGCTATTTCCAAATGATGCGGCAAAAGTATTAGTAGATAATGACTATATTATGGCATCATTGGGCGTTTTATCAATCAAATATAGAGAAGCAGCTATTAAACTATTAGAAAAAAGCTTAAACATGAAATTCCCTGTAAAGGTAGAAGAAACAAAGGACGCTAGGGCTAAAGTGATGTCGGAAATACAAAGGGAAAACAAGATAAAAGAAGATAAAGAAGAAGCTTATAGGAAGCATATTGAGGAAAGTAAAGCTATGGGATACGTTGTTGAAGAAGAAGACGACCCTACTAAAATTTCAAGTATCCCAAAGCAGCTTTACAAAAGGTAATAGGAGACGGTATGTATTTAGGATGTCATATATCTTCAGCCAAGGGCTATGAAGGTATGGGGAAAGAGGCTTTAGGTATAGGTGCTAATACTTTTGCGTTCTTTACACGAAATCCTAGAGGTGGAAAATCAAAGGCTATTGATATTAATGATGTCAATAGCCTTAAATCTATACTAAAGGAGAATTTCTTTGGACCTCTAGTTGCACATGCACCATACACAATAAACCCTTGCAGTAAAGATCAAAGAGTGAGGGAATTTGCAAAAATTGCATTCAAGGAGGATCTTGAAAGAATGGAATTAATGCCAGGTAATTACTATAATTTCCACCCGGGTAGTCACATTGGACAAGGGAGTGACGTAGGAATTGAAATTATTATAAACTTTCTGAATAAATGTTTAGACGAAAAGCAACGGACCACTGTTTTGCTTGAAACTATGGCGGGTAAAGGTACAGAAGTAGGGAAAAATTTTCAAGAAATTTCTAAAATATTAAATGGCATTGTTCTTAAAAATAAGGTTGGGGTTTGTCTTGATACATGTCATGTATATGATGGTGGTTATGATATCGTAAATAGGCAAGATGATGTTTTTGAAGAGTTTGATAAGTTTATAGGCATTAATAGGTTAAAAGCAATACATATAAATGATAGTAAAAATATTTTAGGTTCAAAAAAGGATAGGCATGCAAAAATAGGTGAGGGGCACATAGGTAAAGATGCTATACTTAGTATTTTAAATAAAAAGGAATTTAAAGATATTCCATTTATATTAGAAACACCCCAAGAGGACATCAATGGTTATGGAGAAGAAATAAAGATGCTGAGAAAGGAATTATCTGTTAGAGGATATACTTCTTGAAGCAACTAAATCGGACCCTGTATTTAAAATATTTGAAATAAGAATATCCCCTTGATTAATAGGAGCAGTGGTTTTTGTTTTTTTGATTTCCTTCATTACTTCGAAAATCATTGACTTGGGTATTTCCTTGGTTAGGATAACTGGTAATCGCTTGTTATCAGAACCTAAAACTGATACAGTGCTAGTTACCATTCTCATGGGGTTTTTAATTTCTTCTGTGGCATAAGTAATCCCTCTGTCGCACATATTCCCGGATATACTGATAATATCTTTATCATCATGTTCAATTATTAAATTACAGCTATTTGGGCATAGTATACATGTTAATTCTGTTTTCATAAGATTTCCTCTTTTATATTTACAATTAATTCAGTGCCTTTTAATAATTTTTTAGCAACCATGATTTTCCCCATAATACTAGGTGTTAAATTAGCTTTCTTTATACTTCTAACAATCATGCCATCACATATCAAGTTAATAGTTGCCTTTTTCATAGGGGTTTTCACCCTATACATCAATTCAACATTGTTTTCATTTTCATTAATAATCTTATTGGGCAAAATATATACTAAATTATTATCATGCGTAACGGTTATATATTCATACTTACTGCTTTTCTTTAATACATATTCTGCAGCACTTTTTCCTGCATTTAAAGCTTCTTTACTAACATAGTCTACTAAATCATGAACATGGAGAACGTTCCCGCAAGCAAATATTCCAGGTATTGAAGTTTCGAATTTATCATCGACAATGGGACCGTTAGTTTTCATCTCAAGTTCGATTCCGGCCATTTCACTTAAATCATTTTCGGGTATTAATCCTACGGATAGAAGCAAAGTATCGACTTCCAAGATTTTCTCTGTTCCTTTTAGGGGATTTAGGTTGTCGTCCACCTTAGATATGGTTATACTGTTAACTCTATCGTGTCCATCTATAAATGTTACCGTGTGACTAAGATATAAAGGAATATTATAATCATCCAAGCACTGTTTTACGTTTCGTGGAAGTCCATTTGAATAAGGCATGATTTCAGCCACACCTACAACTTCAGCACCTTCTAATCTCATTCTTCTAGCCATAATAAGGCCAATATCACCGCTACCTAGGATAAAAACCTTTTTACCTATTTCATTACCAAGGATGTTTACATATTTTTGTGCAGTTCCAGCGGTTAGTACTCCAGCAGGTCTATATCCTGGGATTGCAATTGCGCCCCTTGATCTTTCTCGGCAACCCATGGCAAGGACTATGGATTTTGCTTTTACTATTCTATATCCTTCATCTTCATTTGAATATTCCAATGTTAGGTCGTTATTGATACTTAAAACGGCAGTGTTTAATTTGATTTCTACATCAGTTTCTAAAACCTTATTTATCCATCGTTCTGCATATGTTGGACCTGCCAATTCTTCATCAAACATATGAAGTCCAAATCCGTTATGAATACATTGTAATAAAATGCCGCCAAGTTCAGGTTCTCTTTCTATTAATAATATATCTTTCAAACCGTTTTCATATGCTCCCATAGTAGCAGCTAAACCTGCGCTGCCTCCGCCGATTATAATTAATTCATATTCCCTCAATTTATTTCTCCCTTGGTTATGATATTGGAATCTTTATTAAATAACGCTATTTCTTCCACAGGTTTATTCAGTTCTCTTGCCAATATGTTTATTATCTCTGGTTGGCAAAACCCGCCTTGACATCTGCCGGAACCGGGTCTAACTCTCCTTTTTATACCATCAACAGTGGTTGCGCCTAAAGGTCTTCTTATGGCATCTAAAATTTCGCCTTCGCTTATACTTTCGCACCTGCAAATGATATTTCCATATTTTGGTTCTTTATTCCAAAGTTTAATTTTTTCTTCTAGGCTCATTCTATTTAGTATTGGAAGCTTAGTTCTATTAATGTATTGCTTTTTAGGTTTTAATATGACTTGTTTTTCAATTATGGTATTTAATACATATTTAGTAATGGCAGGAGCGGAAGCTAATCCTGGAGATTCTATCGCAGCCACATTAATAAATCCCTGAAATTCATCTGATTCTGAAATTATGAAATCACCAGTATTTCCAGTTGGCCTCAAACCTGCATAAGTTTTTATAACTTTGTTAAAAGGTATATTTTTAACTGTTCTGTTTACTTGTGCTTTTACATATTTTAAAGTTTCAGTATCTGTAAAGTTACCGCCCTTATCATCAATAAAGTCAGAGCTTGGCCCAAGAAGCGTATTACCATGAACTGTTGGAACAACTAAAACACCTTTACCCTTGGATGAAGGTATGGGATATATGACTCTGTTAACAAGAGGGTTTGCTAATTTGTCTAGAATATAGTATTCGCCTTTTCTTCCTGTTATCGAAAAACTCTCCTTTGGTTTTAGCATGTTATATATTTCATCTGCGTATACCCCTGCAGCATTAATTATATTTGCGGTTTTAAAAGTTCCTTTGTTTGTTATGATTTCATAACCTAATCTTCCCATTGATTGACTCTTGTCAACATAACAGGTTTTAGGTCTTGAAATAATTCCCAATACCTTTATATTCAAAGATAATTCTACACCGTTGATTATAGCTTCCTCCATGAGGTTATATGCAACTTCCCAAGGTGTAATAATACCTGTTGAGGGTAGGTTTAATACTTTAACAGTATTATCGCTTAAATTTGGTTCTAAGGCTTTTGCTTGGCCTTTGTCTAATATTTCGCAGGGTATATTACGCCCTTTTGCTTGCTTGTAGAGCATGTCTATTGAAGGTGATTCTTCCATGCTAGTGGCTGTTATAAAAGCAGAGGTATGCTTAAAATCTGCATCTAAATCTTTGCAGATTTTAGGATACATGGAATTTCCTTCAACATTAAGTTTGGCTTTTAGTGTACCTGGTTTTGGGTCGTGGCCCGCATGAATTATTGCACTGTTCGCAATGGTTGCACCAGTGGCTACATCAGGGCCTTTTTCAATAACCATAACATTAAGGTTATACTTAGATAGCTCATGAGCCATGAAACTCCCGTTTATTCCTGCTCCAATTATTATATAGTCATACATATTTGCTCCTTTAAAGCATAGATATATCTAATTCAGGATAATCACTTAAGAATTCCTTTAATATAGACATTGCAGTATTTAAATTTTTAATGGAATTGCATTCAATATTTAGAGGCATTACCGGATCGTGTAGAGACTTTCTGAGGAGAAGCCAACCGCCATTAAAGTTAATCCTTATTCCTTCATAATTAGGATGCTCAAGAAATAAGTCTTCGCTTTTATCAACAAATTCTTTTAGATTTTTTATTACCTTATCTCCGATTTCGCCATAATTATTAGCAATTATTTTTATCCTATATTCTCTGCTTTCTTTTGGCTGTTTTAGCTTGTTTATTAATGAATCTATACCTTTGCCTTCTTTTTTTAGTTTCGCTGCTTCTTTTACGATTTTAACTGCCAAGTAAGCACCATCATCTAAGAAGTAGTTCTCTCTATAGGCAGCATGTCCCGATGTTTCTATTGCTAAAAAGCAGTTGTTTAATTCCATCCCTTTGTTTATAACATTTTTGTAGCCCCTTTTGTACCTTATATGATTAAGACCTAATGTGTTTTCCAAAAAGCATTTTAGTTCTATTGAAGTAACGCTATCAGTTACAACTGTGCCCATGGGATTTTCCCTAGCACCTAGAGCTGAGGCTAAGGCTACTATGGAATTACGATTTATTTCTTCTCCAAATCTGTTTACTGCAGAGGATCTATCAACATCTGTATCAAATATTAGACCTAAATCTGCTGAAACCTCTTTTACTTTTCTGCAGATAGAGTCCATTGCATTTTCATCTTCTGGATTAGGCGCATGATTGGGGAAGGTACCATCTGGCTCTAAAAATTGGCTACCAGAAATATCAGCGCCAAGTGGTTTGAGCACTTTATTTGCAAAGAATCCTCCGGCTCCATTTCCAGCATCAACTATTATATGCAGTCCTTCAAGCGGCCTTGTCTTACACATAGATACCAAACCTTTTAAATGCTCACAGTACGTGTCTAAAAGGTCTATTTTATTCATTTTTGCCGGGGCTTTGATATATTGGATGTTGGTAGTGTTTTTTAATATTTCCTTAATATCCTTTTTATCCAATCCGCCATTTTTGCTGAAAAATTTAAACCCATTTCGATCATACGGTAAATGACTTGCGGTTATCATTATAGCACCGTCGCATTTATATTGTTCAAAAATTGTGGACATAAACATGGCTGGAGTTGAACATAATCCAGCATCTAATACGGTTACACCCTTTGTATTAAGGCCACTGGATAAAGCGTTTTTTAAGCTCTCAGCAGTTAACCTTGGGTCATTACCTATTGATACTGTTAAGCTCTTACTTTCTTTTTTGTATAACTTTTTAAGCCATATTGCATATGAAGCACCAATCAAAAAGGCCTCCCTTTCAGTGAGATTTTTATTATCACCTAAAGCAATTCCTCTGATATCACTTCCGTTTTGTAACTTTAATATGTCACTATTCATAAATGCCCTCCTAATATTAAATATACATATATTATATAACTTGAATAATAAATGTAAAGGGCTAGTTGTGTACAGAAAGTTAAACAAAAATTATGTAGAATAAAAATATGAGAGTAAATACCAAATCAATAGTCATTTTAGCATTTATAGTTTTATTTCTTATGGGAGGATATAAATCTATTCATACAACGAACAAGTATATAGAAGCGAAATGTAGTTATGCTAATATTAAAAATACCTATAAAAATAATATACAAAAATTTAATAATATAAATGGGGATGTTATAGGTTGGATAAGAATAAAAGGTACTATTATAGATTATCCCATATTAAAAAGTAGAGATAATGTGGACTATTTATATAAATTACCAACGGGTGAAAATAATCCATGCGGCAGTATATTTGTTGAATGTAAATGTAATAAGCCTTTTGAGTGCTTTAATACAGTAATACATGGTCATAACATGAAGGATGGTAGCATGTTTGGCTCCCTGGAGAAATTTAAAAATCAAGTTCACTATGAAGATCATAAGATAATAGAAATATTAACTCCTGAGAGGGGATATGATTACATCATAGTATCATCGTTTGTTACTAGAGCAGACAGTGTAGTTTATGAAACGAATAATATGGCAGCATCAGAAAGGGGTGAGTTTATAATATATATAAAGGACAATTCTGATGTTAAAACTAGAGAAGTCGTTGATGTAAATGATAAGCTAATAACACTGAGTACCTGTGCGTATAATTATGAAAATGCAAGACGTGTAGTCATCGGAAAACTCATCAAGGTAACTTAATTTGTTTCCGCTAAGTCAATTGCAATTTGCACTACAGAGAACAGCCGAACATTATTAGAAGTTATGGAGAGACTCGAAATAAAAGTGATTATATTTTATAATTGAAAGTTATTATTTAGATAAAGATATTTATGATAGTACTAACATACTGTCAATAGAAGCTGAATTAGTTAATATAAAGGTGCGTTGTTAGTAGTAGTAAAAGATGATTAAGATAGCATAACATAATTTTGTTGAGTACTATAACTTCATCTGATTCAATACATAAAGTTGGATATAGTGCATCAGAGCAATATAAAATGATAAATGAGTAATTTAAAAGCTGCTATGGATTTTCATAGCAGCTGGATAGTTATTTTATACTTCCGTCAGGATTAAATACTGGTAGTATCTGCAAATAGGTGATGTCATCTCTTGTTGTAGCTTCTCCTTCAGCAAGTACCGCCATTCTTCCGACGATATTTCCGCCTACAAGGTCCGCCAACTTTTCTAAAGATTCCACTGAATTGCCCGTACTTATTACATCATCTACGATGAGAATTCTTTTGCCTCTCATTATGTCTGTTTCGGTTTTGCCTAGGTAGAGCTTCTGAACGTGGTCCGTAGTGATGGAATCCACATCTGTAGATATTACATCTGTCATGTATAGCTTAGGGCCCTTTCTTGCTATAACATAGTCTTTGCCATTTGCTTGTCTTGCCATTTCATAAGCAAGGGGTATACCCTTAGCTTCAGCTGTGATTATAACGTCAAATTCAGGAGCCTTTTTTAACAGCCCCCTTGCTGCTACCTCAGTTATTTCAGTATCTCCAAACATTATGAATGCGCCTATATATAGGTCGTTTGTTACTTTGCATAATGGAAGTTGTCTTTTTAATCCTGCAATTTCGATTTCATAAAACATTTAATGTGTCCTTTCAAATGGTATTTTAAAAAACAAAGTTATTATACCACTTTTTGAAATGTCATTCAACTATTCAAATTAAATGCAATAGAAGATGTTTTGTGGTATATTATATGTAATAAAATAAATTATCTACCCTATGGTATTTTAGGAGGAAGAATGAAAAAGTTTACTTTTTTTATAATGCTCATTTTATCAGTGTTGCTCATTACGAGTTGCGGCTATGATGCAGGTATTAAGTTAACCTTTGATGTAGAAGGTGATTATGA
This sequence comes from Anaerovoracaceae bacterium, assembly GCA_035268985.1. Lineage (GTDB taxonomy): Bacteria > Bacillota > Clostridia > Peptostreptococcales > Anaerovoracaceae > JAAYHV01. The sequence goes on along the minus strand of DATFJV010000053.1, from coordinate 26,163 downwards.
TTATACAGACAAGGAAGCTGTGAGTGAAGACGTTTATATAACGGCTACAGGAGTAATCCTAAGTAACATGGTAATTAATTCGGATTTATATATAGATGAATCCGTAGGTGATGGCCATATTGAACTACATAATGTAGAAGTAAATGGTACTGTTCATGTCCATGGAGGCGGTCTTGAAACCATATTTATTCAAGATGGTAAGATACTTAAATTAATCGGATATGTTGATGGAAGGATTGAGGCAGCTGGAGATACTAAGATTGATGAAGTAATCGTAAAAGAACCTGGGATGATATTAGAAAACCATGAGGAAGCGAAAGACGCTTATAATGATGTAACCATTGAGATCGATGACCCTTCAGAAGAAGATGAGCCAGTTGTATTAGACGGTGATTTTGGTGAAGTAGAAGCTAAAGAAGGTTCAAATGTTGTTATAGAAGAAGAGACGGTAGTTAGACACTATTATCTTACTTGTGGAAATTATGAAGGGCCGGGATATTACACAACAAGAACTAAAGTAAAGAAAGATGCACGCGTAGAAAAAATGGACATAGATGGTGATTCAAAGATAGATAATGAAGGAGAAATAGTTGAGAAGACTTATGGAGAAAATTACCAAGGAAATGAACCTGCAATACTTAATGCGACTATGTCAGTTAACTCAAGTGGCGATTATAGCATAGATTTTAAGACAAATACAGAAGGAACAATATACTATATGGTGCAACCAGGATTTGATTCTACTGGCGTTACAAGAACACCTGAGCAAGTTGTTAAAAAGGAAGCGTACGAATTTCAAATGGAATTGGCTCCAGGAGAAGAACCAGGTGATCTTTTTTATTTAGCTTCTGGCAAAAGCGTAAGAGTTAGTGAACCTGATTTACGGATTACAGCAACTGGATATATGGGAGATGCCTTCGGGCAAAGACCTCCCAATGAAAGCGGCATTAAATTTGACTCGGTTATATGGTATGTAATCAAGGATTCAGAGGGGAACTTCAGCGATGTAGGTAAATTAATATATCAGTAATATTAATTTGTATAAACAAAAGGGCCAACTGGTTTACGATAGTCAGTTGGCCTTAATTTATTAATCAACTTGCACAATTCCGTCTTCTTTTATTATAACAGTCATACCTTCTTTTACATAATCCAGAAATTCAGGTCCTAATCTATCAACTGTAGGCATAGCTACATCTGTCCAAATATCAGACAGAATAGCTCCAGCAGCAGCTAAGGAATCAATGGATTCAGAAAAGAGTAGGCATGCAGGAGAAGCTCCCATTTCAGAAGCGCAATATAATACTATACCGCCCGTTGTGGAACCTATAGTTTGGGGCATACACAAGGCCTTTTTGGCCATTGGCTTTTCATAGATGTCCTTATTATCCTGATCAGAACATGGCGCATCTAGTTTTTTGGCTAGCAATGCTTTTTTAAAGCTTGCCAATGTATTAAACCCTTGCGTTGAAACTAATGCAGTTGCAGTGGCGGTACCAGGTACTACAACTCTACCTTTAAATTCTCTCATATCAGCCAAGCTCCTTTCCTAGTATATTTAAAATTTCATCATCTTTATAGTATTTAGCAGTGGTATATGTTCTAAGTTTATTTGAATTGGTTATAATTGGCATCTTAGAACAAAGTGGGTTGCTTAGGTACATAAGTGGGCATATATACGACAGCTTTACACCTGTGCTAATAAGTATTTGATATTCCTCAGTTTTTTTAAATTCATTAATTACAGGAACTGATGATGTAAGTACTGTGGGAACTGAAACCTTTTTTTTGTCATTAGATCTGAGTTTATCATCAATTTTTTTAGCCCAGTCTTTTAATTGTAAAAGAGACAAATGAGGACAACCTATAAATGCTAATTTTGGTTTAGAATTAGGGTTTTTCCATATGCAAGGATAACTGTTTTGCACCCTTAAAAGCTCGCTATCATCAATTACATATTCTTTAGCTTCTTCCTTTATTAAGTCCTCTTTTAGTTTTTTGGCTTCGGGAGTAATGCCTTCAACGTGATATAGTCCCACAGCGCCATTTGAAGCAGTGGCAGCTCCCATATCCTTTAAATAGTCTTTTACTTCTTGAGTAAGTTCATTGCCTAGGAAATTATCCAAGCCTTTAACATATGGAACACTTTCCATAACCTTTAAACCTATAGCGCTGCCTAATACTTGAGCTTCTGGTAATTTATTTGTTTTAACTTCAATGACCCAAGTTGCTTTTCTACCATCATTAGTTGTTAAACCAAAATTAGGAACATATCCAATGATGGAACCAAACATTTCGATTATTGCCGAGTTTCTATTACATCTTGCACCTAACACTGAATTTGCATATACTACGGCAGAACTTTCTGCCCAACTTAAGATATCGCCATAATCGGGAATATTTCCAACTTCATCCATGTAGCAGGTGCATGTATACATGTCTTCACCCTTAAGTCCCATTCTTTTTAGTTGATCATCATATCTTTTTTGGTTTTTATATAAAATCTTAAAAACAAGTTTTTGTATTGGTGAAGCAGGAACATTCCCCATATCCACTGGACTAGGATCTACTGTGAAGTTTTGTTTAGATACAATGCCGGCGTCTAAAAGGGATTCAAACATTTCATAATATGGATCCATAACGTTTATTCCGAAACTAGTTACTAAATGACCTTCTTCGCTTGTTATTGGAATTAGCTTATCCGCATCAAAGGTTTCGCCATACATGACTAAAGTTTTCATAATTTTCGCCATGGTTTCTCCTTCAGAACCATTTAGTATTTTGGCCTGATTTTTATCTAGATACATTTTTTCCTCCTTATATATTAGTGGCGAGTCTATATGCTGCTCTTGTAGCTTCTAAGACTTTACCACCTTCAAAACCATCGCCAATGTTGTATATCATTTTAGCAACATTGTTTTTAACAGCTTCATAGTACATGGAATCATTAGGATATATACCTGCGGCCATAATTACTAAATCGGTTTCAAGAAGCTCCTCCTTAAGTTCTTCTTTTAACTTTGTAGCCAGTGGATTTTCGATGTTTTCAGGCAATATAGGATGCCATGTTAAGTAAGGGTCAGGTACTGTTTTGGATATGTTCTTTAAAATTTTAACTCCATCTTCTGTTAATTCCAAAACTTTAGTACAATTCATCAAGCATACGCCGTTTTTCTTGAGATTGTAAATTATATGACCTCTATTAGCAGTACAAACATGATCCATAAAATACTTTTCCATTTCAACAACGATGACATCTACGTTTTTTTCATATGATAGCCACTGGGCGGTTTCACAACCTACTACGCCACCTCCCACAACAACTGCTTTTTTAGCATCACCCAATTTATCTGGATTCAAAAGTAATTCTATGGCATCGATATTATTGATCTTATCATAACCATCAATCGGAAGCCTTATTTCCTTTGCTCCCATTGAGAATATAACGGCATCGTATTTCCCGTTTTTTAGGGTTTCCATATCGACTTTTGTATTAGGTATGTATTTTAAGCTGTAATTTTTGGAGGTCTTTTCCACCTGCCTATTTAAATATTCTTTATAGTTTTCCAGTTCATATTTAATCTTTGGAACACTTCCTGGAATCATTTTACCGCCGAGCTCCTTGTTATCGTCATAAAGAGTTACTTTATGGCCTCTCTTAGAAGCCACAATGGATGCGGTAATGCCCGCTGGTCCACCGCCAATTATTGCAATTTTTTTTGGCTCATTGGCAATAGTTAAAACGGAGGGATATTCGTGTTCAAATCCTGTTCTAGGATTTACAGCACATTGAGGATGCCCTCCTTCTACAAATTCATTTATGCAGCCTTCTTGACAACCTATGCATGGCCTTATATCCTTAACATTTCCGGTATACGCCTTATTGCACCACTCGGGGTCTGCTAGAAGAGGTCTTCCTAGCATAATCATGTCACAGGATTCGTTTCTAAGAGCAGTTTCTGCTAAATCCGGATATCCGAGCTTCCCTACACCAACAATTGGAACAGGAATACCTGTGTTTGACAAAATTCCTTTTTCTTTAAAGTAATTTTTTACCAATTCGCTTATAGGCAAGAAACAGCCAGGTGGCATACTTGCTGGTGGGTGAGGCAACCACCAGTTGTCATAACAACCCATGTCAATATCAAACATGTCAACTCCTGCTTTTACGAGATTTTCCATATATTCTAAAGTCATTTTTATAGTTCTGCCATTTTTGAACTTCTTAAGTGATTTGTTATTCATAATTTCAGTGTCGTAGGTTTCATTTAAAGCTAGTGTTAAATCTATTCTATACATAATAGGATAATGAGGGCCTACACGTCTACGCATTTCTGTTACACAATCTAAACCAAATTTTTGCCAATTTGAATATCTACCTAAGTAACGTCGGTTAAAAGCAGGGTTAGTCATTTGTTCCAACAGATATCCTTCGTGTCCATGCAAATAAACACCATCAAGCTTCATTGCTTTTGCGTCAGCCGAAGCTTGACCCATATTTTTAATAATCTTTTTCAGTTGTCTATCACTTAGTGGAGTGCATGGAATTTGAGGTATATAGAAATTGGGGTTATATGATGCGGATTTTGGAAACTTTTTCATGGTGATTAGGCACTGGGGATTTCCCACTCTACCTAAACCTGGAGTTAATTGAACAAATATTTTGCTTCCATAGGAGTGGATTCCTTCGGCCAAATTACGCCAACCCATAAATACTGTACGGGAACGGTCAATTCTAGGAAAGTAAGTTAACTTACCTAATTCTGTAACAGAGCTATCGATTCCGTGGCTAACGGGAACTAAGCCTGTTGTTATTAAACCTACTCCACCTTTAGCTCTTTCATAGAAATAGTGCAACATTTTATCACTGGGCCTTCCGGTTTCTTCGCACATGTTGATATTACCCATTGGAGCCATGACAATCCTGTTTTTGACCGTGGTTTTATTTATTTTTATAGGCGAAAACATTTTGTCATATGGATAAAGATTGCTTGTCATTTGTCCGTCTTCTAAAGCGCCTTCCTCCAAAAACCAGTCAGAATAGCCGTCAATCCATTCTTTAACTTTAGTGTTAACTTTCATTTGATTCTCCTTTCAGAAAACATAATGGGGGTGGGAGTGTACAACTTAATTATACCAATAGTTAATTACGTGTCAAGCCGTGCAAAAAGAAAGAAAATTATAAAAATGCGTAAAAAAACCGACGCAATTTAATTGCGTCGGCTGCATTATATATTATTACTAAATTGTAATTCCTGTGATTAATGTCCAGAATCTGATTATGAATAGTGCGAATGAAATCCACATTACCATAGGTATATCTTTTGATTTTCCTGTGCAAATTTTAAGTATTACCCATGATAGAATACCAAACATAATACCGTTTGCAATAGAGTAAGTAAATGGCATAGCAACTAGTGCTAAAAAACCACCAACTGTATCAGCGATATCATCTGTGAAGCTCATATTTTTAAGGGAGCTAATCATTAATAATCCAACGTAGATTAGAGCAGGGGCAGTTGCAAATCCAGGGATAGCTAAGAATATTGGTGATAAGAATAATGCCAATATGAATAGTACTCCAGAAGTAGCGGCGGTAAGACCTGTTCTACCGCCAGCAGCGACACCGGCTGTTGATTCTACATAACTTGTAACTGTTGAAGTGCCTAAGCAAGCACCACCTATTGTAGCAACTGCGTCAGAAAGTAAAGCGCCTTTTGCATTAGGTAATTCGCCTTTTTCATTTAATAAGTCTGCTTTTGAAGCTACACCTATCAATGTTCCGACAGTATCAAATAAGTCTACAAACAAGAAAGAGAAAACGATTACTGCAAATTCTAGCATATGACCGCCTACCCATCCGAAATCAAATGCGAAAGTAGAAGGTGCAGAAGGAAGAAAACTACCAGAAAAGCTTGGGTAAAGTGAATAAACTCCAGCTTCGATGTCTACTACATACCAACCTGAGGCTTGGGCAATCATTCCTAAAACCCAAGTTGCCAAAATCCCAAGTAAAACGAATCCTTTGAAATTGAAGTGATTAAATACTGCGATGAGTAACAAACCTACCATTGCTAATATAAATTGAGGTGAGCCAACGTTTCCTAATGAAACCAAAGTAGCAGGATCATCCGCTACTATTCCAGCGCCCTCAAATCCAATAATTGCTATAAATAGTCCTATACCGGAAGTAATTGCATACTTAAGATTTGCAGGCACATCGTTAACTAGTTTTTCTCTAAAGTTAAAGAAAGAAAGTATAACGAACACAATACCTTCAACTAATACTGCGGCTAAAGCGATTTTCCATGGGTCTTGTATTCCGGCCTCGGCTAAAGGAATACAAATTGAAAATGCAAAATATGCATTCAATCCCATGCCTGATGCTAAAGCAACTGGATAGTTTGCTAAAATTGCCATTAGAATACTACCGAAAGCAGCAGATACTGCAGTTGCAGTAAATACTGCTGCAGGGTTCATTCCTGCTGCCGATAAAATGCTTGGGTTTACTGCTAAAATATAAACCATAGATAAGAAGGTGGTTGCACCGGCAATGATTTCTGTTCTTACATCGGTGTTATGCTCCTTCAGTTTGAAAAACTTTTCCATAATGATCTCCTTTGATAATTAATTTATTGTTTAATTTCATAAATTAATTATAGCACCTAGGTTTTCTAGTTCAAGAAAATGTTCCGATTAAACGTTAAAATATGTAAAAAAAAGATTCAATTACACTAAAAAATTGCCATAACACGAACTATATAAGCATATGTAGAATAAAACGTTCAGTTTGCGCGATGTATAAAAAATGACACATTTGGCGGATATGAATAAAATTAAACACAGTGTTGCTTTTTGAGGATATTTGTGTTATTCTACCTATAGTCATTAAATGAATCTAGTAAAGGAGTTTGGATGGATATGGCAAATAGAAAAGTTAGTGATATGATTAGAGCAGCTGGTGTTAAACAGATGTTGCAATATTTAGATAAAGATCCCGAACAGAATATTCCTAAAATATTTGATTGGCTAGAAAAGCATGCGACAGAAGATGGCATTGGCAAACATTTAAGAGCCGCAAAACCTATTTTAACCAACAAAGGCAGTAATTGGAACGTACTGCTCAATAAAATTTATACAGATGTAGATCCGGATGTAAGAAAAACTATTTTTGAAAATTTTATCATAAATACCGCGATGATGGGTTTACCTATGGAAACTAGGATGAGAGAGAAGCATGGTTGCAATATACCATGGGCAATATTGTTTGATCCTACAAGTGCTTGTAATCTTCATTGTATTGGTTGCTGGGCAGCAGAATACGACAAGACATTAAATTTATCTTTTGAAGAAATGGATAATATAGTTACTCAAGGAAAAGAATTGGGGACATTTATGTACATAATGTCTGGAGGGGAACCTACTATAAGGAGGAAGGATATATTTAGGCTTTGTGAAAAACATAGTGACTGTTTATTCAGTTGTTTTACAAACGGACAACTTATAGACGAATCCTTCGCAGATGAAATGTTACGAGTTAAGAATCTAGTACCAGCTTTTAGTATCGAAGGATACAGAGAGGCAAATGATTTCAGACGTGGCGAAGGTACCTATGATGGCGTTATGAGAGCTATGGAAATACTGAAGAGAAAGAAATTACCTTTCGGAACTTCCCTTTGTTACACAAGACAAAATACTGATGTTATTGGGAGCGAAGATTTTTGGGATTTCATAATTGATAAAGGTGCACTTTTTTCATGGTTGTTTACATATATACCTGTAGGAAATAATGCTGCACCAAATTTAATAGTAACTGCAGAGCAAAGGAAGTTTATGTATGATGTTGTTAGAAACAACAGAAAAACAAAACCTATATTTACTTTGGATTTTTGGAATGATGGTGATTATATAGATGGTTGTATTGCTGGAGGAAGAAGATATTTGCATATAAATGCAAATGGAGATATTGAACCTTGCGCATTTATACATTATTCTGATTCGAATATTAAGGATAAAACATTACTTGAAGCATATAAATCTCCGCTATTTATGCAATACAGAAACAATCAACCTTTTAGCGAGAACTTGTATAGACCTTGTCCTATGTTTGATAACATAGGAGAACTTGCTAAGATGGTAATAGCAAGTGGTGCTAAATCAACAGATATGGCAAGTCCGGAAGATGTTAAAAACTTAACACAAAAGTGTGTTGAACAAGCTACTAATTGGGAACCTGTGGCTGATGAATTGTGGGATGCAAAAATAAAAAAAGTTGTAAATCAATAAGATAATGGGCACAATGTGCCCATTTTGTTGTTTGTGTACACAAGTGTGCATAAATGCCCCCTAAGTATTGACATTAGAGGGCTAAAATGATACAATTCAACGATATACAATATAGTGAAAATGGGTAGTTATACTCATTTTAATTATTATATTTAAACTTAGGTAGGAAGCATGAATAATATAAAATTTGAAAAAGAATTATATGATGTTAAATATATTGATACACTTAAGCAGCTTATCTTTAATAGCACGGAGCTTTATGGTGAAAGAAATGCATATTTAGTAAAAAGAGACCATAAAAGCCAATATAAACCTATTAAATATATGGAAGTTGAAAAGGATATTAAGGCGCTTGGCACATATTTACTTGAAAATGAATTATTAAATAAAAAAATTGGTGTTATTGGAAATAGCAGCTACGAATGGATATTAACTTATTTTAGTGTTGTCTGTGGTGGTGGTGTTATAGTGCCTCTTGACAGAAATTTACCTGAAGATGAATTAGCTAACTTGGTAGAAAGAGCTGATATTGAGGTTCTATTTTATTCGGATTCTGTGCATAAGATGATAGTTTCCATAAAGGAAAAAATTAAGAATCTAAAGGTTTTGGTTTCATTAGAAGATAAAGAAGACCATAACATTAATGAATTAATAACTAGTGGTAATAAATTAATAAATTCAGGTGACACAAGATATAATGAAATTCAAGTTAAATCTGAAGATTTGGCTGCGATACTTTTCACATCGGGAACAACAGGTATGGCAAAAGGTGTAATGTTATCTCAAGGCAATATCGCTCAGAATGTTTTTAACATGTCGAAATATGTAAATATACCTGAAGGTAAAACTGGACTTTCCGTTTTGCCTCTTCATCATTCCTATGAAATGACTTGTCATATATTTACTGGATTTTTCCAAGGAATGACAGTTGGCATAAGTGAAAGTTTAAAATATATGCAGAGCAATTTGCTCGAAGTAAATGCAAATGTTCTGCTAGGAGTTCCTTTATTGTTTGAAAATGTGCATAAGAAAATATGGAAAAAAGCAGAGAAAGATGGTTCAAAGGAAAAACTCGTAAGAGCAATCGATATATCCAAGAAACTGAACCTTAGAAACAGCCCAAAGGTAACAAAGAGAATGTTTAAATCTGTACATAAAGTTCTTGGAGACAAACCATACATATTTATAGCAGGAGGCGCTGCTATAGATCCAAAGGTTATTGAAGACTTTGAAGCAATGGGGTTTCCAATGATTCAAGGTTATGGGATGACAGAAAATGCGCCGATTATTGCGGTGAATCAAGACAGATATAGCAAAGCTTCTTCAGTGGGGAAACCTATGCCAGGTACTGAAGTTAAAATACTAGAAAAAGACGAAGATGGAATTGGTGAAGTAATTTGTAAGGGACCATCGGTTATGATGGGATACTATAAAGATCCTGAAAATACGGCTAAAGTTATTAAAGGTGGATGGCTTTATACTGGTGACTATGGGTTTTTTGACGAAGATGGTTTTCTGTATTTAACAGGTAGAAAAAAAAGTGTTATAGTAACTAAAGGTGGTAAAAATATATTCCCAGAAGAAGTTGAATATTATATAAACCAAAGTGAATACATCAAAGAAAGCCTAGTTTATGGTGAAGAAACAGAGAATGGTATATTTGTAACTGCCGTTATTTGTCCTGATTATGAATTTTTCTATGAAGAAGGAATAACAGAAGACATAGATATATATAACAAAATATATGATGAAGTTGAAGATGCCAATAAAAAGATGTCTTCATATAAAAGGGTAGTAAGAGTGGGATTGGCAAAATCGGATTTCATTAAGACTACTACGCAAAAGATAAAGAGATTTGAGAAAGCTAACCTTAGGTTTAAAAAAATTAAAAAGGAAAAGGGAATAATATTGAATTACGAAGAAATAAAGGAAAAAGAAATGGAATATTCCATCAAGATGATGGAAGAACTTAGAAATTCCACTCAAGGAAACGTGAGATATACCCACAGAAGGCCAATAACTGATATAAAGCAAATGTTTAAAACAAGTGTAGAACTTTATGGAAATAGAGTTGCTTTTCACCAAAAGTTTGCACATGATGAAAAGTATAAAGAGATAACATATAAAGAGGCTTTTAATGATGTCAATGGTCTAGGAACTTATTTAATAAGTGAAGGAATGAAAGATAAGAGAGTAGCATTAATTGGTGATAACTGCTATCAATGGGCAGCATCTTATCTAGCAGCTATAGGCGGTGTTGGTGTAGTAGTTCCTTTAGATAAAGAATTAAGCAAAAGTGAATTAAAGCAGCTTGTCATATCAGCAGATGTTAGTGGAGTAATCCTAACTGAAAAATATGTAAAAATGTTTATGGAAATAAGAAATTCTGAGGATACAAATTTGGAATTGATTATTAATATGAACTCAAAGGAACATGATGAAAACACTAATGTAAAGTCATGGTTTAAGGCTGTTGAGTTTGGTAAATACTTGATTGAAAAAGGTAATTTGGAATATGTAAATGCAGAAATCGTAAATGAAGATTTGGCAGTCATACTTTATACTTCAGGAACCACTGGAATTGCAAAGGGAGTAATGTTATCTAATAAAAACCTTATAGTTGATATTATGAATGCGCCTACTATATTAAATGTAAATCCAGAGGACATATTCTTCTCGATTTTACCTATACATCATACTTATGAATGTACTTGTAGTTTTCTTATGGCGCTATATTGTGGTGCGTCCTTGGCATTTTGCGAAGGGCTTAAGCAAATCTTAAATAATATTCAAGAAGTAAGGCCTACCATGGTATTAATGGTTCCTATAATTATGGAAAATTTTTATAAGAAAATAATGCAAGGTGTTAGGAAAAAAGGAAAAGAAAAACAACTTAGAGCTTTACTTAAAGCAAATAGAGTTACAAAAAAGGTAGGGCTTAACATATCTAAAAAGGCTGTTAATGAAATAATGGATACATTTGGCGGTAGGATTAGAGTATTTATATCAGGAGGAGCAGCGATTGATCCTGAAATTCTAGAATTCTTTAATGATTTAGGAGTAATTTCCATTCAAGGATATGGACTAACCGAATGCTCTCCTATGGTAGCGTTAAATCCGGACATTAGAAAATATATGAAAAATAAATCTACTGGATATATGTTGCCTTGCTTAAAATCCAAAATCGACAATCCGAGTGAAGAGGGTATAGGCGAGATATGTTTTAAGGGCGATAATGTAATGATGGGATACTATAATATGCCTGAAGAAACTGATAAAGTTCTTAAAAATGGATGGTTTCACACAGGGGACTTGGGTTATATAGATGAAGACGGATATGTGTATATAACTGGTAGAAAAAAGAATGTTTTAATTACAGCAAACGGGAAAAATGTTTACCCTGAGGAATTAGAGTATTATTTAAGTAAAATTTCTTACATAGCAGAATCAATGATTTGGGCAAAGGAAGATAAACTGAATAATACAAAAATTACTGCGACAGTATTGTTGGATTATGATGAAGTTGAAGCGGAACTAGGTGAAGAATATACCGATGATGATGCATATAACCTGATTTTAAAAGAGGTGGATAAAATAAATACTGATTTACCTTTGTTTAAGAAAATAAAAAATGTTATTATTAGAAAAGATGAATTTGAAAAAACAACAGGAAAGAAAATAAAGCGTTTTGTAGAGTCAAACAAATTTAGTTAATTTGCCAATTGCACAGGAGGAAGAAATGAATAATTTAGGTTATCCAAGGGTAGAAATCAATTTAGAAAAACTAAAGCACAACGTAATGAAAGTAAATGAAAAATGTGTGGATAATGGAATTACAATGACTGGAGTTATAAAGGGGGCCAATGGTCTTCCTCTGATAGCAAAACAATACATTGAAGGTGGCGTTAAAATAATTGGAACATCCAGATTGGATCAAGTATTTAACTGCAAAAAGTTTGGTATAGAAACCACATATATGTTGATAAGGATTCCAATGATTAGTGAAGTAAAAGATGTGGTTGAATTAACAGATATTAGTTTAAATAGCGAAGTTGAAATTATAAAAGCATTAAATATGGAAGCTAGAAGACAAGATAAAAAACATAAGGTTATTCTTATGACTGATTTAGGAGACTTAAGAGAAGGCTATTGGGATAAGGAAGAACTCATCAAAACTGCTGAGTGGATAGAAAATGATTTACATAATATAAGACTTGTTGGTGTAGGAACAAATGTTGGTTGCTATGGTTCTATTCTTCCAACTAATAACAAATTAAATGAATTAGTTGAATTGGCAGAGGCAATTGAAGAAAAAATAGGTAGGGAGCTCGAATTTGTTTCTGGAGGAGCTACTAGTAGCTTGATGAGGCTTTGGGATGGTGATATGCCAAAGAGAATAAATCACTTAAGATTAGGCGAAGGAGTCTTACTAGCTCGTGACTTAGATGTTGTATACAACTATGATATGAGCAATTTAAATAATGACGTATTTAAAATTAAAGCAGAAGTAATAGAAGTCAAAAGAAAACCATCACATCCAGTCGGTGAAGTTGGGGTTGATTGCTTTGGACATAGACCTGAATATATTGACAGAGGGATGAGAGACAGAATGCTCCTTGGAATAGGTAGGGTTGATTATGGTGACCCAGATGAACTTATTCCGAAGGACAAAGGAATAGAGATTTTAGGAGCATCATCAGATCATACAATTGTTGATATTGAGGATGCCGAAAGAAAATATAAAATTGGAGATATCTTGGAATTTGAAGTGTGTTATGCAACATTAGTTTACATAACTAGTTCAAACAATGTTAAGATAATATACGTTTAATTGGGAGGAAAGATTAATGACAATGAATAACTACAGTCCTGAAAATGATATCACAAAAGAGGGATATGATCATTTGGTTGAAGAATTGGACGAATTGAAAGCTGTAAAAAGAAAAGAAGTAGCAGAAAGATTAAAAGAAGCAATATCATACGGAGATTTATCCGAAAATGCCGAATATGATGCAGCAAAAGATGAACAAGCAGAACTTGAAGAGAGAATAAATTACTTAGAAAATAGGATTAGAGAAGCTAACGTTGTAAATAGCGAGGAATTAACTATTGATGTCGTTAGTGTTGGGTTAAAAGTCAAAGTGCAGGATATGAGCAACAAGGAAAAATTAAACTTCACAATCGTAGGAACAACTGAAGCGGATCCTTTTAATGGAAAGCTCAGCAGCGAATCTATGGTTGGGAAAAGTCTACTTGGAAAACGAAAAGGGGAAACAGTAGAAATACAACTAATGGATGGAACATCTAAGTACAAGATACTTAGTATAGAGAAATAGAAATAAAAGGGAGAAACGATGAGTAATCAAGAAATTAGTAATATTCAAGAAGAAGAGATGTCTCTTGAAAGTTTGAATGAACAAAGACAAATTAGAAGAGAAAAACTAAAAAAACTGCAAGATGAGGGCAGAAATCCGTTTTTAAATGAAAAATGGAATGTTACAGCTCATAGTAAAGATATAAAGAAGAACTTTGAAGCAATGGAAGGTGAAGAGGTTTCTTGTGCTGGCAGAATGATGGCATTTAGGCATATGGGGAAAGCTTCATTTATTGATATTCAAGATAAGCAAGGAAGAATTCAATGTTATGTTAGAAAAGATGAAATAGGCGAAGAAGAATACGAATACTTCAAGTCCTATGATATGGGGGATATCTTAGGAATAAGAGGATTGGTGTTTGTTACTAAGCATGGAGAAATATCAATAAGAGTTAAAGAGTTAGTGCTCTTAAGCAAATCACTGCAAGTGCTTCCTAATAAATTTCATGGTCTTAAAGATGTAGATATTAGATACAGACAAAGATACTTGGACTTGATAATGAATGAAGAAGTTAGGGAAACATTTATAAAAAGAACCAACATTTTACATGAAATAAAAAGAGTTTTGGAAGATGATTTTGGTTTCTTAGAAGTTGAAACACCAATACTAACTGCAGTAGCGGGTGGTGCTAATGCTAGACCTTTTTTAACGCATCACAACACATTAGATATGGATATGCAGATGAGAATTGCCAATGAACTTTATTTAAAAAGGCTCATTGTAGGAGGGTTAGATAGAGTTTATGAAATGGGCAAGATGTTTAGAAATGAAGGTATGGATAAGAACCATAACCCTGAATTTACATCTATGGAATGCTATATGGCTTATGGCAATATGGAAAGCGTAATGGATGTTACAGAACAGGTGGTTTATAAAGCAGCTATAGCCACAAATGGAACCCCAATTATTTCATACCAAGGTAAAGACTTTGATGTTACTCCACCATGGAGAAAACTTGATATGACTCAGGCGGTAAAAGATGTAACAGGTGTTGATTTTAATAAAATTGATAAAGATGAAGAGGCAAGAAAAGCGGCTATCTATTATGGAATGGATAAGGATGATGTAAAAGACTTAACCAGAGGGAAAATAATAGCTGAAATGTTCGAAATTTATTGTGAAGACGTGCCTGGTTTATTAGATGGTCCAGTTTTTGTTACAGGACATCCAGTAGAAGTATCTCCATTATCTAAAAGAGATCCAGTAGATCCTAGGATTACAAGAAGATTTGAAGCATATATAAACGGATGGGAAGTTGCCAATGCATTCTCAGAATTAAATGATCCGATTGATCAATATGAGAGATTTAAAGAACAACAATCTCAAAGAGATGCAGGCACAGATGAGGAAGCACATCCTATGGATATGGACTTTGTAAATGCATTAGAAGTTGGACTACCTCCAACAGGCGGACTTGGAATAGGTATTGATAGAGTTATAATGCTTATAACAAATTCTCCTACAATACGTGATGTCATACTATTCCCTACAATGAAACCAGAAAAATAGTTAAGGAGTTAAACATTGAAAGACATACAGATAAAAACAATTTTTCGTGAACCACAAACATATAGTGATAAAGAAATAGTAGTTAGAGGTTGGGTTAGAACTAATAGAAATTCGAAAAAATTTGGTTTTATAGAACTAAACGATGGGACATTCTTTAAATCCATACAGGTTGTATACGAAGAAGACATTCCGAATTATACTGAGATTTCCAAAACAGCAATTTCAAGTGCTTTGATGGTTAAGGGCATATTAGTTTTAACACCTGGGGCAAAGCAACCGTTTGAAATAAAAGCAAAGGAAATAGTAGTGGAGGCTGAATCGGATGCTGACTACCCTTTGCAAAAGAAAAGACATTCTATGGAATATCTTAGGGAAATTGCACATTTAAGACCTCGTAGTAATACCTTTTCTGCAGTTTTCAGAGTAAGATCAATTATTGCTTATTCAATACATAGTTTTTTCCAAGAAAATAACTTCGTATATGTACATACTCCAATAATAACGGGAAGTGATGCAGAAGGTGCTGGCGAAATGTTTAGGGTTACTACTTTAGATATGGAAGAACCTCCTAAGAATGAGAAAGGAAATATTGACTATTCCAATGATTTCTTTGGCAAGGAAACGAGTCTAACGGTTAGTGGACAGTTAGAGGCCGAAACTATGGCTTTGGCATTTAGAAATGTGTATACTTTTGGTCCTACCTTTAGAGCGGAAAATTCGTTTACTGCTAGGCATGCATCGGAATTTTGGATGATAGAACCGGAGATTGCATTTGCAGATTTAAGTGATGATATGGATTTAGCTGAAGCAATGATAAAAAGAATAATAAGTGACGTACTAGAAAAAGCCCCAGAAGAAATGGACTTTTTCAATAAGTTTATAGATAAAGGATTAATTGATAGACTTAATAGCATTGTAGAAGCGGATTTTGAAAGAGTTACATATACAAAAGCGGTAGAAATTTTAAAAGAATCCAAGAAGGATTTTCAGTATCCAATTGAATGGGGTATGGATTTACAGACAGAACATGAAAGGTATCTCACAGAAGAAGTCTTTGGGAAACCAATATTTGTAACTGATTATCCTAAAGATATTAAGGCCTTCTACATGAGGGTAAATGATGATAATAAAACTGTAGCTGCCTGTGACTTGTTAGTCCCAGGGGTAGGAGAGATTATCGGTGGTAGTCAAAGAGAAGAACGTCTAGAGGTACTTAAGGAAAGAATGACTGAATCTGGCTTAAATAAAGAAGATTACTGGTGGTATTTGGATTTAAGAAAATATGGTGGTGTTAAACATGCCGGATATGGACTGGGATTCGAAAGAATCATAATGTATATTACGGGGATGAGTAATATTAGAGATGTGCTTTTATTCCCAAGAACACCAAAAAACGCAGAATTCTAATACAATGGGGGATTATATAATCCTCCATTGTTTTTTTGTAGGTAAAAGATGAATGTTTTAGATAGGCTTTTAAAGTATATACCCTACGATACCCAATCAAAAGAAGGCTTGGATTATACACTTAGCACAGAAAAGGAATTTCAGTTTGCAAAAGAGCTAGAATTGGAAATGAAAGGTATAGTGATTAATGGAACCGCAGAAATATCAAAGGTGGGGATAGCTGAAATATTAATAGCCGCAGAGGAGTAAAACAAAAATAGTACTCTCCATGGTGATATATGTATAGCGGTTATTCTTGATGAAGCAGTTTGAAAGGGAAATTCTAACTTCAATTTAGATTATTTTAAAGCTGATTTGGCATATACAATAGATAGTTATTATGATATGAGCCAAAATATGGAAGTTAATATTACTGTGGATAATTAGACAAAATGCAATAAAAATCGTTGGACTAAAACTTATTTCAAGAGCCATTATAGGAGGAAACAGAGGCGACTTCAACAAATAGAGGGCTACATTGCCCAAATTAGGCATTGGAGGAATGCTTTTCACAGCCCTTGTGAGCATATGACTAAAGAAGGAATGGATAATGTCGTAAATACAATAAAATACATAGCTACAAATGCAAGGTAGAATGAATGTGTTTAAAGTATAAATAATTATTGAATTATCAGTCACCTTTTGATATAATATTTTCAATACGTATGAAGAATAGGGAGGTCTAGAAATGAAAGGCTACACAAGTGACAAAATTAGAAATGTGGCAATTTTAGGGCACGGAAGCTGTGGGAAAACAACTTTCTTAGAAGCAGCTCTATTGGCTACGAAAGTAATCACAAGATTAGGTAAAGTTGAAGATGGAAACACTACTTCAGACTATGATAAGATGGAGATAGAAAAAGGTTATTCAATAAATACTACTTTGGTACCAATTGAATACAGTGGTTTAAAATTTAATTTCTTAGATACCCCAGGTTTCTTTGATTTCATTGGAGAAGTTAACTCTGCCATGAGAGCGGCAGGCGCGGCTATTATGATGGTTGACGCATCTTCTGGGATTCAGGTAGGAACTGAAAAAGCTTGGCAAGCGTGTGAAAAATACTCAATGCCTAAATTTTTTGTTATAAACAAGGTTGACAAAGATGAAGTAAATGTTGATAAAGTGGTTCAGGACCTAAAAGATAAATTTGGTATCTCGGTAGTTACTCTAGAAGACAAAGATGCATTAAACGAAGCAATAGCAGAAACAGACGAAGAACTGCTAGAGAAATTCTTTGATGAGGGAGAGTTTACTGAGGAAGAATTTAAAAATGGTCTTAGAAACGGAATTGTTAACGGAGAAATTATACCAGTATTAAAATGTTCAGCAATAAAAGGAGAAGGCGTAACAGAAGTTCTGGATGTAATAGCAAAATATGTACCTGCTGCTACTGAGCATGGTACTTACAAAGCATTTAATGATAAAGATGAAGAACTTGAATTAAAATGCTCCGATGAAGGTAAGCCTAACTTGTTCATATTCAAGACAATAGCAGATCCTTTCCTAGGAAAAATTTCTTATGCTAAACTAATCACAGGACAACTTAAACCAGGTGGAGAGCTTTACAATCCTAGAGTTGGCAAAGCTGAGAAGTTAGGAGCTATGTTTTTCATAAGGGGAAAAAACCAATTGGAAGCTCCAGAGATACATGCTGGTGATATTGTTGCTGTAGCAAAATTACAGTATACAAAAACTGGAGATACGTTATGTGAAAAATACAATCAGATAACTTTTCCACCAGTTCGGTTCCCTAAACCAAATTATTATATAGCTATAGAAGCAGCTGATAAGAATGATGATGAAAAAATGGCCCAAGGACTTCATAAACTAATGGAAAGCGATCCAAGTTTTGTATTAGAAAGAAATTCAGAAACACATCAATCTCTACTAGGTGGTCAAGGCGATATTCAAATAAATATAATTATATCTAAACTAAAGGAAATGTATGGAATAGAGGTAAAGGTAATTCCTCAAAAAATCGCATATAGGGAAACTATTAAAGGTAGTTCTGATGTTCAAGGCAAACATAAGAAACAATCTGGTGGTGCTGGACAATATGGAGATGTTCATATAAGATTTTCACCTTCACAAGAAGAGTTCGAATTTAGTGAAGAATTATTTGGTGGAGCAATTCCTAAAAACTATGTTCCTGCAGTAGAAAAAGGGTTGCTAGAAAGCATGAGCAAGGGACCTTTAGCAGGTTGCAAAGTAGTAAATATTAAAGCTGTTCTTTATGATGGTTCTTATCATGATGTGGATTCCAATGAAATGGCTTTCAAAATTGCAGCTTCTACAGCTTTTAAAAAAGGAATAGTCGAAGCAAAACCCTGTCTTTTGGAACCTATAATGAAAGCAGAAATACTTGTACCAGAAGAATATACAGGTGCTGTTATGGGAGACATGAACAAAAGAAGGGGCAAAATATTAGGAATGGAACCATTTGAAGGTGGAACTAAATTAATGGCTGAAGCGCCTCAAGTAGAAATGTTTGATTATGCTATAATCCTAAGAGCAATGACACAAGCGAGAGGTACATTTACTATGGAATTTGCCAAGTATGAGGAAGTTCCGGGAAATGTCGCAGAAAAGATTATCAAAGAGCATAATGCAGAAAACGACTAAATTGTTTTAATTAGAGCCGCATAATGCGGCTCTTTTAGTTAGTTAATGGAGGCGTAAATGGCTAAGAAAAAAGTTGTATATGTTTGTTCCGATTGTGGATATGAAAGCCCCAAATGGCAGGGGCAGTGCATATGTGGCGCATGGAACACAATGAAAGAACAAACCATACATTTAGATAAAGTGAATGACTCAAGAAGTAGAAAAAAAACAGAAAGTAAACCCATGGAATTAAACAAGGTGGGCTCTTTAGAGTACCGAAGAATAAATACAGGGATAACTGAATTAAATAGAGTTCTTGGTAACGGTTTAGTATTGGGGTCTCTTACTTTAATTTCAGGGGAACCTGGGATTGGTAAATCAACAATTATTATACAAGCAGCTAATCACATCGCTCAAAAGTACGGTAAGGTTCTTTATGTTAGCGGGGAAGAATCGGAAGAACAAATAAAACTTAGAGCTGACAGGGTCTGTAAGGTCATAGATGATAATTTACTAATATACTCTGAAACAAATTTGGATAAAATAGTTTTGTCTTGCGAAAATGAGAACCCTAAATTTTTAATTGTTGATTCAATACAAACTATGTATTCTGAGGAAATTGATTCCGCGCCAGGGAGCGTAAGTCAAGTTAGAACTTGTGGTAATTTATTAATGAGGATTGGCAAAGCAAATATGATTCCGGTATTTATTGTGGCCCATGTAACTAAAGCAGGGGATTTAGCTGGACCTAAAATCTTAGAACATTTAGTTGATTGTGTGCTTAATTTTACAGGAGATAGAGATAGAGATTTAAGGATACTTAGGGCATATAAAAACAGATTCGGCACGACAGATGAAATAGGTGCATTTAAAATGACTAGCGATGGAATGACTGGAATAAAAAACCTGTCTGGTAGTCTTTTGGAAAATACTGATAATAACGCAGAAGGCTCAGTTGTAGCGGCTATTTACGAAGGAAGCAGACCAATATTTTTTGAAGTGCAAGCTTTAGTATCTCCTGCAAATGTTGGATTTGCAAGAAGAAATTCAGTTGGAATAGATAACAATAGAGTAAGTATGATACTAGCGGTTCTAGAAAAGAAAGCCGGGCTCTCACTGCTCAACTACGATGTTTACGTAAATGTTGTTGGTGGGATGAAACCTGATAGTACGTCTACAGATCTAGCAGTAGCTTTAGCAATCTATTCTTCAGCAACTAGTAAAGTTTCTACGATAAAAGCCGTTGCATTAGGGGAAGTGGGTCTAACAGGTGACTTAAGGGCAGTCAGAAACTGGGAAAAGATAATTATAGAAGCGCAAAGACTTGGTTATGAGAAAGTTATAATTCCTAAGGGGGAATCTAAGGAAAAGTATGAAGGCATTGAAATTTGTAAAGTAAAAAGTATTGGAGAAGCAATTGAAAATTACTTTAAATAAAAAATGAAGCTGCTGCTTCATTTTTTTGTTTCAATATATGGGCTACCACTTAGGACTGTAGCTCTTTTATAAAATTCATCTTCATCAATTTCGCCTTTAGCATACACCTCTTTGAGTACGTTTAAAGAATTATCATTTATATTAGCTTTAGTATTTTTGCTTTTAACCAGTAATACTATCGCTATAATTATTAATGCAATTCCTATTATGCTCATAAACATAAATGGAAACATACTTGTTCCTAGATGGCCCAATAACATAGTTCCTCTCATATCGAATACCTCCTTAAATTTTCTATAATATCAGTTTAAGGTATAATTATGGCTAGATTATGACAGCCGGTAAACTTATTTTAACAACTGTTCCCTTGCCTACAGTTGATTCGATTTCAACTGTACCAGAGAGTGACTCGATGTTTGTTTTTACTATATATAGGCCAAGCCCTAGGCCTTTAATATCCATAACATCATTACTTCGATAATATGCTTTGAAAATATTATTCATATCTGCTTCATTTATTCCGAGGCCTGTGTCAGTAATCATTATGCTTAAATCATTATCTTCCCTTTGGCAATCCAGGGTCACCTTGCCGCCGGCTAATGTGTATTTATATGAATTAAGTAATATGTTCATAATACTTTGGCTTAATAGACTTCTATCAGTAGACACTTTTATTTTTTGATTAATTTGGTTTATGTTGAGAATTAATTTTTTCTTATCAAATTGCATTTTCAAACCGCTTGCTATCTGATTAATTAAGTCGGATAAATAAAAGGTTGATATTATAGGTTTATCTGTGACTTTATCTGATTCGATAACTTCGCTCATATTACTAATTAAATCAGTCAAAGTGGAAACTTGGGCTTTACAAATTTCGAGTTCATCCATAGTTGGATTAATAATTCCATCTTGCATAGCTTCAAGCTGAGTATTAATTATTGTTAAAGGGGTTCTGGTTTCATGAGTTAGTTGGTCTATTTTTGATTTTCTTAAGGTAGCTTTTAATGATAATTTAGAATTAAAATCTTCTAAAGTGTTATTCACATCCTTAATCTCGTTGATTCTTGTTTTAGGTCTGTGGATATTATCTCCTGATTGCATAGATTTTGCCATGATAGATGTTGCTTTTAATGATTTGCTTAATAACCTACCAACTATAGCACCAACTATTAAAGCAAGTAGTAAAGCAAAAATTAGTGAAAACACCATATTCTTGGATATTTCAGAATTTATGATTTGCCCCAAAGTTTGACCGTTATCAAATGTTTCTTCAAAAACTTTTTTTCCCATTAAATTGAGATTTTTAGGCTTTAAGTTTCCTTTAGAAAAATTATTGATAAAAATGTTCATTAATCTATAAGTTACTAGTGAGTTCAATAGTATTGCAACTAAAGAAACGCTTGCTATTACAACAGTAAGCAGGGTTTGTATTGATATTGATTTAAATTTATTTTTCATATTAACACCTATACATTAAAAATATATCCACCACCATATTTTGTTACAAGATATATTGGTGATTTTGGGTTATCCTCTATCTTTTGCCTTATTCTTTTAATATATGTATCGATGGTTCTGTCATAGCCATCATAATCCAATCCAAAAGCTGCTTCAATAATCTGTTCCCTACTCAGCATATTGTTTTTATTTATTAAAAATGTTAATAATACAGAGTATTCTGCAGCTGTTAAAGGTATTATTTCATCATTTTTCTTAATTACTTTCTCCTTTTTATCAACTAGAAATGGTCCATATGTTAATAAAGTATTTTCATCAGCTTTATAAATTCTACGTATAAAAACATCTACTCTTTTAACTAGCTCCTGTGGGCTAAAGGGCTTTATAACGTAATCATCTGCTCCCTTATTAAATCCGCTTAATCTGTCTTCTTCTAATTCCTTAGCTGTTAACATAATTACAGGGATATTTGATGTTTCCCTAATATTTTCCAAAACTCTAAAACCATCAATCCCAGGCATCATAACGTCTAATAGTATTAAATCAAAGGAATTCTTAGAAAACAAGTCAAGAGCGATGAAACCATCGCTCGCAACTTTACATTCATAATTGGCATTGCTCAAATATTTTTCTACAATTCTGCTAATTGCAGGTTCATCTTCAACTATGAGAATTTTGTACATTATTTACCTCTGCATATTTTTTCTAAACTTTTTCAAATCTCCGTTTTCCGTCGTTAAATCTTTCAAAGTCATATCATTATCTTTTAGATAATTGTTTATTTTGTCAATATCCATACCCGACTTTTCTGCGCAAGTCGATAAAGCGTTTTTATTGCGTATACGTGATCTAACAGATTCTTTAATTTTGTTAAATTCATCTAAATCGCTGTTTTCAGTTATTAGATCCCTCAATGTCATATCTTTAGCATCTAGGTATTCTTTCAATTCTTCCGAATCCAGACCTGACATTTCGGCGTAAGCAGTTAAAGTGCCTTTTCCATTGTTGCCTTTGTGAGTATTAGGACCTTGTTTATTTAACGTCGACTCTTGGTTAACAAGTGACTCATTATTGCATGATTCATCTAAGCAGTATGCGGATGCTGCCATTGTACCTGAAGCGCCTACTAATAGGGCACCGGCTATTAATAACGTTAGTATTTTTTTATTCATTTTCATTTACATCCTCCTTATAATAAGAAGTATAATTAATGAATATGGCTAAAATATGACAAAAGCACCTAAATAGGTGCTTTTGCTACTTTCGTATTAAATCCATTTCAAACCAAAAATCACTTCCATTACCTACTTGGCTGTTAACCCCGTAATTGGCATTATGAATAGTTAAGATACTCTTAACTATAGATAGCCCTAGGCCAGTGCCTTCTGTGTTTCTTGCATGATTAGCGCTCGTTTTATAGTACCTTTGCCAAACGTGAGTTAACTCTTCTTCGGGGATTCCTGCCCCGTGGTCTATAACATCGAAACGTACTTTTTTACCTATCCTCTTTATGTTTATAATTATTACTTTGTCTTCGCCGCAGTATTTAATGGCATTTGTAATTAAGTTACTCATTACTTGTTTGATTTTATTTTCATCACCGTTTACAGGCGCTGATTTTGGACTATTAAACTCAATTGTATAATCATCTTGATCAGCTAATATTTTATAAGTGGCCAAGACTGCTTTGGAAGCTTCTACTAAATCAAAATTGGTTTTTTCAACAGTAATAGCGTTTGATTGCATCTTTGACATGGTTAACATATCTGAAACAATAGAGTTTAAATGATTTGTTTCATCTATAATTACTTGAAGATGTTCTTTTCTTTTTTTAGGATTATCCCCAGAAATATCTTGAATTAATTCTGCGTATGATCTAATCATAGTCAATGGTGTTTTCAAATCATGTGACACATTTGCAATCATATCCCTTTGATAAAAATCGGTTTTTTGCATCTCATAGGAAGCCTTGTTCAGAGCTTCGGCTAAAGCATCTAGTTCTGTGAAATGGCCACCTTCAAATTTAATATCGTAGTCTCCTTTGCTCAAATTAACTGCGGATTGAGTTATGTTGTTAATAGGAGTGGATATCCTTTGTGATAAATAAAATGCCAACATTAAAGCGAGTAATGCTGAAATAGTTGTTATATAAAAAAGCTGTATCCTTAATATAGATATTGTGGAAGCAACAGGATATAAAGGTGCCACAATAAATAAGATATTCTTATCATCTTGATTAGCATTTGGTGTCATATATGAAGCATATACCAATAATTTGGTGGCGTTAGATTGGTCTTCTATTATATTTGACACAGTATTTAAGTCCGAATGATTTAATAAATCTTTTGCATGATAAAGCTGAGTGTAATAAGCATAATATGAAGAAGGACCTCCAGTATTAGGGGAATACACGAAGGAAGTTTTATCAGTATCAAGTCTGATAAAAATGTCATTTTTAATAGCAATAGCCCTAGCATCTACATCAAAGGTGTCAGGGCTTGTGTAATATTTAGTTTTTAACATTTGCGCATTTGACTGAGTTTCAGAGATTTTCATTTGTTCGTAGTAGTGGTCAATAAAGAACATCTGCAACAACCATATCAAAGAAATAATTATTATAGCAAAAATTATAAAATATAGCCACGATTTAAATCTTATACTGAAAAAGTCGAACTTTTTATTCCTCATATTCAAATTTATAACCTACTCCTCTTAAAGTTACTATAAAATGTCTATATTGTCCTAAGTTGTTTCTAAGGTTTTTGATGTGAGTATCAATTGTTCTATCATCACCGAAAAAGTCATATCCCCATATGTCTGATAGTAATTTATCTCTAGATAAGGCGATGTTTTTATTTTGAATCAAGTAAAACAACAACTCATATTCTTTTGGTGTTAATTCTATTCTTTTGCCATCTACTGATACTGTCCTTGCTGAAAAATTAACTTCCAATCCGTCAAAGGACATAATGGAGTTAGTTCCTTGAGCGGTGTTGTTTTTTCTAATTAAAATAGCATTAGCTCTAGCCATCAATTCTTTTGGGCTAAAAGGTTTTACCACATAATCATCTATTCCAAGCTCGAACCCAAACAATTTGTCATACTCTTCCCCTCTAGCAGAAAGCATTATCACAGGTATATCTTTAATCTTTTTAATCTCTTTTACAGCACTATAACCGTCTAGTTTGGGCATCATAATATCCATAATTATTAGGTCATAATCATTTAATTTGCACAATCCTATGGCGCTCATACCGTCTGCTGCTTCAGTTACGGTGTATCCGCTAAAATCAGCATATTCTTTGATTACTTCTCTGATTTTAGGTTCATCATCTACTACTAAAAGGTTATACATGTTGCCACCTTCACTTTCTTAATAATTAATTATTTATAACATTAGAATACATTTTAGTTGTGTTATTTGCATGAATGTTCTGTTAAAGAGTTTAATTCTAATTGAATTATATCATAAAAGTCCCAATAATTAAAGAATTTCGTGTTTCAGCAGTTGATATAATAGTTCTGTGATGCTATATTATTTAATTGGAGGGATGTTATATGGATTCAAGTATTTGGATTGTTTTCTTGCCGATTATTATTGTTCTTATAGTGAGTTTAGATTCTCATTTAAGAATAAGGCTAAATATTAATAGAAAAAAAAGGAGTAATAAAATTATGTCTAACGATATAGTTAAAGAGTGCATAGGACTGATATGCACAATAAACATGGGTTACACTGGATCGGGTTTTAACAAAGTGCGTGTTAAAGAGGTCAAAGATAATTGGATGAAGGTGGAATCCAATAAAGGGACCCAAGAATTAATTAACATAGATTATATACAAAATATTAAAGTGATATCTCAAAGAGGTGAATAAATATTCACCTCTCTATTTGTTAGAATGTAAATTTTGTAAGGTGATATAACATATGTTACAGAAATAAATAAAAAAAGAGAAGTTCTCTGATATAATAAGTTTAACAACAAACAAAAATATCAAAAAGGAGAACTCTCTTATGAAAACAAGTATAACAGAAGAAATGAGATATCG
>DATFJV010000052.1:0-4959 GCA_035268985.1 Anaerovoracaceae bacterium | reverse complement strand
ATTGTTCTTGAGTGTACTGATTTGCCACCTTTTGCGGAGCGTATAAGAAAAGAAGTAAATTTACCGGTTTTTGATTATATGTCTATGATAAATTATGTTTCAATGACTCTAAATGATTAAATGATAATAAGTCCTATAAACTTGAATAACCTTCTGTAATGATGTTGGCACAGAAGGTTATTTATTTAGTTGTTTTTCATTTTTATTAAAGCTTCCATAAAACCTTCTATTTCCGACCAGGCATCTCTAGATGATTTGGTAAGCCACATCGCTTTTTGGAAATTATGAAACATGCCCTCATAGATTGACAACTTAATGTCTACTCCTGCTATTTTTGCTTTTTCAGCGACTCTTGTTGAATCATCTAAGAGCATTTCATATGAACCAACCTGGATTAGTGTAGGGGGGAATCCTACAAAATCGCCGTAGAGTGGTGACAGATAAGGATCAGTTGGGTTCGCACCTGCTATATAATCTTTGTTATACAGTAAAGTGCTGTTACTTTCTCCAAATAGAGGGTCTTGATGGTAGTTGTATTTAATTGATTCACCAGAAATGGTTAAATCAGTCCAAGGGGACATAAGTATTAATCCTATTGGTTTAGTATAACCTTTATCTATCAGGTAGTTACATAATGATAAAGTTAGTCCGCCTCCTGCAGAATCTCCAACAACAATAATTTTTTTATAGCCTCTATATAACAACCATTTATATGAATTAATGGCATCAATTAAAGCAAATGGATAAGGAAAATCGGGTGCAACTCTATAATCAGCTGATAATACGTCACTGCCCATGCTCAAGTTTGAATAAATACATGAAAATGTTCTGTAAATATTATTTATTTTGCCAATATATCCTCCGCCATGTAATTGAAGTATAGCGGTATCGTTTTGCTTTTCTTTAGGGGAAACTAATTCCACATTAAAGGTACCTAAGTCGAATATTTCCCAATTAAACCTAAAGGGACATAACCATTTTGGTTCTCTGCTTTTCTTAAGCCATTCGCCGTTTTTTATTTGTTCACCATATTGGCCAAATGATGTCATTCCAGAAATTATATCTCTAATAAGTCTTCCGTTAAAACTTTCATCAGAAACTAGACTTTCTTTTACAAAGCCTTCCATATGATGCTTTTCAAAGTTTTTTTCAAGTCTTTCTTTCTCGTTTAAAATTCTAATCACCATCCTACCTGTTGATATGAAATCTGTGTTTAAGTTCAGTCGTCGCTTTATTCCCTCCAATAATTGCTACTGTTGTAAAGCTTAAAGCTATATAGATATTTACTAAAACTATCACCATAGGATAACTAATTATATTAAGAGGTATTAATATCAGTGACATTAAACTTATGCTAAGTAATGTTAATTGGAAAACAAGATATGTTTGCCAATTATTTCTTTTTAGTATGACGAAAATTAAAGCTAGGGTATTTAAAATTGCTAAAGCTATTGGTAGTATATAGTTTATACTCCAACCATCATAGCCATTGCTTATATCCACTGTAATTACTAAAAATACTGTAAGAAAAGTTCCTATTACTGTTCGCCATCTTCCGCTTCCAGATTTTACTAAAGCAAACCTCATAAGAAAATACCCATAAAGAAGATATAAACCTATGAATAAGCTCCACCAAGTTTCGTGACCATTGTAATAATTGATTGTTATTAGTATAGTTTCCAATACTATAGAGGAAGCCAAATATATTCTAAGGAATAAGCTCAATTTTTTTATTTTGGGGTGAACGTTTGGATATTTGTTAATTGAATCTTTTCCTTCCGTTCTTTCCAAAGCCCCATGGCATAGGGGACAAATCTTGTTATTATCTTGTATATATACATTGCATTGGTTACATTTTTTCATCATAAACACCGTTGCTTTCAACAAAAACGTCCAAATTATCCCAAGATAGTTGTCTAAAAAAAGCTCTTTGTATTTTTGTAGTAACTAAGGTTGAACTGAAAGTGAATACGAGAGTATCCTTGTATGAGCATATGGTTCCTTTTATACTTTGACCCAATGACATAGATAATATAGCATAAAAAGAACTAATATATTTTTCGAATTGAGGTTCAACTTTAATGTTTCCGATGTTAGTAATTGTTGAGGTATTCGCTAGTGCTGCTCTTTTATATACAGATCTTACAGCAATGTTTTTTATAATCAATGGAATTGCTCTCGTAATTAAATTTTTTTCATTTGATACGTTGTATGATAAAGTCTCAGTCAATTTTTCTTTAGTTATTTTACTTCTTAAATCTTTGCTTACTTCATCTAATACTTCTTCAAAAGTATAATCCATTCTTGTTGGTTTAAATTCTGCAGAGACCATGATAAAAAAGTTCTTAGTCGTAGTTGATGGGAAATATGGTCTGAGATTAACAGGTACCGCAACACTTATAGGTTTTTTATTCTGCATGTTTTCGTGGAATATACTATAAATAAAGTTGCTCACTAGGTACTCATTTATGCTTACTTTATACGAATCGCACACTTTTTTAAGTTGCGTTACAGAGATGTTGCCATGTATAATTCCCAATTCTCCAGGAAGCATTTTTTCACCACGAACTATAAAAGCTCTTTCGCTGGGATATTTTTTTATTTTTTCAGGATCATAATACTTTAAGAAACTGTCCTCCCTGTTGATGGAGGTATTATAGCTATAATAAATATCATCGCTGTCTTTTGACGAGTGAGCTAAATCTAAATAATGGTAAGTAAGCTCCAAAAGGAAATTAATACCACCAACGCCATCTGCCAAAACATGAAAAATTTCCAGATTTATTCTGTTCTCGTAATATGAGACTTTAAAAAGATATTCGTTGTTCTTTTTTTGATCTATATATTTACACGGATAATCTTCCTCTTTGGTTACAAGGGGTGCAGGGTTATTATTTTCTTCAAAATAATACCAGAAAAAGCCCAGTTTTAAAGTGACTTTAAATCCGGGGAACTTCGGTAAAACGCTGTTTAATGCTAATTGTAATTTTTCTTCTTCTACTTTTTCGTTTAGGACAACACTTATTCTGTACACATTGGTCATATTTGTTCCTGCAATAGCAGGAAACAGTATTGCTGCGTTATCTAGTTTTTCCCATTTGATATTTTTGTTTGACATAAAAATCCTTTACTTCATGTATAACCCAACTAATTCCATATTATCATCAAAATAGAAGGTATAAATATGATTGTCATTTTCGTATTCACATTTAACAATAGCCATGGCAAAAAAAATGTCTTTTTCTCCTCTTTCGCCAGAAAGAATTAACTCATTTATTTCGATAAATTCTCCCGCATTGTCAAGCATAGGTGCCCAACCTTCCTTTAATTGCTCAGGAGTGGTTAAAGCTTGTAAATCTTCTTTTATTAATGCGTGGATATCGTCGTAATCTTTGGTATTTATTACTTTAATAATTTCTCTTGTTCTATTCTCAACTTCTTCAGAATCAAACCCTTTTGGCAAATTAGGGGTGCCACATGAAAATATAAGAAGTGAAGAAATTAAAATTAACATAAGAATAAAAATCTTTTTATTAATTATTTTCATTTTTCAACACCTTTCTAGTAAATCGCAAAGCTGTTAACGCAAAAGATAAAACAATTAATTCCATCTTTTGAATTTGGCAATTATTCCATAAAAATCCTTATAACTATGTATCTGCCATTTCTTGAAATAAAGCTGCAATTATATCTAAAAACAAGTCATAAAACCATATATTTAAGTTAAGTTTAGTATATCACATTGTTTGAGTAAGTCCTAATTGTAATATAGAAATTTTAAAATTTTTGGGGAATTGTTAAAGTTAAAGTAAATAAAATTCACATAATTTACTCTTTGTGTTCTTTGTTATAAATACCATATGAATAAGCAAAAGGTACTAAGAAAATAACTGCTATTATAAAAATAATGACATACATTGAATAATCATTTGGTATTAGAAATTTTTAATTATCATTAGAATACCGCCACAATCCAAATAGGTTCAGAAATCCTACGAGTTAGATTTCAAACATCTTCATCTACCAATATCCAAGGCGCTTTAATTCCCATGGTGTAATTATGCTTGAACTTAGGCATATAGTTACCTATTACAATAAACAAAACACCTATAAATGAAGGTACTAATTTGTTCACAGAAAAAGTATCTGATAAATTAGACAGTGCGGCTTGGGTTGAGATAAAGGTTATTCCCATAAAGAGCAAGGTTATGTCTATTCTAAAAATGTTAAAAGTTTTAGATAATCTTAAATGATTGTCTTTTCTTAGGTCTATTTTAGCAATCAATGGCATCAATATATATCCCAATAATTATTGCAAAGAAAATAAATACATATGATTTATTATTATATCTGTCAGGATTACTTGAGGGTCCTCAGTGTGTAGGTATTAAATCCGGCAAACGTGGATAGATAAACAGTATATGTCCCAAAGTAATGGTTAATAATATTAACTTTTTTATTACTCATCGTCTTTTTCCTCACTGGTAATAAATTTTGTAATCCAATTTAACACTTCTTCAAAGACAGAAGTGTTGATTTCGTAAATCAACTTATTGCCACTACGCGTTTGACTAAGAAGGCCCGTACTTTTCAGTGTATTTAAATGATGGGAAAGGGTTGCGCCAGTAATATCTAGATTCTCTAGTATTTCGCCAGCACTTTTTGGCCCTACTTTTAGTAACTCTAGTATTTTGCGCCTTACAGGGTTATTTAGTGCTTTAATAGTTTCTTGAATCATTTGTACACTCTTTCTAATTTTATTGCACCTAATTAGACTCTTATCTAAATATATTACAAAGATTAAAAGTTGTCAAGAATTGTGCTATACTATCCATGACGGATTATGGAGGGTTAGTATTGGATAGAAAAAATGTTTTAAGATGTGCTGGAGGTTACGTAGCTTGGGTTATTGGTTCCGGTTTTGCGACTGGTCAAGAAGTAATGCAATTTTATAGCAGT
>DATFJV010000051.1:0-30590 GCA_035268985.1 Anaerovoracaceae bacterium | reverse complement strand
GCGAATCGGTAAAACTGAAAATCCGGTGACAATAGCAAAGAGGCAACACCTGTTCCCATCTCGAACACAGTAGTTAAGCTCTTTAGCGCTGATAATACTTGGTGGGCAACTGCCTGGGAAAGTAGGAAGTTGCCGGTTTTTTATTTTATGAGTCTCTAATAATAGAGACTCATTTTTTGTGTACAAAACTAATTTTCTATAGTATAATATATAGCTAGGTGGTCATATATGAAGAACAAAATTAAGTTGGCATTGGAAGTATTTGTGGTTGGTATGGTGTGGGGAACATCCTTTGTATCAACAACCGCATTGCTAAAGGAAATCAATATTATACAATATCTAGCATTAAGATGGGGCGTGGCAGGTTTGGCTTGTCTATTTTTTGTTGCTATAGGCATATTCAAGGTAAGTTACAAAGGTAAAAACAAGATGGCAATAATAGTGTTAATGGTGTTACAACCTTGTTTATATGCTGCATTGGAAACTATAGGGTTAGATATGACAACTGCTTCAGAAGCTTCTATTATATTAGCACTTTTACCTATAACTATCGCGTTAATATCTGCAATTTTTCTTAAGGATAAAATAAATAAGAATATCGTGATTGCCGCAATCATTTGCATCTCAGGGGTACTATTAACTGTGTTATTTGAAGATAATTTTAAGATTTCAGGTCGAATTGTAGGTTATATAATTTTATATTTATGTGTATTATGTGGTGCGGCATATACTATAATTGGAAATAGAGTTGGGAAGGAGTTCAATCCATTGGAAATAGTAGTAGCTATTTCAGCAGGTGGAGGAATTTTCTTTACTGCAGTATCAATGTTTAATGATAATTATGTTGATGGGGCAATAATAGTTTTTACTGACTTTAAGCTACTAACTTTAATTATATATTTAGGAGTATTTTGTTCAGTCCTTTGCTTTTATTTATATAATGATATTAATAATAAGCTTGTGCCGTCTATGACTTCTTTGTTTGTTGAAAATATGGTTACTTTAATAGGAGTTATTAGTGGCGTTGTTATTAATAATGACAGTATAAGTGTTTACAAGGTTATGGGAGTATTGTTATTAATATCGGGAATTGCATATTTAAGTCTTTCTCAGAATCAAGATAATTTAGAATCGAAAAAAGGTATTTAAAATATGTGTGGCAACGTAAGAAGGGCTAAAATTGAGGAAATAGAAAAGATAATTGAAGTGTATGAAGAATCTAGAAAATTTATGCGTTATAATGGGAACTATAACCAATGGATTTATGGGTATCCAAGCAGAGAATTAATTTATAGCGATATAAATACCGGTAATTTATATGTTTATGATTTCGATAATAAAATAGTTGGTGTATTTACATTTTTTATAGGCAAGGATAACTTATATGAAAATATAAAAGGCAGTTGGACAAAAAACTATGAATATGGAGTTGTGCATAGAATGGGGATATTAAAAAGGAATTCTAAAATTGGAAGTGAGTGTTTGGATTACTGTTTAGATGTCTGCAAGTATTTAAGGATAGATACTCATGCTGAAAACATACCAATGAGAATGTTCTTGAATAATAATGGATTTAAAGAGTGTGGAATTATTATAATTGAAGATGGAAGCGAAAGGATAGGTTATGACAAAAGCTTATAAAAATAGATTTATCGCATTAGGGATGGCATTTTTAAGCCTAGTACTATTGACCGGATGTCTTGAAGAAGAAGTTGCAAATGAAAAAGAAGTGAAACCCACACAAGAAGAAGAAACCATCAAAATTGAAAGAGATGATCCTTACTTGATTTTAATAAATAAAGAGAATGCTCTTCCTTCAAATTATGTACCAGACAGCCTTATGCCAATAGACGGAAACTTATCATCAAATCAAGGAATAAGTGCTGATGCCAGGACATTGCAAGCATATTTAGATATGAGAGAAGCTGCTTTAGAAGAAGATGTGCATATGGTAATATGCAGCGCATATAGAAGCTATGGTCTTCAAGAAGTAATATATAATAGGTATTTAAGTAGTAGAGGCGAAGAGTGGACTAAGGAGCATAGTGCATACCCAGGGACTAGTGAACATCAAACGGGACTAGCAATTGATATAACATCAGCTGAAATGGGATATGGCCTTGACGTGAGTTTTGAAGATACTAAAGAAGGCATTTGGCTTAGGGAACACTGCGCAGAATATGGATTTATTATTAGATATTTAGAGGGTAAAAAAGACATTACAGGGTATACTTATGAGCCGTGGCATATAAGATATGTTGGCAAGGAATATTCCGAGTATATTATGAATGAAGGGTTAACTTTAGAGGAGTTTTTTCAAAAGTCGAGTGAAGAATAAGTGTAAATTAAGGGAAAACCCTGAATTGTATTGATATATTACAAAAAATTATGTAAAATGTATATATACAATACTTGTCGTCAAAGGAGAACATAAATGGGCGAAATAATTGAAGATCTACTAAGTGGGTTTACGTTTATCGATGCTTTGGATATAAGCATCGTAGCTTTTATAATATATAAAATATTGCAATTTATTAAAGAAACTAGAGCACAGCAGCTTGTCAGAGGATTGGTAGTATTAATCGGTATATTCTTTATATCTGACTTGCTGAATTTTTATGTCCTAAATTGGGTTCTTAAAAGTACAATGACAATAGGTATTTTTGTTCTTGTTGTATTATTTCAACCAGAGCTTAGAAGAGGACTAGAATACATGGGAAGAAGTGGTATTGTTAGGAATTCTTTTAGAGACATTGACAAAGAACATGCCAAAGCAGTTGTTAATCTTTTTATAAAAGCAGTAGATAAATTTTCGCAAAATAAAACAGGAGCGTTAATTGTAATTGAAAAGCAAACATTGTTGAATGATATTGTCGAAACAGGAACTATAGTAAATTCTAACATTTCTGTAGAATTATTAGGAAACCTTTTTTATGAAGGTGCACCATTACACGATGGAGCAGTTATTGTAAGAGGGGACAGAATTCATGCGGCAGGTTGCGTGTTACCTTTAACTCAAAATAAAAAGTTATCAAAAGATTTGGGAACAAGACATAGAGCTGGAATAGGGATCACAGAAAAATCGGATTCTATAACAATTATAGTCTCTGAGGAAACAGGCGTTATTTCTATAGCTGAGAATGGTTATCTTCAAAGATTTCTTGATCAAAAAGCTTTAGAAAAAAAATTATTAAGTATTTATGTTCCTACTCAAAGAGAAAGGTTTCAATTTTTAACACGTTTTATAGGAGGAAAGAAGAATGACAAATAATCGTAACGTAAATATTCTTCTAGCCGTAGTATTGTCAATAATACTATGGGCATATGTTATAAATGAAGCAAATCCCATGACAACTAAGACATTTAAAGATGTTTCTTTGACATATTTAAACACAGAGATAATGGAAGAAAATGGTTATGCGATATTATCTTCTGAATTTGAAACTGTAGATGTTACAGTAAGAGGGCAAAGAAGTTTTCTGAATACTTTGACTATAGATGATATTACTGTTGCTGCGGACATGATTGACGTAGCAAAAGGTGTGAACGAAGTAGAATTAAATGTTATTACACCAAATAATATTACTCTAGATAGTATAAGTATGAGAACCTTGACCTTGGAAATAGAAAATTTAGTAACGGCTGAATTTGATAGTGAGATAGTTTTTAAGAATCTGACTAACGAGCAAGAAGAACCTATAATAATAGAGCAAGCAAAGAGTACATTTGAAGTTAGCGGTGCGGAAACCTTGGTAAATACTGTTTCAAATTTACATATTGAAGTTGATGCAAATGATATAGACGATGAAATGAGAACACTAAAGGTGATGGCTTTCCCTGTAAGTGAAAATGGTACAATAGTTATGAACTTGACTGTAAAAGAACAAGAAACAACGGTAACAGTAGTTAACTGTAAAACAAAAACTGTTAAATTAAATGTAAATGTCATAAACAATGAAGATGGAATCTACGAAAGAACCTATCAAGCATCGAAGACTATT
Source organism: Anaerovoracaceae bacterium (assembly GCA_035268985.1). Lineage (GTDB taxonomy): Bacteria > Bacillota > Clostridia > Peptostreptococcales > Anaerovoracaceae > JAAYHV01. The sequence continues at coordinate 26,589 of DATFJV010000051.1, read as the reverse complement.
ACCATCAAGGGTTATGATGAGTATCTAGATGAGACGGATAGTATAGGTACTGAGCCTATAGATATTTCTAATATGACAGAATCCAAAGTTTTAGAAATGGAACCTGTTCTTTCGGAAAATCTCTATGTATCAGACATTTCAGAGGGACTTAAACTAAGTGTAACAGTAGAAAAATATCTAAATAAAAATTTTAAATTAAGTCAAGATAATATAGTTGTTAAGAACCTAGAAAGTGGATTGACATATGATGTGGCAGATGTTGAGTTTAATGCTGAAGTAAGAGCTACTGATAACGTCTTAAGCAGTTTAAATGAAGGTAGCTTTGAACTTTTAGTGGACGCGAGTGAATTAAATGAAGGTATATATTACATGGAATTAGTGCCGAAAGTGGATAGTGATGTGTTTAATATTAATTTAAATCCAAGCAAGATAAAAGTGGAAATTGAATAAATGTAAGGAGATATAATATGGGCAAATTATTCGGTACTGATGGTGTTAGAGGTGTTGCCAATTCTGAGCTTACTGTTGACTTAGCTTTTGAACTAGGCAAAGCGGTAACTTATGTATTAGAAGAAAAAAATGAAAGACCAGTTATAATTATTGGTAAGGATACTAGAGTTTCGGGTGATATGTTAGAGAATGCTTTAGCCGCTGGAATTTTAGCTGTTGGAGGAAATGTTATTAAACTTGGTATTATACCTACTCCAGCAGTGGCATATTTGGTTAAATATTATAATGCTGATGCTGGTGTTGTGATTTCTGCATCTCATAATTCTTTTGAGTATAATGGGATTAAGATTTTTAATGGCAAAGGATACAAGCTTGATGATAAAATAGAAGAAGAAATTGAAGATATTATAATAAGAAGAGAATGTATCAATGACCAAAAAATTGGTGACAAGATAGGTAAGTGTCTTGAGGCATCGGAAAAAGCCATAGATATTTATTCAGAATTTTTACTTAAATCCATTGATTTAGACTTATCTGATTTGAAAATTATACTAGATACGGCAAATGGAGCGGCATATAGAGTTGCTGAAAAGGTTTTTCACGAACTAAATGCTAAGGTAGAAGTTATTTTTAATAATCCTGATGGAATAAACATTAATGATGATTGTGGTTCTACCCATACTGAGAATTTACAGATAAAAGTTAAAGAAACTGGCGCAGATATTGGATTGGCATTTGACGGAGATGCAGACAGGCTTATTGTAGTTGATGAAAAAGGTCTAGTAGTTGATGGGGATAAGGTAATATGTATATGTGCTAAACTGTTAAAAGCTCAAAGCAAGCTAAAAGATGACAAAGTTACGGTTTCCGTAATGAGCAATTTGGGATTGCATAAATTTATGGAAGAACATGGAATTAGTGTTGATGTTACCGCAGTAGGTGATAGATATATACTTGAATCTATGATTAAGACGGGTTGTGTACTAGGGGGAGAGCAATCCGGCCATATAATATTCAAGGATAATTCAACAACAGGAGATGGCATAATGTCATCACTACAGTTTTTAAAAGCTATTAAGAATGAAGGCAAAACTATTAATCAGCTTAGTGAAGAGATTATAATATACCCTCAAGTTCTGGTAAACGCAGAGGTTTCCAATAAGAATAAAGAAGCATATAAAGAAGATCCTGAAATCAATGAGGAAATTTTCAAAATAGAAGCAAGTATGGAAGGTAATGGTAGGGTTTTAATAAGGCCTTCTGGAACAGAGCCTTTAGTTAGAGTAATGATTGAAGGCGATGATATTGAAAAAATACATGGATTAGCGCAGGATTTAGCAGATAAAATCAGTAATAAATATAAAGGATAGGTATAATATGTGCGGAATAGTTGGTTATGTTGGTAAAAATGATGCAAAAGATATTATAATAGATGGTTTACGAAGATTAGAATATAGAGGTTACGACTCAGCAGGGATAGCCATAGCGAATAATGGAGAAATAACTGTTAGAAAGCATGTCGGTGAGATTAGCAACTTGGAGAAGTTAATCGGAAATGAAAAAATAACAGGCACAACTGGTATAGGCCATACTAGATGGGCAACTCATGGAGCGCCGTCAGATGCAAATTCACATCCTCATATTAATGAAAATTGTAGTGTAGCCATAGTTCATAACGGTATAATTGAAAATTATACGGAACTAAAGCATGAACTGAAAGAAAAATTTAATATTGAATTTAAAACAGAAACGGATTCAGAAGTAATAGCTATGCTGATTAGTAGCCTTTATAGTGGTGACTTAAAAAAAGCAGTTATGGAAGCCACTGATAAAATGAGGGGAGCTTATGCCATAGCAGCAATAGCGGCAAATAGACCTGATGAACTAGTGGCTCATAGAAAAGATGCTCCACTCATAGTAGGCGTTGGTGATGGTTGTAATTTTGTTGCATCTGATTTTTCTGCTTTAGTTAAGCACACAGATGATGTTTATTTGCTAGAAAATGATGATACAGTAGTATTAAAACATAATAAAATCGAAATCTTGGATAAAAGTGATAATTTGGTAAAAAGGGACATGATGCACATAGGATGGAGTGCCGAAGCTGCAGAAAAAAGCGGTTATGAGCATTTTATGATAAAAGAAATAATCGAGCAACCTAAAGCCATAAAAGACACCATTAATAGAAGATTAAATGATAAAGGTAAGATAACTTTTAATAAGATTGATTTAGACGCCGAAAGACTAAGTGGATTTAATAAGATATATATTGTAGCATGCGGAACAGCTTATCATGCAGGTCTTGTGGGAAGACCAATAATTGAAAAGATGACTCAGATACCAGTGGAAGTTGATGTTGCATCAGAGTTTAGGTATAGAGATCCTTTTGTTGACGAAAAAACTCTTTTTATCGCAATTAGCCAATCCGGAGAAACATCGGACACTTTAGCTGCTATAAAAGAAGCTAGAAGCAAAGGTGCTAGAATAATGTCTATAGTTAATGTGGTTGGAAGCTCTGTTTCTAGAGAATCCGACGATGTTATATATACATGGGCTGGGCCTGAAATTGCAGTTGCATCCACAAAAGCTTACACAACTCAACTTGTAGCTTTATATATGCTTGCGTTATATATGGGAGATTTGAAAAGAAGTATATCTACAGATTACTATTTTGAGTTCATCAAAAATATGAATAAGGTTCCTGATAAGTTAGAAAAAGTTATCGAGAACAGAGAAGAAATAGAGGAACTTGCTAAAGCATTGTATAGTAGAGAAAAAGTTTTCTATATTGGCAGAGGGTTAGATTCTACTGTATGCTATGAAGGATCTTTAAAATTAAAAGAAATTTCATACATCAATTCTTTTGCTATAGCAGCGGGAGAATTAAAGCATGGCACGATTGCACTAATGGACCCAGATACCATAGTTATTGCTTTGGCAACTCAAGATAGACTATATGAAAAAATGGTATCTAATATTCAAGAAGTTAAATCTAGAAGGGCATATGTAATTGCAGTTTCTAAAGAAGGCAATGAATCGGTTAGCGAACATGCGGATAAGACCATATATATACCAAACCTAGTAGATGATTTAACGCCTTTAATTAGTGTGGTACCTCTTCAGCTTTTTGCATATTATGTTGCAAAAGAAAGAGGTTGTAATATAGATAAACCGAAAAATTTAGCAAAAAGTGTAACGGTCGAATAGGGAGAAATAATGGGAAACTACGATATTAGAGATATAAATTTAGCACCAAGTGGTCATCAGAAAATAAAATGGGTAAAGGATAACATGCCTTTACTAAATGGTCTGGAAAAAGATTTTAATGAAAAGAAACCCTTTGATGGTGTTAAAGTAACATTGTCGGTACATTTAGAAGCAAAAACTGCATATCTGTGCTTAGTTCTTGCGGCTGGTGGTGCGGAGATGTCGATAACGGGAAGCAATGTTTTATCCACTCAAGATGATATAGCGGCGGCATTAGCAGATTCAGGGTTAAAAGTTTTTGCTTATCACGGAGCAACTCAAGAGGAATATAACAGACATATTGAAATGGCCCTTGAGCATAAACCAAACATAATTATTGACGATGGTTGTGACTTAGTTGCTTGTATTCACCAAAAAAGACATGATTTAGGAGAATACGTTTGGGGAGGTTGTGAAGAGACAACAACAGGAGTTATAAGGTTAAAAGCTATGGAAAATGAAGGGATGTTGAAATTTCCAATGCTTGCCGTAAATGATGCAAAATGTAAGCATTTATTTGATAATAGATATGGAACGGGTCAATCTACGTGGGATAGCATTATGAGAAATACTAATTTAATAATAGCAGGTAAAACTGTAGTTGTAGTTGGCTATGGATGGTGCAGCAGAGGTATAGCAATGAGGGCTGATGCCTTAGGAGCTAAAGTAATTGTGACTGAAATAGACCCAATTAAAGCTATAGAGGCTAAAATGGATGGCTATGAAGTTATGAAAATGGAGAATGCGGCCCCGTTAGGCGATATATTTATTTCTGCTACTGGATGTTCCAAAACAATTACAGTTGATCATATGTTAACTATGAAGAATAATGCCATTTTAACTAATGCGGGACATTTTAATTGTGAGGTGGACATGGAAAATCTAGAAAAGTTTGCTGTTAGTAAATCTGAAAGCAGAAATAATATTATGGGTTATCTCTTAGAAAATGGTAAAAAGGTTCATGTTATAGGTGAAGGAAGGTTAGTTAATATAGCAGCAGCAGATGGACATCCTGCAGAAATAATGGATATGAGTTTTGCGGTGCAAGCATTATCAGCTTTGCATATTAGAAATAATCACGATGAACTTGAAAACAAGGTTATAGATGTAAGTGATGAAATAGATTATTTAATTGCAGAAAGAAAACTAGAAGCATGGGGAATAGAAATAGATCAACTTACCGATGAACAAAAACTCTATTTGTCTAGTTGGAAATAGGAGTAGTATATGGATTATAAAGATATAAAAGGTCAAGCTAAACTGATTGCTAAAGAGCTAATTGAAGTTGCAAACTTAAAAAAAGGCGCCATCTTAGTTGTTGGATGTTCTTCCAGTGAAGTGGTTGGATTAAGAATTGGTAAAGGTTCAGATATAAATGCTGCTGAAGCCATATATGAAGGGATTACTGAAGAAACTAAGCCTAAAGGGATATATTTGGCTGCTCAGTGCTGTGAACATCTAAATAGAGCTGTCATTACGGAAAGAGATGCGCTGAGAAACGGACAAGAAATTGTAAATGTAGTCCCTAGACCTAACGCAGGAGGGTCATTTGCTATGCAAGTTTATGAAAAAGCGGAAAGCCCCGTGGCGATAGAAGAAATAGAAGCTGAAGCAGGAATAGATATTGGGAAAACGTTGATAGGTATGCAGCTTAAAAAAGTTGCTGTACCAGTTAGATTATCAATTAATAAAATAGGTGAAGCTGAAATAACTTGCGCAAGAACAAGGCCTAAATTTGTCGGTGGAAGTAGGGCTGAATATGATGATATTCTTTCTGGGGGAGATATAAAAAGATAATTTATGAAGCACATTAGTGCTTCATTTTTTACATAAGTAGGTCATTAAATGTAATTCTTCGCCGGTTTCGTGGAAACCAAATCCCAAATTATCTCCTGAATCAGTTATTTTACCCATTTCTTGCCAATCTTTAAGTTTAAAACCATTTTCCCCAACTGCATTAAAAAAGTATTCTCTACTAAAGTTGTTTTGATCACTTTCAGGATATAGGGAAAGCAAGTTTTTCATAGAGTTATTCCCTTTAATAAAATAAAAATATGTACCCATGAAAATGGCATCTTCTGACATATATGGTATCAATTTTTCCAATAAAAAGGTATGCTCATAAAATTGGTGCTCATTTACTGCAAAGAAATCCATATTATAATCAACGATATATTTCTTCAAGGGATAACAATTGCTATCATCTGCCATAAAGAGTATATCTAAATTGCATCCAGATTCGGTCATAAGCTCTTTATACATTTTTAAAGTTTCAGGGTACTTGTCTATTACAATATATTTACAATTTGGATTTAAATGTTCTATATGATTATGCATAAAGAAGTAAGCGTTTATGTAGGTTTCCATAATTACTTTATTATCATTTGGATACAGATGCAAGTAATCTAACATTTTGTTATATGATTTTTGAAATAAAGTAATCATAGTTGGAGGCAAGTCCTTGTACAATTCTCGTTTCGTATCAGGTTTATCATATATGCTTTTAGGTTTATTTGGTGTTAAAAGTATACCGCCTTCTATTATAGCAGCATAGCCGCATTCGCATATTAAGTCTCCGCTATCTATGGAATTGGAATTTATGGTAGCATTTATGACGGTTAAATCCTTACCACATTTAGGACAACATAAAAAATCCAGCATGGATACGGGAACTCCTTTGTGTAGAGTTTGCTTCTCGTTTTCGAATCGCAAATTAACTATTTTAGATGTTAAGTTTTTAATTCTGTTTTTATAAAAATCAATTTGCAGTTCACATTCATCCTTCTTATTTGAGTATATATTAATTAGCTCGTTGATATCTCCTTTATTCTTCATGCCAGAAATTCTAGACAATGAGATTATCTTATGTATTTCACTCAGTTTAAATGACAGCTCCTTTAAGTCTAGGATGCTTTCCAAGTCCTTTATTGTGGCAGTATCAAAATTATACTGACTTCCCTTTTTCGGTGGAACTAAAAGTCCATAATTAATATAGTAATGTATTGTGTCTTTTGAAACACCATATTTTTTTACAACTTCCCCAATTCTCATAAAAAAACTCCTTCCGTTTTTAAGAGTATAACATAAATATGGAGTTGACTCAACGTTTATGTAAAGTTTTAAGAAAATTGTATATTGACATTAATACTACTCCATATGTTATTGTTTCATCAAATGGAGGTAGATATGAAATATATTAAAAAAGGTAAAGAAAGAAAAGATAAAGATAACAAGGAGCTTACTAAAGTTGTTGAATGCATAATTGATGATATAAAAGCAAACGGTGATGAAGCTCTTAGAAAATACAGTAAAAAATTTGACAATTCAGATAGGATAGACTTGCTTTTAACAAAAAAAGAAATAGATGAGGCGTACACTTGGGTTGAACATAACGATATTGAAGATATAAGGTTTGCTGCAAAGAACATTAAGTCTTTTGCAGAGGCCCAAAGGAAGACAATTAATTCATTGGAAGCTTTTTCCCCTATGCCAGGCATAACCCTTGGGCATAGAATAATACCAGTAGAATCATGTTGTTGTTATGTTCCTGGCGGGAATTACCCTCTTTATTCTACTGCTTTAATGCTAGGCATACCTGCTAAAGTGGCAGGTGTAAAAAGAGTAGCGGCATGTTCGCCAGTGGACAAAATAACCGGTAAGATAAATCCCAAAACAATCGTTGCTATGGATATAGCGGGGATTGATGAAATATATGCAGTTGGAGGGGTACAAGCGGTGGCTGCATTTTCCTATGGCACCAAAGAAGTGGAACCTGTGAATATGATTGTAGGACCTGGCAACCAATATGTAACCGAAGCCAAAAGACAGTGTTATGGGAATATCGGAATAGACTTTTTAGCAGGGCCAAGTGAAGTATTGATAATTTCTGATGGTTTAGCCAATCCAGAAATAATAGCAGCTGATATTATTGCGCAGTCGGAGCACGATTTAAATGCCAAAGGGATATTAGTTACAACTTCTGAAAAAATAGCTCATGAAACTATAGAGGCTGTTTCTGAACAAATCAAAAAATTGGAAAATAGCGAAATTGCAAAAGGATCTTGGGAAAACTATGGAGAAGTAATACTTGTTGAGAGTATTAGTGAAGCGACTAGAATATCAAATGAATATGCACCAGAGCATTTGGAAGTGAATTTAGCAAAACCTGATAATATAATAAATAAATTAACCAACTATGGGTCTTTATTTATTGGTGAAAACACGGCAGAAGTTTTTGGTGATTATGCCTCTGGAACAAATCACACTTTACCAACGTTAAAGGCCTCGAGATATACGGGAGGAGTTTGGGTTGGAACGTTCCTAAAAACATGTACATTTCAGAGAATGACTACAGAAGGTTCTAAAAGTATAGCATCAACAGTCTCCAGACTTGCCAATGGTGAAGGTTTAGAAGGACACGCTATTGCGGCGGAAAAAAGGATATAGAATAAGGCTTCCTAAAAAAAGGAAGCCTTTGCTTATATTAGTTTGTTTATTCTTTTTTTAACCTTTGTCTCTCCTAAAATTTGCTGAATTGCCCATATATCAGGAGATTGCGACCTACCGGTAAGCGCAATTCTGATAACTGTACTTACATGACCTACATGACCTTTGTATTCTTCGGGATGCTTTTTATAGTCCTTTGGTTTAGCAGCATATCCATTAGCAACAGCAATTTCTCTGATTTTACCAAACCATTCGCTTTGATCGTCATTATGGTTATATGTGCCTAAATACTCTGAAAGTATTTTACTAATATCTCCTTTAGATGCTTCTACTGGCATATCATCTTCTATTTTGAAAAAGTCATCAAAAAAGTAACTGATGAAGTCCATTGTTTGTTTGGCATTGATAAAGTCTTTTCTAGGTTTTTTGTCATCCTTGCCGATATCTAGTATTTGTTCTAGATAAGTTCTATCATTAAAACAGATTTCATATTTAGGTGCGAAATGTTCTGACCAATTCTTTAAGAAATCGAACAAATCTTTTGCAGAAATTTTCAACAGAGTTTCTTTGCTTACATCATTTAATTTATTTAAATCAAATAATGCGCCAGAAGTACTCATTTTTTTTGTAGTAAAATCAAATTTATCAATTGAAATATTTGGGTTTTCCATTCTCCATTCTTCATAATTTGAATTTAATAATGTCAACAGATATTCTCGTACAGCATAAGGATGGTAACCTTCTTGTTTGTAATAATCAAGGGATAATTCCGGATCTTTTCTTTTGGAAAGTTTACGTTTTGTTCCATCTTCACCAATTTTCATAAGTTGCGCGGTATGGCAATATATTGGTGGGTTCCAATTTAACTTATCAAAAAGTTCAACATGTATGGGAAGTGAAGGTAGCCATTCTGCACCTCTAACAACATGCGTAGTACGCATTAGATGATCATCAATGACATGGGCAAAGTGGTAGGTCGGAATTCCATTTTTCTTTAAAATCACTATATCTTGAAAGTTTTCAGGAACTCCCATTTCTCCCCTAATGGCATCGTAGACTTTGTTTCTTTTGATATTATCCCCTAAAGCATTCGGTTTCCCTGAGGATTTGAGCCTTATAACATAAGGAAGTCCTTTGTTGATGTTTTCAACAACTTCTTTTTGAATGTCTTCGTTTGTTTCAAAATCTCTGAATTTAGACCACCCATAGTAGATTCCAGGTGTCATTTTATTTTCTTCTTGGTTTGTTCTAATTTTTGCTATTTCTTCTTCTTTTAAAAAGCATGGGTAAGCTTTACCTTCTGCGATTAGTCTTTTAGCAAAACATTTATATATTTGGATTCTTTTGCTTTGGGTATAGCTTCCGTAATTACCCACATCGCCATTTTTAGTTACTCCTTCGTCGAATTCTATTCCGAAAAAGCTTAGTGAGTCAATTATAGTTTCTATCGCTCCTTCAATATATCTTTTATCATCAGTGTCTTCTATACGTAAATAAAAAATACCATTAGATTGATGTGCTAATCTTTCATCAATAAAAGCACCATAAAGATTCCCTAAATGTATAAAGCCTGTGGGTGAGGGCCCTAATCTAGTTACCTTTGCATTTTTTTGCAAATTTCTTGCCGGGTAAATATTCTCATAATAATCGGTATTTTTATCAATACTGGGAAACAGTAGATTGCTTAATTCGATGTTGTTCATAAAATTCCTCCAATTTGCTTAATTCTAATACATTATATAATGAAAACACTTGCAATTCAAGGTAGAAAGAAAAAAGAACTATCAATAACCAGTGAAATTTAAACCCTTTCTAATTAGTCGAAGCATTCACATCAGTTCCAAATTGTTTATTGAATTTTGGTATATAGGATTCTAAAAGTTCATTAGCATCTTTAATGTTATTAATATCAGCTAAAGCGAACTCTACTGGAAGTCTACTTTGCAATGTATTCCAAAGTCTTTCTATGCGACCTTTAGCTTGTAGCGATTGAGCAGGAAACATGCCTATACCTAAATGCTCGACAATTCGTCCGAATTGTGTTAACTTCTTCTTAGTACCAGATAATTATTCTTTAATGGATAACTTTTGTTCATTTTTTCTATTAAGAAAAAATACACTGTAACGATCTGGATATAGGGATTGAGGGATTCCGTAATTTATGAGTGTTTGTCTAAGTACTTCTAAGTAACCTAGCAAGCACTCGTATTTGCATAGGTAAAGACCGGTAATATTACCTTTAGCATCATCTATAAAGCCATGCAGTGAATATTTTTCATTCCCACCAAACCATTGATAAGGTGTAGCATCTACTTGAAGCATCTGTTCCTTTTAGCCTATACTCCTTTTTAAGCTGCTTAATTTGTCTTTCAGAAAGATGTAAGGTTTCAGCTGCCGTTCTAACAGTACAATTGCCTTTTACACATGATTTAATCACATGTAATCTAATAATTTCTCTTTGACTCATTTTATACTTCTTCATCCTTTCATTAAAACATATTTAACGTTGGGGTGAAATTACCACAGATTAACAACAAGAAAGAAAAAAGAACTGTATTAAATTAAGTGGTTATGATATAATTTATATAGTATGTCTAAAGGAAGGTATTATTATGAGTATAATGTTTGTTTTGAAAATTATATTTGCTTTTTTGATAAGTATGCCCTTTATATATTTAGCATATAAATTAATCACAAAATTTGCTGATGAAATGGGTGGAGGTAAACGTGAATAAAGGTTATTTTATCTCAATAGAAGGGCCAGATGGCGCAGGAAAGTCGACTCAATTGAAAAATATAATTAAATATTTTAAAGAAAAGGATATTGATATTATATTTACGAGGGAACCTGGCGGTACAGAAATTGGCGAAAAAATCAGGAAAATAATTCTAGATAAAGAAAATGAAAAAATGTGTGACATGGCAGAAGCTTTACTTTACGCAGCGTCTAGAGCACAACATGTAAATGAAAAAATTAAACCCAAATTAGACGAAGGCAGAGTAGTTTTATGTGATAGGTATGTTGATTCTAGCATAGCATATCAAGGTTATGGAAGAGAATTGGGGGAACTAGTAACTGTAATTAATGATTATGCCATTGCAGGAGTTAAGCCAGATATAACAATACTTTTGTTAATTAATCCCGAAGAAGGCAGAGGGAGAATTAATAATAATGAAAAGGATCGTTTGGAAATACAAAAAGATGATTTCCATCAACGTGTCTACGAAGGGTATAGAAAACTTTGCGAAAAAGAGCCCAGTAGATTTCATGTAATTGATGCAAGTAAGAATATTGAAGCAGTTAAGGCTGATATATATAGTATTCTTGATAAGATAGAGTTATAAGGAGTAATGTGGTGTCTTTAAATAGGTATGATGGTATTATAATAGAAGGAATACGTGATTCAATTAAAAATGATCAATTATCCCATGCCTATATAATTGAAGGTGGGAATAAGGACTCTAGACTGAATTTTGCAAAAGACTTTTGCAAAGGTATTTTATGTGAAGATACAAAAGCAATAGGATGCGATGATTGCGTGACTTGTAATAAAATTACTCACGGAAATCACGAAGACATTTATTATTTAGAGCAAAGTAACAAGACTGGATATAGCGTAGAAGATATTAAAGATATGGCTAAAAAACTTAATCTTAAGCCTGCTTCGGGTAATAAGAATATTGTAATATTAGAGGACGCAGAAAAAATAAATGAAATAGGTCAAAACAAGATGCTAAAAATGTTAGAAGAGCCAAGTGACGGAACGGTTATAATACTACTAACTGCCAATAGTGAAAGTTTAATAGAGACCATAATATCTAGATGTATAATGGTTAAGCTTAATCAAGGTTTCATTAGTACTAATAGACAAAAGGAAAAGGCGTTAGAAGTTTTTAACTTAATAAATGAAGATGAAATTTTTAAGAATTATAGAGAATATCTTAACAAATTTATTAAAACAGATGATGATGCAATTTCTTTATTAAATGAATTGGAAAATGTTTATAGAGATAGGTTGTTAAAAAATTATATCAATGAAGATTTTGTGTCATATTACACGGAGGCCATATTTAATATTGAACAAACGCGTAAAGATATATCAAGTGGCATGAATAGGAAAAATGCCCTAAAAAGAATGTATATAGAACTTGGAGGGAAATAATGATTGAAATAGTAGGCATAAGGTTTATGCAAGCAGGAAAGATATATTATTTTGATCCTACAAACATAAAGTTTAATGTGGGAGATAAAGTGGTGGTAGAAACTGCTAGAGGACTTGAGCTAGGAGATGTGGTTCTTGCAAATAGAGAAGTTGGAGAAGATGAAATCGTTCAGCCTCTTAAGACCGTGGAAAGAATAGCTACAGATAAAGATATAGAGAATAGGGAAAAAAGTTCTGAAAGGGAGAAAGAGGCATTTTCGGTATGCAAGGAAAAAATAATTGAGCATAAACTTGACATGAAATTAATAGATGTGGAATATACAATTGATAACACAAAGGTTGTTTTTTATTTCACTGCAGATGGAAGAGTTGACTTTAGAGAGTTAGTAAAGGATTTGGCTTCATATTTTAAAATGAGAATAGAGCTTAGACAAGTAGGTGTTAGGGACGAATCAAAAATGCTAGGTGGTATTGGTGCTTGTGGAAGACCTTTGTGTTGCAATAAATGGTTAGCAGATTTTCAACCAGTATCTATAAAAATGGCTAAAACCCAAAATTTATCATTAAATCCTGCTAAGATATCCGGTGTCTGTGGAAGGCTCATGTGTTGCTTAAACTATGAAAATGATGTATATAGTGAACTAAGAAAAGGGATGCCTAACGTTGATGAAAAAATAAAAACAAATGATGGAACGGCAAAAGTAATTAGTATAAATTTATTAAAAAATGATATTAAAGCTAGGTTGGTTGAAAAAGACAAAGAAACAGGTGAAGAAAAACTATCGACTGATGTTTACGCATATAAAAAAGAAGATATTAAAAGAATAGATAAGAAGAAAAAAAATAAAGAGAATATTTACGAAGAGGTCGATGAAGAAACTTTAAAGGAAATTAAGGAATTAATTAAAGACTAATGATGAATTTATCTGATGAAGAAAGAATAGATAAAACAGGATTTGCTGATATAAAAATTGTTCAAAATCCAAAGGAGTTTTGCTATGGAATAGATGCGGTTTTGCTCAGCGCATTTGTTGCAGGCGAAACAGGCTCGAAATCTCATAAATTTGATAGAGTAATGGATTTGGGCACGGGAACAGGAATCATACCCTTTATATTATCCCATAAGAAAAACATTGAATATATAGTAGGTGTGGAAAAACAAAAAAAATCTTGGGAAAAGTCAATGAAGGGCTTGGAAATAAATGGTATGTCAAATATAGAATTTTTTAACATGGATATTTTAGAGATACAGAAAAAAGAATTTGATGAATTTGACGCAATTACATGCAATTCCCCATATAAAAAACTAGGAAGTGGAATAAGAAATGAGTCAGAAGCTAAATTTATCGCAAGACATGAAACTACTGCACAAGTAGAAGACTTTATAAGAGTTGGGGCTAACAATCTTAGGCAAAGGGGGCATTTTTATATGGTACATAGGCCTTCTAGGTTGTCAAATATCATATACTACATGAAAAAAAATGAGATAGAACCATATGAATTGCAGTTTGTATCAGCTAGACATGGAGAAGCGCCGAATATAATGTTGATTCATGGCATAAAAGGCGGAAAGAATGATATTAATATACTAAAGGAAATAAATATTTATGAAAATGAATCTTATCATCAAGAAATATTAAGGATATATGAAAGATTAGATTGATATTGATAAGGTATAAATGTATAATTGAATTGTGAGCAAGAAAGGAGATATGCCATGGAAGTAACAGTTGATCTTAATGAACTAATTTTATTCCTTGTTTTTGCTGCACTATTTGTATTTATCGTATATTTGATAGTGCTGACTAAAAACCTAATTATTACGCTTAAGAAGACTAATGAGATTATGGACGATGCCAAAGTTGTGTCTGCTATATCTGCTAAAGAAGCGACCGAAATTGACGGAGTTGTGGCAGATATTATTAAGGCTTTTGGAACTATTACTGATGCTATAAAAGGGAACGAAAGCATAGTTAAAACCATGACTAATATTGGCAAAGCGTTAGCATCTCTTCAAGGAGTAATTAATAAATTTAAAAAAGAAGATGAATAGCAAAGTGTATGAATTGTATAAATATAAACCGGCTTTTGCCGGTTTTGCTATATATTAAAATATTGCAATAATTAACCAAAAATAGTATAATTATAAAATAATATTTAAGGAGATTGTTTGTGTCAAAACTAATTGTTCAAAATAATGGGCCACTATGTGGCGAAGTTGTAATTAGCGGCGCTAAGAATGCGGTATTACCGCTTATGGCCGCTACGTTGTTGTCTGAAGAAACCTGTAAAATAGATGATGTTCCAGAATTAAAGGATGTAATCGTAATGAGAGATATGCTCGTTTCATTTGGGGCTAAAATTGGCTGTGATGGTAAAGGCGAAATCTCAGTTGATATTGGGGAAATAACTACTACTAATGGAGACTATGAGTTAGTTAAAAAAATGAGGGCATCATTTTTGGTAATGGGTCCCTTGTTGGCTAGATGTGGAAGAGCATATATGCCCCTTCCTGGAGGCTGCGCAATTGGGAAAAGGCCTATAGATTTACACTTGAAGGGTTTTAAGGCATTAGGTGCAGATGTTGTTGAAGGAGATTTTTTCGTAGAAGCTAAAGTAGGCCCTAAAGGGTTAATTGGAGATACAATTTATTTGGATTTTCCTAGCGTTGGAGCTACTGAAAATTTAATGATGGCGGCGGTGTTAGCTGAGGGAACAACATATCTTGAAAATGCGGCAGAGGAGCCTGAAATTGTAGATTTAGCAAACTTTTTAAATAAAATGGGAGCTAGAATTAAAGGAGCAGGTACGGATACTATTAAAATAGAAGGCGTTAAGAAACTAAAAGGAGTACAGCACACAGTAATTCCTGATAGAATTGAAACTGGGACTTTTATGCTTGCGGCGGCAGTCACTAGAGGTGAGGTTTTAATAAAAAACATTGTTCCTGATCACGTAAAACCAATTATTGCAAAGCTCAAAGAATGCGGAGTTAGCGTTGAACTAGTAGATGAAGGGCTTTATGTTGATGCAAGAGATAGGGAATTAACTGCTACTAATATTAAAACTTTGCCATATCCTGGGTTTCCAACGGATATCCAATCTCCATTCATGGCTTTTTTAACCACTGTTAAAGGGAGCAGTGAAGTTAAAGAGAGCGTATTTGAAAACAGATTTATGCATGTTAATGAATTAAACAGAATGGGTGCAAATATTAAGACTAAAGACAGAACTGCATATGTGCCGGGTGATTCTAAATTGGAAGGAGCGAAAGTTGTTGCTACTGATTTAAGAGCAGGCGCTGCTATGGTATTAGCAGGACTATATGCTGAAGGCATTACTGAGGTAACTCAGATATATCATATCGAAAGAGGTTATGAGAACTTTGTTGAAAAGTTTAGAAATATAGGGGCTACAATAATTAAAGTTGAAGAGTAATAGCTAAGAAAGGATTTTTATTATGCCTGAGAGCAAGTATTTGCAAATGTTATCAAAGGAATACCCAAATCATAGAGCCGTAAAAAGTGAAATAATAAACTTAAAGGCTATACTGGCATTGCCCAAGGGGACAGAATATTTTTTAAGTGACTTACATGGAGAATATGATGCGTTCCAATATATGGTAAGAAGTGCATCTGGAACCATTAAGAGGAAAATAGATGAACGGTTTAGCAATGAATTAAGTCAAGATGATATTGATGCTTTAGCAGCACTTATATATAACCCTAAAGCTGAAATTGAAATAAGAAAAAACAATGAAAAAGATTTTAATGAATGGTGTTCAACTGCTTTATATAGATTAGTTGCGATATGTAGAGGGGTATCATCAAAGTACACAAGGTCTAAGGTTAGGAAGGCGTTACCTGAGAATTCTGGATACATAATAGATGAACTACTTTTTGCAGATAATGACGAAAACAGAGCTCACTATTATGAACAAATAATAGATTCTATAATTGAATATGAAGCAGGTGAAACATTAATCACTGAGTTAGCGGAAGCCATAAGTAATTTAGCTGTGGACCAATTACATATAGTAGGAGATATATATGATAGAGGTCCCCATCCTGATAAAATTATGGACTTTTTAATTGAAAGACATGATGTTGATATACAATGGGGGAATCATGATATAGTTTGGATGGGAGCGGCTTTAGGTAATTGGCCTTGCATAGCTAATATTATTAGAATGAATGTTAGCTATAACAATTTTGATATGCTAGAGGTCGGTTATGCTATTAACCTAAGACCATTAGCAACTTATGCAGATAAAATATATAAAGATGACCCATGTACTGCTTTTAAACCACATATATTAGATAGAAACAGATATGACCCTATAGATGAAGAGTTGGCGGCAAAGATGCACAAAACAATAGCGATTTGTCAATTTAAGGTAGAAGGTCAGACTATAATGAAAAGGCCAGAATATGACCTTGAAAAAAGATTGCTTTTAGAAAAAATTGATTTTAGTAAGGGAACAATAGAAGTGGAAGGGATGGTTTATGAATTAAAGGACAACTACTTGCCTACTATAGATCCCAATAACCCATATAAGCTTACGAAGGAAGAAGAAGAGATAATGAATTCCCTTGAAGCTTCGATACTTAACTCAAAAAGATTGCAAGAACATCTGCAATATTTATATAGTCATGGAGCTCTTTATAGCAAAATCAATGGGAATCTTCTTTATCATGGTTGTATACCTATGAATGAAAATGGTGAGTTTAAAGAGGTTACTTTAAACGGCGAAACCCATAAAGGTTCCAAGTTGATGACTTTTCTAGATATGCAAGTAAGAAACGCGTATTTTAATCCTCCGAGAGGTGAAAGCAGAGCAAGTGCTGCTGATGTTATGTGGTATTTGTGGCTAGGCGGCAATTCTCCGTTGTTTGGAAAAGAAAAAATGACCACATTGGAGCGGTTGTTCATAGAAGATAAAGCAGCCCACAAAGAGAGAGCAATGCCTTACTATAAGTATATTGATTCTAAGGAGATTTGCACAAATATAATTAGGGATTTTGGTCTAGATCCATCGAGAGCGAAAATAATAAATGGACATGTTCCTGTTAGGATAAAAGATGGAGAGAGCCCAATAAAGGGAGAAGGAATGTTGTACGTAATAGATGGTGGGATATCAAAGGCTTATCAAAAAACTACAGGAATAGCTGGCTATACATTTATTTTTAACTCTAGATTTATGAGTTTGGCAGAACACAAGGATTATTCTCCTATATTAGAAGATGGAACTCAAGTTTTTAATCATCCGATAATGCGTGAAGTCTATAGAATGCCAGAAAGAATGATGATTATAGATACGGATATAGGAATTGAATTAACTAGGCAGATTGAAGATTTAAATTCATTAATAAATGCATATAAAAATGGTGAAATAAAAGAAACCAATTTACCTCAGAATTGCTAGGGAGCCGAAAGGCTTCCTTTTAAGTGCGTCTACCTTGAATTGTGATTTCGCTTATTTTAGAAGATAAAGTTTCGCTTATTTCGTTGGTTTTTAAACGCCACTGCCAATTATGTTTAACTGTATTGGGAGTATTCATCCTACATTTACTTGGTAATTCCAGATAATCTTGCATAGAGGCAAGGAACATCGTTGCATTGGAATTGCTACCTTTTAACAAAAAATCATGACAAGATTCTCTCAAATTTTGTTTTTTTATATAACCCAAAAGGGTATCGTTATCATGTGTACTTGTATATAAAACTGTCTTATTATCTATTCTTTCTAAATTCTTTTCAAATTGAATGACGTTCATGCCCAAATAACCAGAATACTTTAATAAATCTTCAGATGCGTTTGTCAAGAGACCTAGATTTTCAGCAAGCAATATGCCTTTATTAAAATTAGTATTTATAACATCGATTAGGTCTTTGCCTGGGCCTTTGTTCCAATGACCATTTTTAGCGGTTATGTCACCATATGGTATAGACCAATAGCTTTCTATCCCCCTGAAATGGTCTATTCTTAACAAGTCAACGTATTTAAGTTGATGACTCATTCTTTTAATCCACCATTCGTAATTGGATTTATTCAAGTTATCCCATTCATATATTGGGGTATTCCAAACTTGTCCGTTTTTTGAATAATAATCTGGAGGAACCCCGGCTACCTCTGTTGGCAGATTATTTCCATCTAATTTAAATAATTCTCTATTAGACCAAACGTCGCATGAATCATGGGAAACATACAAAGGCATATCACCTATTAGTTTAATGCCTATTATATTTAAATATGTTTTTAAATTTTGAAGCTGTTCGTAAAATAGGAATTGAATGAATGAGATTTCATCAATGTTTTCTTCAAGAAAAGAACGGTACTTTTTTATTGATGACCTTTGATGTAGCTTGATTCCTTCATCTGGCCATTTGTACCAAGGTAGCTTATCAAAATAATTTTTTAGAGCAATATATAATGAATAATCATCTAACCAAAATGAATTACTTCTTTTGAATTCCTCAAATTCTTTCATTTTATTTTTTAAGTTATTGTATGATTTTTTCAAAACTTGATATCGATATTTATTTAGTGTCTTGTAATTTACTTTTTTCGAGGGACTTTTTTTCATAGAAATGGGAATATCAGAATAGTTGATTAGATTATTTTTAATTAAATAATCTAAATCGATTAAAAAAGGGTTGCCTGCAAATGCAGAATTAGAATTATATGGAGAACCTTCTTTTGAGGTAGGTCCCAAGGGTAATATTTGCCAATATGTTTGCTTTGATGCAGCTAAAAAGTCGGCAAAGTCGTATGCGCTTTTACCAAGGCTTCCTATACCATAATTGCTAGGCAAGGATGATACATGTAGTAATATGCCGCTTTTTCTTTCCATAGTATATCCTCCTAAATTAAATGTATTATTAATAGCGCTTAATGTCAATAAAAAAATCCTCAAGGATAGCGTCAATATACTTTCGGGAATTAATAATGAGAGTATTACCTTGGTACGCATTAATTATGTACTTTAATTAATTGAACCTATGAAATAAAGTCTACAAATAGGGTTTTAATGAACTTTTATGATTACAGTTTGATTGAAAAATCGAAAAGAATCAATTCTAACCTTTTACCAACAGTATAATATTTAAAGGAAAGAATTTTAATATCAGAAAGAACATTACCTTTGTAATTAAGGGGTTATGAGGTAGAGAAATTCATTATATCATTGAGCAGCTGATTCGAGTCCGTTGCTATTTTAGTATTCACTTAAAGGGATATAAACAAGTGCATATATATAGAAGAAAAATGTGTAAAAAGTTGTCTTAATTTAGATTTAGGTACAACACTTACGGGGATAATAGGGGCCAAATGGGAAGAATAGGCACAAAAAAGAGACCTAAAAATATAATTGAAAACATAACAAAAGCCTTGAAAACACTGGGTTAACAAGGCTTTTTGCGTGGTGCACCTATAGGGACTCGAACCCCAAACCTTCGCATTCGTAGTGCGCGACTCTATCCAATTGAGCTATAGGTGCTAATATATGCAAAAAATATTATACATTAATTGGGGATAGATGTAAAGAATTAATTGAAAGTGTTTGAGTTAATGTGTTGACTTGCATGTGTATATAGTATAAAATATGCCCATAATAATATAAGAAGGAGAGATTGAAATGGCAGAGAAAATTGTAATAGCTTTAGGTGGTAATGCTTTACAGTCTGGTAAAGGCGAAGCTACAGCTGAAGCTCAATTGGAAGTTGTTAAAAAGACGTGTGAATATGTTGCAGAAATTAGTTGTATGGGATATGAAATTGGTTTAGTTCATGGTAACGGACCCCAGGTAGGTAGGATCCTTTTGGCTTCTGAAACGGCAAAGGATGTAACTCCTGCGATGCCGTTCGATGTTTGTGGAGCTATGTCACAAGGATACATAGGATATCATCTACAACAAGCTTTAGTTTATGCACTAGCTAAGAGAAACAGAAATGTACCAGCTCTTACAGTAGCGACTCAGGTTGTAGTTGATAAGAATGACCCAGGATTTAAAAACCCAACTAAGCCCATTGGTCCATTCTATAGCGAAGAAGAAGCAAAAGCTATGGAAGCTGAAAAAGGTTTTGTTATGAAAGAAGATTCAGGCAGAGGATTTAGAAGAGTTGTTGCATCTCCAATACCTGAAGACATCGTTGAAATCGATGCTGTTAGGAGACTTTGGGATTCATCAATTGTAATTTCTTGTGGTGGTGGAGGAATCCCTGTATTTAGGCATGAAGATGGTCAATTAGAGGGTGTACCTGCAGTAATTGATAAGGATTTTGCAGCTGAATTATTGGCAGAAAAAATTGAAGCAGATTATCTTATGATCTTAACTGAAGTAGAACAGGTTGCGATTAACTTTAATAAGCCGAACCAAGAAAACTTGACTAATTTAAATTTGGAAAAAGCGCAACAATATGTGGATGAAGGCCATTTTGCTCCTGGAAGCATGCTTCCTAAGATTAAGGCGGCCATGAAGTTTGTAGAAAATAATCCGGATAAAAAAGCAATAATAACATCGTTAGATAAGGCAGTAGATGCATTAGAAGGAAAGACGGGTACAGTGATTACAAACAAATAGTAGGACATATATACCGGCTTCGTAAGTTGCCGGTATTTTTTAAGGGTAGTAATGGAGAATTTATGGCTTTATGCGAAGCGACATTAAAACGAGATAAAAATAAAGGAATTGAACTTTTAGTTCCTGTTGGCGGTCAAGCGCAACTTTTTGCTGCGGTAAATAACGGTGCGGATGCTATATACCTAGGTGGCTATCTTTTTAATGCCAGAATGAAAGCATCTAATTTCAACATCAATGAGATTGAAGATGCAATTGATTATTGCCATTTAAGAGGAGTGAAGGTTTATATAACTGTTAATACTTTAATATTAGAAGAAGAAATGAAAAAGGCCATAGAATATATAGCTGCGATATATTCCATAGGAGTAGATGCAGTTATAGTTCAAGATCTTGGTTTAGCGCGTCTTATTAATTTGTATATGCCAGATTTACAGATGCATTTATCAACTCAAGGGAGCGTTGTTGATTATAACGGCGTTGATACGGCCCAAAAGCTGGGTTTTAATAGAGTTGTTTTAGGTCGCGAACTTTCGGTTAAAGAAGCTACGGAAATAGCATCAAAGTCAGATGTAGACATTGAGATTTTTGTCCATGGTGCAATTTGTGTTTCTTTGTCTGGTCAATGTCATTTAAGTAGATATATAGGAGGTCGAAGTGGAAATAGGGGATTATGTGCACAACCTTGTAGACTTCCATATAGATGTTTATATGAAAATGGAGAGATGGTTGATGATAATGCATATCCATTAAGTACTAAGGACTTATGTTTAATTGATCATATAGGTGAATTGATTAATGGTAAAGTTAAATCCCTTAAAATAGAGGGAAGGCTAAAATCCCCAGAATATGTAGCTACTGTAACAAGAATTTATAGAAAATATATTGATATGTTTTATGAAATAGGTAGTTGCTCCATCGGTGATAGCGATAAAGCAGAGTTGCTGCAAATATTTAACAGGAATGGGTTTGCAGAAGATGCTGATGGCTTAGGTGATAATATGAGTAAGAGTATTTCTAAAAATACAGGTATATATATAGGAGAGGTCTTAGATCAACAAAGAAGCATATTAAGGCTAAAGGTTTCTAAAGAGATAAATATGGGGGATGTTTTAGAAATTAGAAACTTGAATAATAAATCTTTTAGGGTAACATATCTAGAAGAAATAGGTTCTAACATAATAAAAGTCGGGGACATAAAGGAAAGGGTTAAAAAAAGAGATAAAGTATATAGAGTTATTTCTAAAAAATTGAATGATAAAGCTGAAGGATCATTCAAAGGGGATTTGAAAAAACTAAACATTGATATGGATGTATATTTTTATGGAGCCAATGAATTTGATTCGGAATACTTAAGGAAAATTGAGTGTCAAATGAAGAAGACGGGCAATACGCCGTTTGCCGTAGATAAGGTCAATGTGCATGGCAAAATGGAACAAATAAAGGTATCTGAAATAAACAAACTAAGAAGGAATGCCATTGCAAAGCTAACTGAAAAAACTCTTGATAGTTATAAACGGGACAAGCCAAAAATATTGGAGCATAAAGAAAAGCATGGGAAGTATTTTAAGCAAGAAAGTGAAGCGCTTTATTATTCAATTGAAGGATTTTTAGAAGAAAAAAATATTGGAGATGGCATAAATGTGTTGTTACCATTTCATGAATATATGAAATCTAATAAAGATAAAAGGGAAAAAATTCACCAAAAACACAAGAATGTTTCTTTGTACCTACTACCTAACGAAAGTATTGTAAAATATAATGTAAATGTAGATGAGATAAAAAGAATATATGTGGGAAGCTTTGGTAATATAAGTGAGGCAAAAAATATTTTAAAAGATAAAGAAATAATAGCTGATTTTGGTACTAATGCTGTAAATTCTATCACAAGGGATGTGCTTATAGATTTGGGTGCTAACAATGTTAGAAAAAGCTTAGAAATATCAGATAATGACCATGGAATGATTCCGTTGATGGTTATTAGACAAAATATTAATTACAAAAAACTAATCGACAGAAAAAATGAATCATATTTGGCGCTTGATTGTGGAACTAGCGAGGACAGTGGCTATAAGGTGATAGTACCAGATAAAACTGTATTCAGAAATAATTTTAAGCATGAAGTTAGGACTTATCACAAATGAAAGAAAGCCCTATAAAATCAAGGGGTTTAGATTCTTAAATGTTTTCAAAAAAATACAAAAAATCTTGCAAAAAAGTTTGACTTTAAATTAACATTAAGTTATATTGTACATGTCCAAAGAAATATGTGACCAAGTAGGGCACTTTTTTTCAGGGGGATTATGTATACACGATACAAAATGCAAAAAAATGGAGGTTCACAATGAAAAAAGAATGGGAAGGTTTTAATACCGGAAAATGGGAGAATGAGATTGGTATAGACAATTTTATTGCTCTTAACTACAAGCAGTACGAAGGGGATGCTGAGTTTTTGGCAGGGCCCACAGAAAGAACTAAAGAATGCAATGAAGTTGTTAAAGATTTACTGATTCAGGAAAGAAAAAATGGTGGAACTTTAAAGGTAGATGCAAGCAAAATAATGAGAATTAATTCTTTTGAGCCTGGATATATAGTTTCTGGAAAAGATATAATTGTTGGTTTACAAACTGATGAGCCATTAAAAAGAGGTCTTTGTCCATTTGGCGGAATAAAAATGGTAAGACAGGAAGTTGAAGAATTTGGTGTAGAATTGAATCCAGATGTTGATAAGGCTTTTGAACATTTAACTTCGCACAATGATGGTGTGTTTAAGGCTTATTCAAGAGCGATGAAAGATGTTAGACATTTTGGTTTTATAACAGGGCTTCCAGATGCATACGGTAGAGGAAGAATTATTGGTGACTACAGAAGAACAGCACTTTACGGAATTGATCAACTAATTGAATGGAAGAAACAAGACCATGAAGAAATTTCAAGTAGATCAATCATGAATGAAGAAAATATCAGATTAGCCGAAGAAATCACTAACCAAATAGTTGCTTTAAAAGAAATCAAGAAAATGGCTCAAAGCTATGGTTATGATATTTCAAAACCTGCAAAAGACTTTAAAGAAGCTGTACAGTGGGTTTATTTTTCATATTTAGCCGGTATTAAGGAAGAAAATGGGGCTGCAATGTCTCTTGGAAGAACTTCCACATTCCTTGACGTATATGCTGAAAGAGATTTGGCTAATGGAAATTATTCCGAAGAAGATCTTCAGGAAATAATGGATGATTTTATTCTTAAACTAAGAGTTGCTAGACATTTAAGAACAAGCCAATATAACGAGTTGTTCGGTGGAGATCCTATGTGGATTACTGAAGGAATTGGAGGAATAGGGTCTGATGGTAGGCATAGAGTAACTAAGAATTCATATAGGGTACTAAATACTCTATATAACTTAGGAGCAGCACCAGAACCAAACTTAACAGTATTGTGGTCAAAGGATTTACCTGAAAACTTTAAGAAGTTCTGTTCAAAGGTATCCATTGATACTGATTCAATACAATATGAAAACGACGATTTGATGAGACCTACTTGTGGCGGTGATTACTCAATCGCGTGTTGTGTTTCAGCAATTGAAATGGGTGAACAGATGCAATTCTTTGGTGCAAGATGTAATTTAGCAAAGATATTAACACTTGCTTTAAACGGTGGGATTGATGAAAAGAGTGGTGCCCATTTAGGTCCTCAGATGGAATCTGTTCCAGATGGCAAGATTGATTTTGAAGAAGCATGGAGAAGATACAATATTTATCTAGCATGGTTATGTGAATTATATGTAAATATAATGAATATTATTCACTTTATGCATGACAAATACGACTATGAAAGATCACAGATGGCGTTCTTAAATTCAGAAATCGGAAGATTAATGGCTTTTGGTGTAGCGGGTTTATCGGTAGCGGCAGATTCACTTTCAGCCATTAAGCATGCTGATGTATATCCTATCAGAAATGAAGATGGATTAATCGTTGATTATAGAATAGAAGGGGATTTCCCTAAATACGGGAATGATGACGATAGAGCTGACCAATTCGCAGTTGACATTACGAAGAGAACTATCGAAGAACTTAGAAAGCACCCAACTTATAGAAATGCTAAACATACATTATCAGTACTTACAATTACATCAAATGTAATGTATGGTAAAAAGACTGGTAATACGCCTGATGGAAGAAGATCAGGAGAAGCCTTTGCTCCTGGAGCAAACCCAATGCATGAAAGAGATTCAAATGGTGCGGTAGCTTCATTAAATTCAGTTTCTAAGGTAGTATGGGAAAACTGTCAAGATGGTGTATCTAACACATTTAGCATAACGCCTGATACTTTAGGAAAGAGCGAGGAAGAACAAACTGACACATTGGTTAAATTGCTTTCTGGTTACTTTGGACAAGGCGCACATCACTTAAATGTAAATGTGCTTAATAAAGAACTTTTAGAAGATGCGTATGAAAATCCTGATAAATATCCATCTCTTACAATAAGAGTTTCTGGATATGCAGTAAGATTTAATTCATTATCTAAAGAGCACCAAAAGGAAGTAATTGCTAGAACATTCCATGGCAGAGTTTAATTGAATATCTGAATACTCGGTTATATAACCGAGTATTTAGTGATTATGGAGGATAAGGAAATGAAAGGTAAAATACATTCAATTGAAACATTTGGGTCAGTTGATGGGCCAGGTATACGAACTGTTTTTTTCATGCAAGGATGTCCTGCAAGGTGTTTGTATTGTCATAATCCGGATTCATGGTCACTGAGTCAAGGTATTGCAGTAACTTCAGAAGAACTAGTGAATAGGGCAAAAAGAGGCAAATCATATTATGGTGATGACGGTGGGGTTACGTTTTCTGGTGGGGAACCGCTACTGCAGGGAGAATTCTTAATAGCAACAATGAAAAAGCTAAAAATGGAAGGAATAAAATCCGCAATAGACACAAGTGGTACTTATTACGATGAAAACACCTTTGATGTTATAAAGGAGTCTGACTTAGTATTATTAGACATAAAACATACTGAAGCAGATAAATTTGCTGAAATTACAGCTTGTGCCCAAGAAAATTTATTTAAAGTAATTGATGATATCAAAGAGCTTAAAAAACCTGTATGGATAAGACAGGTCATAATACCTGGTATCAATGATAGCGAAGAATATATAGAAAAGTTAAATGATTTCATTGCTGATTTAAATACTGTGAATAAAGTAGAGCTTTTAGGATATCATAAAATGGCAATAGACAAATACAATAAATTGGACATGGAGTATAGATTAAAAGATACTCCTGCCATGGAAAAAGATAGGATGGAAGAGCTTAGAACTTTAATAAAAGTTCCGAAGAGAAAAGTAAAAGTAGCGGTTTAAAACTTCATAATTGTTTTAAAAGGCTTCACTTTGATGTGAGGCTTTTTATTTGAAAAAAACTAGCCCATTGGCAATCCAATGGGTTAGTAGTAAAAATGTTGAGATAACTATTTTCTAGTCACCTCAACATTTATAATAGAACTGTTTTAAATTGATTAAGCTTCTAATGCCTTAGCAGCTTCTTCAGCTTCTTTCTTTCTTTCTTCTAAAATCTTTTCATACTGTTCATCAGTCATCTTTTCCATTGTGATTCCTGTGAAACCATAGAAGATTGATACTAGTGGATTCAACCAACAAAGAATTGCAAATGGAGCATATCCGCCTGCACCCCATTGGC
>DATFJV010000050.1:0-4062 GCA_035268985.1 Anaerovoracaceae bacterium | reverse complement strand
ATAGGAGGATTTAAATGTTGAAGAGAAGATTAGTTCCAATTTTATTAGTACTTGTATTACTTATGACAGTAGCGGTTGGGTGTTCTCAACCAGCAGAAGAACCAGCAGAGAGTGAAGAACCAGCAGAAGAATTATCAGGACAGGTTATTGTAGATGGTTCCGGAACAGTATATCCTTTGATGGCACACATAGCAGAAGAATACATGGTTAATGAAGAACAAGGTGTAAGTGTTCAGGTAGGAAGAGCAGGGTCAAGTGCAGGATTTAAAAAATTCATACCAGGGGAAACAGATTTATCAGATGCTTCAAGGGCTATAAAAGATTCAGAAGTAGAAAAACTTAAGGAAAATGGTCTTGAAATGGGCGAAGATGTTATGGAAATTAAACTTGCTTACGATGGATTAACAATGGTAATAAACCCAGATAATGAGTGGGCAACAGAAATGACAGAAGAAGAAGTAGTTAATATGTATATATCTGGAACTTATAGAGAAGATGATAAAGTACTATGGTCTGACATTAGATCAGAATGGCCTTCAGAAGAGATTAAATTCTACGGACCAAACGAAAATCACGGCACATATGAATTCTTCTATGAAACAATTCTAGATGAACAAGATATGGTAGCTACAGCAAACTTACAGCAGGAATATTCAACCCTTGTAGACTTAGTATCAAAAGATGAAAATGCAATTGCATTTTTCGGATATGGATATTATGAAAGCAATAAAGACAAACTAACTGCAGTAGCAATAAACTTTGGTGATGGACCTGTAGCACCAGCACTAGAAACAATTGGAGAAGATTTAGATTATGCAGGATTTACAAGACCGGTATTTACATATGTTAATCTTCAATATGCTAAAGAAAAGCCACAGGTTTTAGACTTTGCAAAATACATTGTATCTGATGACGGTGCTAAAAGATTAGCAGGTGAAAACGGGTTTGCACCTTTACCTGACTCAGTATACCAAGGATACATGAGTAAATTAGAAGAAATTAAGTAGTTGTTTTTAAAATAAATTTTCTGCTTTAAGATGAGGATATATATCCTCATCTTAAAGTTCTTATTAAAAAAAGTATAGGAGTGATATGATGAATGAAAATATAAAAGTAAGAGATATAATACAGGATAATATAAGCAATAAAAAAAATAGATTAGAAAGAATAATGCCTATATTTTTTCTTGGTATGGCATCTATATCCGTAATAACAACAATTGGTATACTCCTAACTTTAGTTATTGATGCATCAAAATTTTTTGCTGCCGTACCAATTAAAGAAATTTTTAGTACGGATTTAGCACCTCTAAATGCAGATCCTTCATTTGGCATACTTCCATTGATAAATGGTACTCTATTTACTACTATAATAGCAATTTTAGTAGCAGCACCAATAGGGTTGTCAGCTGCAATTTATTTAAGTCAATTTGCATCAGATAAAGTCAGAAGACTACTAAAACCTATAATTGAGGTTTTAGCAGGAATACCAACAATAGTATATGGGTTTTTTGCCTATTCATTTGTAACACCAATATTAATGAAATTAATACCTAGTTTAGGGGCTAAAAATGTTTTAAGTCCTGGTATAGTTATGGGTATTATGATAATTCCAATGATAACATCACTTTCAGAAGATGCAATGAATTCAGTTCCTGATATAATGAAGGAAGGTGCATATGGATTAGGATCAACTAAATTGGAAGTAGCATTAAAAGTAGTGATTCCCGGTGCAATATCAGGAATATTGTCATCTATAGTTTTATCAATATCAAGAGCTATTGGAGAAACAATGATAGTAACAATTGCTAGTGGTAGCTCAAAGAATTTCACTTTCGATATAACACAATCTATGCAAACTATGACTGGATATATAGTAGAGTTCACAAGTGGAGATGCGGCTAGTGGCACTACAGGTTACTATAGTTTATACGCTGTTGGACTTTTATTATTTATATTTACTTTAGGTATGAATATGTTGGCCCAATATATTTCCCATAGGTATAGAGAGGAGTATTAAATGAGTTACGAGTCACAATTTATAAAAGAAAATAAAAGTGAAAGTAAATTTGAGTTTATAAGTAACTATAAAATTGAAATAGATAAAAAAAGAACAGACAGAAGAATAAGATTAAGTAATGCATCAAGATATATATTTTCTCTGTCCTTAGTATTTGCAATATCAGTTCTAATTATTCTTCTTTATAGAATTGGAG
The DNA here is from genome assembly GCA_035268985.1 of Anaerovoracaceae bacterium. Classification (GTDB taxonomy): domain Bacteria; phylum Bacillota; class Clostridia; order Peptostreptococcales; family Anaerovoracaceae; genus JAAYHV01. Next base: position 1,847 of record DATFJV010000050.1, on the reverse strand, counting down.
TTGATAGCATTGGATGGTTAAATGTTGATTTTTTAACCGGAAGACTGTCAATATTTGCTGAAAAAGCAGGTATATATAGTGTTATAATGGGATCAGTATATTTGACTTTAATAGTTATTCCAGTTACTTTAATATTAGGAGTTTCTACAGCTGTATATTTAGAAGAATATGCCTCAAGTGGAATAATAAAAAGAGTAATAAATACTAATATATCAAATTTAGCAAGTGTACCTTCTGTTATATTTGGACTGCTTGGTCTTACAGTTTTTTCAAGAATGTTGAATTTAGGCTCAAGTATATTAGCTGGAGGACTAACATTATCTTTATTGGTACTTCCAATTATAGTTGTATCAAGTCAAGAAGCAATAAGAGCTGTACCGGGGTTTTTAAAGGAAGCATCTCTTGCAATGGGAGCTACAAAATGGACAACTATTAGAAAGGTAATATTACCAGTGGCTATACCGGGTATTTTAACAGGATCAATCCTCTCCATTTCTAGAGCTATAGGAGAAACTGCACCTTTAGTGGTATTAGGAATACCAACTCTAATACTTACTACTCCCTCTACTATATTTGATGACTTTACAGCTTTACCTATACAAATATATTATTGGACTTTAGATACAGTTTTAACTCCTGAATATGCCAACTTAGCCGCAGCAACAATAGTAGTTTTGCTAGTTGTATTATTTATTATGAATTCAGCAGCAATAATAATAAGAAATAAATTTCAAAAGAAATTTTAATAAAGGATGATAAATATGAGTGAATCAGTAAAAAAATTTAATGAATACAAAAATAATTTAGCTTATGATGTTAAAAATTTAAATTTGTGGTATGGAAAAGATCAAGCATTAAAAGACATAAGTCTCCAGATAGAAAAAAATCAAGTTACAGCAATAATAGGACCCTCGGGATGTGGTAAATCAACTTTCATTAAGACTTTAAATAGAATGATAGAAAATATTCCTATTGTAAGAACTGAGGGAGAAATCCTCTACAATAATAAGGATATTTTTGATAAATCAGTTAAAGTAGAAGAGTTGAGGACAAAAGTAGGGATGGTTTTTCAAAAACCAAATCCCTTTCCAAAATCAATCTACGAAAATGTTGTATATGGACCTAAAATTCACGGAATCAAAGACAAAGGCTTGTTAATGGAAATAGCAGAATCAAGCTTAAAGGGAGCAGCCTTATGGGATGAAGTAAAGAATAGATTAGATGACAATGCTTATGGACTTTCTGGAGGACAACAGCAGAGATTATGTATAGCTAGAGCTATGGCTGTTCAACCAGAGATTATACTTATGGACGAACCTACATCAGCATTAGATCCTATAGCAACCTATAAGATAGAAGAATTAATTGATGAGTTGAAGAAAAATTATACTATAGTAATTGTAACCCATTCTATGCAGCAGGCTGCTAGAATATCAGATAAAACCGCATTTTTATTAATGGGTGAATTAATTGAATATGATAAAACAGAAAAAATATTTTCCAATCCAAGGGATAAGAAAACAGAAGATTACGTAACAGGAAGATTTGGTTAAACATTAATCCCTCTATATAATATAAAAAAAGAGTTTTTTTTTGATAAAAGACTCTTTTTTTATTGGAACCCTTTAAATATAGATACGTCTAATGATATAATACAAATAAGAAAAGGAAGTGATTTTGTGAATAATATTAAAAAAATTAGTAAGTTCATATCAGCAATTTTAGTATTCAGTTTTATATTTATACCTTTATCATTAATAGAGGTAGAAGGATCATCAAATGTAAAATTGATTGTAGATGGAAAAGATATTACGGAACTTTCAGAACCTATTATTGTAAATGATAGA
>DATFJV010000049.1:0-10074 GCA_035268985.1 Anaerovoracaceae bacterium | reverse complement strand
ACATGTTGTCATTCTCTTTGCAGGTGGTGTTAAAGCCCCTGAAAAGTATGGTTTAAGTGGTGCCATACCTGAGTTTATTATTAAAAGGCTATTATCATCTCTAGGTATTAAAGATGCACTTTTAGATACGTAATGGCCTTTACTTTCAAAAAAATCTATAAATAGCTTTCTAATTTCGTTTAATCCTAATTTGTACATATTATGCATTCCCCTCGTAATTATATACTATTAATTATATCATAATTCTTTATTAGTGTCATCTGATATTTCTCCAACACCCATTAGCAAATCATCTTTATATATTACCAAAAATTGACCTGGAGTTACTGCCCTTACTGGTTCATTAAATTCAATTTCCATTATATCCTTTTCTTTGTCAAAATTTATTATATGACCTTTGGTTGTATTATTTGAAAATCTGACTTTTATATCAAAATCACCTTGGTTAACAATAACTTTATTATGTATGGTAATAGCTCTTTTAGCAAATAATTCTTCATTTTTGCCTAAAGTAACTTTATTTTCTTTAGGATCTATTTTGTTAACAAAAGCCCTTTCTCCCAGTGCAATATTTAAGCCTTTTCTTTGACCTACTGTATAGCATTGGTAGCCTTTGCTATTACCTAGTATATTTCCATTATTATCCACAAATATTCCAGGCTTGATGTTTACACCTTTTTTAATCAAATAATCTACATGGGTCATTTCAGGCTTAACAAAGCATAATTCTTGACTGTCCTTTTTTGCCGATATTTCTTTATCAATTGTTTTAGATTTATTTCTAACTGCTTCTTTACTTTCAAACTCTTCTAACGGTAATATTATTCTCTCTATCACATCATTGGATAAATATGCAAGCATATATGATTGATCTTTCGCTCTATTATTGGAAATTCCAATGTATTTTTTGCCATCTTTTTCTGAAATTTTAGCATAATGACCAGTAGCAATATATTTAGCTCCTATTTTGTTAGCTTCCATTATTAAATGTTTAAATTTAACATCTCTATTGCATACTAGGCAAGGAGATGGTGTCATCCCTTTATTATATCTATCTATGAAATAGTTTATAACTTTATCTTCAAACTCTTTGGTCACATCGATGATATTTATATTGATTCCTAACTTATCAGCCAATTCCTTGGCTTTTATGTGTTCCTTGTCATCGGGTTTGACTATTAAATAAAGACCATGTACATCATAGCCTTTCTTCAATAATATTAAAGCAGCGGTTGCACTATCCACACCGCCACTTAATCCTATTACAACTTTATTCTCATTCATTTTCATTATCTTTCCTACCACAAATACATTTATGCTCATCTTCAGCCATTTCGTAAGGATCAAAATCTTTTAAAGCATCGTATTTTTTTCCGTTATTTATAGCATAATCATATATCGCTTTTTTAATAGCTTTATCAGCTAGTACAGAACAATGGACTTTGGCTTCAGGAAGTCCTTCCAATTTTTCTACAATTTCACCATTGGTTAGATTTAGTGCTTCTTCTAAAGTTAATCCAACGATTAATGTGGTAGCCATACTAGATGATGCTATTGCTGAACCGCAGCCAAATGCTTTAAATTTTGCATCTATTATTACATCATCTTTAACTTTAATATGTATCTGCATCAAGTCTCCACACGTTGGACTTCCATATATTCCAATACCATCAGGGTTTTCCATTTCCCCAACATTTCTTGGATTTAAAAAATGATCCATTACTATATCATTATACATATTGTCATTCATAATACTATCCTTTATATAACGGTGATAATTCAAGTAACTTGTCCGTTATTGTTTTTAATGAGCTTACAACATAGTCTATATCTTCTTTTGTGGTAAAATCTCCTATGGAAAACCTTACAGTTCCATGAATTAAGCTATCATCAACTCCTATAGCTTTTAAAACATGAGAAGGTTCACCTTCACCGGAAGAGCATGCCGAGCCAGTTGAAACTGATATTCCAAGCTGATTAAGCATTAATAGGATGGATTCCCCTTCTATATATGAAAAAGAAATATTTAAATTTCCAGGAAGCCTTTTTAGCATGGAACCGTTTACTTTAGAATGGAATATGTTACTATATATTTCATCTGCTAAATAGTTTCTTAACTCTAAACAATGGGCAATATGGTTTTCCATGTTTGATTTAGCTAATTGTGCAGCTTTACCAAAGCCTACTATTCCAGCAACATTTTCTGTGCCCGCTCTTTTGCCCATTTCTTGGTTTCCGCCAAAAACAAAATTATCTATTTCAATACCCTTCTTAATGTACAAAGCGCCTATTCCTTTAGGTCCATGAAGTTTATGAGCCGAAAATGCCATCATATCAACATCTAACTTTTTAACATCTATGGGAATATTACTTAGTGCTTGAACACCGTCACAATGGAAAAAAGTACCATTTTCATGGGCTATTTTCGCCAATTTTTCAATTGGCTGTATAGTTCCTATTTCGTTATTTGCTAACATTATACTGACCAAAACTGTATCTTTTCTCAAAGCATTTTTAAAGTCATCCGGATTTAAAATTCCATCCCTTCTGACATCCAAATATGTTACTTCATATCCTTTGGTTTCAAGATGTTTAAGGGTATTTAATATAGCGTGGTGCTCGATTTTACTGGCTACTATATGTTTACCCTTTTCTTCATGGGCATTTAAGATGCCTATTATTGCCCAGTTATCGGCTTCACTACCGCTTCCAGTAAAGTATATCTCATTTTCATTAGCATTTATTAAATCGCATATTTTCCCTCTGGATTCACTTATTGCTTTTTTAGTCTTTATACCCAAAGAGTATATATTAGAAGGATTACCATATTCTTCTTTTAAATATGGCATCATAGCTTCTAATACCTCTTCTTTTATTGGTGTTGTCGCTGAATAATCCAAATATACCTGTTTCATATTAATCCACTATTTCAATGTTATCAAGCTGATCTTTTAAATTTTTTCTAATGCTTAATAAATACTCTTCTCTTAGCACTGCTTGCTCCCTGAGTTCACATTCGGTAAGACCTGTTTCTTTCTTTTTCTTAGCTAATTCATTTATTCTTTTTATTTTATTATCGTCCATTTTTACTCCTTTTAAACATAATTTACCAAATTCATTATACACAATATCCGCTATTTTTCAACATCTTTCACAAAATCTATATTATTTTACGTTTAAATAAGATATAATATGGGTAGATATTTACGGAGGTAATTATGAGTGAAGAAATGAAATTAACAAAATTAACTACAAGCGGCGGCTGAGCAGCAAAAGTAGGACCGGGGGTTCTATCAGATTTGTTATGCGGTATTCCTAAAGGTTATGACCCTAACCTATTGGTTGGTTATGGTAATAGTGATGATGCCGCAGTATATAAAATAGATGAAAATAAAGTTATGGTTCAAACTGTAGACGTATTCCCTCCAATGGTGGATGATCCATTCATATTTGGAGAAATAGCTGCATGTAATTCCCTAAGTGATGTATATGCCATGGGAGCTGAGCCTAATCTTTGTATGAACATTTTGGCGTATCCAAAGAATATGGAACTTCAGTACGTTAAAAATATACTTGAAGGTGGATACAGTAAAGTAAATGAGGCCAATGCTGTAATAGCTGGAGGCCATACTTTAAATGATGATGAGCCAAAATATGGATTAAGTGTTACTGGTATAACAGATATAAATAAAGTACTTAGAAACGATGCAGCTAAAGAAGGCGACTTGCTTATTCTAACTAAACCCTTGGGTAACGGTATAATTAATAACGCATATAAAGCTGGCAAAGTTGAGTTTAAATATATGGAAAATGCCATTAAGTTTATGAGAATGCTTAACAAATATGCCTATGATGTTATGAAAAAATACAAGGTTAACAGTTGCACTGATATAACTGGGTTTGGACTGCTTGGCCATTCATATGAAATGGCCAGTGGAAGTAACAAATCCATAGAGATATTCTCCAAAGAGGTACCTCTATTAAACGGAGTTTTAGATGCAGCAGTAAAAGAAAATTTGCCAGGAGGAACTTTTAGAAACATTAAATATGTGGGAGAAGATATTTCCATATCCCCTACTGTTTCTGAAAATTTGATAAACGTACTATTTAATCCTGAAACCTCAGGCGGCTTGTTAATATCACTTCCAGAAAAAAACGCATTGGAGTTACAAAAGAACTTAAAGGATTCTGTGGAATACGCTGAAATAGTTGGACAAGTTAAAGAAAAAAACGATAAAGCAATAAACATTTATTAATTTGGGAGCAGATGGGTGCTGGTGTGCCCTCCAGTCTTCAAAACTGGCATGGGGAGTTAAGAGCTTCCTAGGTGGGTTCAATTCCCACATGCTCTCGCCATTTAATTAATTGGGGGTTTATATGAAAAGCAAAAATGAATTACTTAGGACTTTACCTAAAATAGACGAGGTGTTGCAAGAGCAATGCCTTGAATCATATTTAGATGAAATGCCAAGGTCAATAATTGTAGATGTGATAAGAGAAAGTATTGATAAAATAAGGAATGATATTATTTCAAATGATTCTATGTTTGTTTATAAAGATTTACTAGATGAAATTGTTAATAAGCTTAATTCAAATAAAGAAAAAAATATAAAACGGTTAATAAATGGTACAGGTACAGTAATACATACCAATTTAGGAAGATCAATGTTATCCTTTGATGCTGCTAAATCTGCATTTAACGCAGCTACTAACTATACCAATCTTGAATATGATATTGGAAAAGGTAAAAGAGGTTTAAGACATGATCACATAGAAAAGGTTTTAAAGAAAGTAACTGGAGCTGAAGCTGCCATAGTGGTAAATAACAACGCTGCTGCAACTATGCTCACCCTCTCTGCTTTAGGATATTCTAAAGAGGTAATAGTTTCTAGAGGTGAATTGGTAGAAATAGGAGGTTCATTTAGAATTCCTGATATTATGAATCAAAGTGGAGCAACTTTAATTGAAGTTGGCACCACAAATAAAACAAAATTGAGCGACTATAAATATGCCATAAATGAAAACACAGCTGCCCTTCTTAAGGTGCATACTAGTAATTATGAAATTGTTGGTTTCACGGAAGACGTTAATCTAAATGATTTAGTTAAGCTTGGTCAAGAAGAAAACTTACCTGTAATTTATGATTTAGGTAGTGGTTTAATATATGATCTTAATGAATATGGAATACATGAACCATCTCTAATCGGTTCTCTCAAAACAGGGATAGATATAGCATTGTTTAGTGGTGATAAGCTTCTAGGAGGACCACAGTGCGGGATTATTGTAGGCAATGCTAAATATATCGATATGTTCAAGAAACACCCGCTAGCGAGGGTTTTAAGGGTAGATAAGATGACACTTTCTGCTCTTGAGGTAACTTTGATGCCATATTTAGATAAGGATTATGCATTAAATACTATTCCCACACTAAAGATGGTTACAGCGGATAAAAAGTCTCTTTTTAAAAGAGCTAATCTTTTGAATGAATATTTGCCTAATTGTGTATCTGAAATCGTTCCAATAAAGGATCAGATTGGTGGAGGTGCTGCACCTACAACTTATTTAGATGGTTATGGGGTTTCAATATCTCATGAAAAATATAGTATAGTAAAATTAGAGCGAATGATGAGAAAAAACTCCCCTCCTATTATAGCTAGATTAAATAAGGATAAATTAATTGTATCATTAAGAACTATTAGTGATGAAGATGTTTTGGATATTTCAAATTTTTTTAAAGGTATAGAAAATGAATAATGTTATTATAGGTACTTCAGGCCATGTTGACCATGGTAAAACTAAATTAATAGAAGCATTAACAGGAACAGATACCGACAGACTTTCCGAAGAAAAACAGCGCGGTATAACCATAGATTTAGGTTTTGCTAATTTGGAAAATGATAAGAATTTGGATATAGGTATAATAGACGTTCCTGGTCACGAAAAATTCATTAAAAACATGCTATCTGGCATAGGTGGTATAGATATAGTCCTGCTTGTAATTGCTGCCGATGAAAGCGTTATGCCGCAAACCATAGAGCATTTTAATATAATAAAAGGGTTGGGCATTAAGTCAGGAGTTATAGCCATAACAAAATCAGATTTAGTTGATAAAGAAACCATTGAACTTGTAAAATTAGAAATTATGGACCTTGTATCAGGAAGCTTTCTTGAAAATGCAGAGATTATTACCACTTCCGTTGAAAAAAAAGAAAATATTCAATGGCTTAAAAGTAGTTTAATCAAAATAGCTAACAACTTGAATGATAGGGAAATATATGATAATAGTTTTAGAATGCCCATAGACAGGATATTTACAATTAAAGGCTTCGGGACAGTTGTTACAGGAACTGCCATAAGCGGCAAAATATCCTTAAAAGAGGATATGACAATATACCCTTCCCTTTTACCGTGCAAAGTAAGAGGCTTGCAAGTCCATAATTGGCAAACTAATTATGCATATATTGGACAAAGAATAGCTATTAATATTTCGAATATAGAAAAAGATAAAATACTTCGAGGAGATGTTATAGCTACTAAGAATTCTCTTGAAAATACTATGTTATTAGATGTTAGCCTCGAATTATTTCAAAATACTAAAAGAAAATTGAAAAATAACGATCGAGTTCATTTATATATTGGAGCTAAGGAACTTTTGGCAAAAGTAATTATTTATGGTAGTGAAGCAATTAATAAAGGCGAATCTTGTTATGCCCAATTGAGATTGGAAGAGCAAATTGCAGTTAAAAGAGACGATCGGTTTATAATAAGGTTTTATTCCCCACTGGAAACCTTTGGTTTTGGTATAATACTAAATGAAAATCCTAAAAAATTAAAAAAATTAAAAGAATATAACAATGAATATTTCAAACTGTTAGACAGCAATTATAAAGATTACTTATATGCCAAAATTAAATATGGCAAAAATAGATACCCTAAACAAATAACAGATGATGACAGAGTTGTAAGCCTAATTAATGAATATGTTGTAGATAAAGATAGATTTTTAAATTATATCGAATATAGCAAATCGATTCTAACAGAATTTTATGATAAAAATAAATCAGAATTAGGAATGAAAAAAGACGAATTCATTAATAAGCTTGACATGAATAAGGAATTTTCTTTGGCAATATTAGACAAATTAGTTAAAAATGAAACTGTAATTAATAAAAACGGAATTATATGTTTAAAAAATCATGAGATTAATTTAACGGAAAAAGATAAAATACTAATTAGCCAAATATTAACTGTTTTTAAAGATCAAGGTTTTACAATAGCAAAATTAAATCAATTAGATTTGCCGAATAATAGTGATGTTTTAATAAAATATCTTGTTAATACTGGAGAATTGATAATTTTAGCAGATAATTATTACATTCATAAAGAAAACTATAATAAATCTCTAGAAATAATAAAATCTCATAAAAGTGGTATTAGTTTATCAGAATTCAGAGATAAATTAAATACATCTAGAAAAAGTGCCCTATTAATTTTGGACTATATGGATTCAAAGGGCATAACTTATAAAGTTGAAGATTTAAGATTTATAAATATGTGATAAAGTCACTTACAAATCATGTATATATATATATAATTAATACAATAAAAGCGAGGAGGTAGTATTATGAACGTAAAATTAAACCAAAATGTAAAAGATTATATGATTGAAAAAGAAATTCAACATATTGTGGTTACTGCTGCCACATCCAATGGCTGAGGGGGCCCTGTAGCAAATGTTCTTGCAAGGTTTGCAAGCAAAGATGAAGAGTCCTTCTTAAAAGGCCAAGGATTTAAAGTGGTAGAATCAGAACTGGGCAAAGTATATTTAGATAGAAAGATTTATGCATATGATGATACAATAACATTTAATCTAAGTAAGTTCTTCTGGAGCACTACTCTATTTGTAGATGGTGTTGGAGTTGAAGGAGGCCTAAGAAGTAGTTGTAGATAATCAAATAGAGGACTGAATTCTATTAAACAGAACTCAGTCCTTTTTAATTATTAACTAATTGACATTTTAAAAATATTTATCATGTCTTCCCTTTCAAGTACTTTAAAACCACCAAGATTTTTACTACCATTTTTACTGGCCATATCTGCCATAGTATTTATTTCTTCTTCTGTTAATGATCTATTTAATAGTTCAGTAGTACTTGTTGGCATTTCAATTGATTTAAAATAATCAAGTACAGTATTTATAACAATTTCTACTGCTTTTTCATCGTCCATTTGATCTAATTTAAGATTAAAAACTTTTTCTCCCATGCGTACAAATCTTTTAGAATCTTCTTTGTATACGTATCTTGCCCAAGCTCCCCAAATTGCAGCTAATCCTGCACCATGGGCTACGTCAAACATACCACTTAATTCATGTTCCAATCTGTGGCATGCCCAATCTCCCATTCTTCCAAGACCAGTTAAATTTATATGGGACAAACTTCCAGCCCAAAATACTTCACTTCTAGCATCATAGTTGCACGGATCTTCCATTGCGATTTTACCATATTTTATAGTATTTCTAAGAACGGCTTCTGCAATTTCATCTGTCATTTCATTAAGACCGCCTGGTGAAAAATACCTTTCAAAAGTATGCATCATTATATCAACTATACCGCATGCTGTTTGGTATTTAGGCAATGTATAGGTTAATTCAGGATTCATTAATGTAAATTCAGGTCTACCAAAATCAGTACCTACCCCTATCTTTTCTCCAGTATCTTCATTAGTTATAACTGAACTAGCACTAGTTTCGCTTCCAGTTGCAGCTAAAGTTATAATATTACCATGGGCCAATGCACCATTTACTCTAGCTTTTCCAATGTAAAAATCCCAAACGTCACCTTCATACACAGCACCATATGCTATAGCTTTAGCGGAGTCTAATACAGAACCACCTCCAACTGCTAATATAAAGTCTACATTTTTTTCTTTACAAATGTCAATTCCTTCGTAAACCTTTGAAAGCCTAGGATTAGGTACTACTCCTCCAAGCATTATATATTCTATTTTTGCTTCTTCAATTGAAGCTATAACCTTATCCATTAATCCGCTTTCTATAACGCTACCACTTCCATAGTGTATTAGTACCTTAGTTGCGTCAGATTTTATTAATTCTTTTCCGACTTTTTCTTCTACATTTTTACCAAAAATTATCTCCGTTGGTGCGTAATATTTAAATTTATTCATACTATTCCCCTTTCTCTAGTAAACCTTATAAAATTGTATCATATATAGTTGAAATATGTAATCAAAAAATAAAAATATTGGGGAGAAAAAAGGTTCTATAATAAATGTTGGGGTAACTAGAAATTGATGCATCCCTTGTCAAGTAGACACGGCAAATAATTAAATTAAAGTTTAGATTGTAACCAGCATTTTGATATGCTGGTTACTGTTATGTTACTTGTTATTATGCGCGTTGCTTCTTCTTTTCAATCTCTGCCCAAAACCTTTTGTATCGATTCGCCTGCTTAATAGGATATGCTATTGGATATTTTGCTTGCAACGCTACTTTTCTAATCTGTTCACAGGTTTTCCCTTTGTAACGTTTCTGTGGATATTCATTAATATAGTATTCAAGTGTTCCGTTTATTGCTTGAATCATATCTTCCTTTGAGCTGATGTTCGGATAAAGGATAAATAATATGTCTTTGAATAGTCCTTGAAAGCCTTCGCATGGTCCATTGTCAATACATCTGGATACTCTTGACATGGATTGTACCATTCCGTAAGTTTCTAGTTTATGCTTGAATACCTTCCTTGTGTATTGAAATCCCCTGTCACCATGAAACAATGGAGTTGCAGTTGGGTAAGTATCATTTTTGATTTGGTTTGTCTGCGTTAAAGTCTCTGTTTAAAATGTTATCTGCAGTTTCTTCCGGAGTTGATTTTCTGTAAACATATCTAGAAGAACGTCTGTAAGAAGATTTAATATCATTAATACACATAATGCGATAGACGCGGTTATGACCGCATGTAAAGCCCTTGTCATCACGAAGTTTGTAGTACATATTCATAGCACCAAAGAGAGAATTATTTGATTCTACTATCGCTTTAATTGCTTCTAAAATACGT
>DATFJV010000048.1:0-4488 GCA_035268985.1 Anaerovoracaceae bacterium | reverse complement strand
AGAGGCTTACGGAGTTTAATATATCCGAATACTGGTATTAAAAAAATTACGGCAAAAATCAAAGCAAGAATTAGTGTAATAATTTGGCCTAATGTAGGATTAATTGCTGATGTAGTAATAAAAATCTGATGAAGCTGGTTGAATACAATTATAAAAAGTAAAAGTAGAATACCTCCACCTATTAAAGCAAAAGTTTGTTTTATTCCCTTAGTCATATTATCATCTCCATTCCTATATTAATTATATAATTTTATAGGATTAAAGTAAATAGAAAGGATTTTATTAGTTAACATGAACTTAACATTCTATTAACTTAGAGTAAACATATAAGTCAGCTTACTATGCTATACTTTGAATTAACAAAATACTTATCATAATCTATTTAATGATTGAGTATAAAAATAATTTGATTTATTTCATAGGAGGATTTAAATGTTAAGGAAAAGATTAGTTTCAATTTTATTAGTACTTGTATTACTTATGATAGCAGCAGTAGGGTGTTCTCAACCAGCAGAAGAACCAGCAGAAGAACCAGCAGAAGAGCCAGCAGAAGAATTATCTGGAAAAGTAATAGTTGATGGTTCAGGTACAGTATATCCTTTGATGGCTCACATAGCAGAAGAATATATGGTTAATGAAGAGCAAGGGGTAAGTGTTCAAGTAGGAAGAGTAGGATCAAGTGCAGGATTCAAGAAATTTATACCTGGTGAAACAGATCTATCAGATGCTTCAAGAAAGATCAAAGATTCAGAAGTAGAGAGTCTTAAAGAAAATGGCCTTGAAATGGGCGAAGATGTTATGGAAATTAAACTTGCTTACGACGGATTAACAATGGTAATAAATCCAGAGAATGACTGGGCAACTGAAATGACAGAAGAAGAAGTAGTAAACATGTATATATCAGGAACATATAGAGAGAATGATAAGGTTCTATGGTCTGATATAAGATCAGAATGGCCTTCTGAAGAAATTAAATTTTACGGACCAAACGAAAATCACGGTACATATGAATTTTTCTACGAAGTAATCCTAGATGAGCAGGATTTAGTATCTGTAGTAAACTTACAGCAGGAATATTCAACCCTTGTAGATTTAGTATCAAAAGATAAAAACGCAATTGCATTTTTCGGATTTGGATATTATGTAAGTAACCAAGATAAATTAACAGCAGTTGCAGTAGATTTCGGTGATGGACCTGTAGCTCCTGCATTAGAGACAATTGGAGAAGACTTGGACTATGCAGGATTTACAAGACCAGTATTTACATATGTTAATCTTCAATATGCTAAAGAAAAGCCACAGGTTCTAGATTATGCAAAATATGTAGTATCAGAAGACGGAGCTAAAAGATTAGCTGGAGAAAATGGATTTGCACCAATGCCTGATTCATTATACCAAGAATACTTAAGTAAATTAGAAGAAATTAAGTAGACATTGCTAAAATAAAATTTTCTACTTTAAGATGAGGATAATTATCCTCATCTTGAAGTATTTAACTAACAAGTATAGGAGCGATAATAATGAATGAAAATACAAAGGTTAGAGATATAATACATAACAATATTAGTAATAAAAAAAATACAATAGAAAAAATAATGCCTATGTTTTTCCTTGTGATGGCATCTATATCCGTAGTAACAACAATTGGTATACTCCTAACTTTAGTTATCGATGCATCAAAATTTTTTGCTGCCGTACCAATTAAAGAAATTTTCAGTACTGATTTAGCACCGTTAAATGCTGATCCTTCTTTTGGTATACTTCCATTAATAAATGGTACTCTATTCACTACCATAATAGCAATTTTAGTAGCAGCACCTATAGGTTTATCAGCTGCAATATATTTAAGTCAATTTGCATCAGATAAAGTAAGAAGACTATTAAAACCTATAATAGAAGTTTTAGCAGGAATACCGACAATAGTATATGGTTTTTTCGCATATTCATTTGTTACACCAATATTAATGAAATTAATACCCAGTTTAGGGGCTAAAAATGTTTTAAGTCCTGGTATAGTTATGGGTATTATGATAATTCCTATGATAACATCTCTTTCGGAAGATGCTATGAATTCAGTTCCTGAAATAATGAAAGAAGGAGCCTACGGATTAGGGTCAACTAAATTAGAAGTAGCATTAAAAGTAGTGATTCCAGGTGCAATATCTGGAATATTGTCATCTATAGTTTTATCAATATCAAGAGCTATTGGAGAAACAATGATAGTTACAATTGCAAGCGGTAGTTCAAAGAATTTTACCTTCGATATAACACAATCTATGCAGACTATGACAGGTTATATTGTAGAGTTCACAAGTGGAGATGCTGCAAGTGGAACTACTGGTTACTATAGTCTATATGCTGTTGGACTTTTATTATTCATTTTTACCCTAGGTATGAATATGCTGGCCCAATATATTTCCCATAGGTATAGAGAGGAGTATTAAATGAGTTATGAGTCACAATTTATAAAAGAAAATAAAAGCGAAAGTAAATTTGAGTTTATAAGTAACTATAAAATTGAAATAGATAAAAAAAGAACGGATAGAAGAATAAAACTAAGTAATACATCTAGATACATATTTTCTCTATCTTTGATATTTGCAGTATCAGTCCTTCTTATTCTCCTTTATAGAATTGGAGTAGATAGCATTGGATGGTTAAATGTTGATTTTTTAACTGGAAGACTATCAATATTTCCTGAAAAAGCTGGTATATATAGTGTTATAATTGGTTCGGTATATTTGACTCTAATAGTAATACCGGTTACATTAATATTAGGAGTTTCTACAGCTGTATATTTAGAAGAATATGCTCCAAGTGGAATAATAAATAGAGTTATAAATACCAATATATCAAATTTAGCGAGTGTACCTTCTGTTATATTTGGACTTCTTGGTCTTACAGTTTTTTCAAGAATGCTGAATTTAGGATCAAGCATATTAGCTGGTGGACTAACACTATCTTTACTGGTACTTCCTATTATTGTTGTATCAAGCCAGGAAGCAATAAGAGCTGTTCCTGGGTTTTTAAAGGAAGCATCTCTTGCCATGGGAGCTACAAAATGGACAACTATAAGAAAGGTAATATTACCAGTGGCTATACCAGGGATATTAACAGGATCGATTTTGTCAATTTCTAGAGCCATAGGAGAAACGGCACCTTTAGTCGTATTAGGAATACCAACTCTAATACTTACTACTCCCTCTACTATATTTGATGATTTCACAGCCTTACCTATACAAATATACTACTGGACATTAGATACAGTTTTAACTGCTGAATATGCGAATTTAGCGGCTGCAACGATAGTAGTGTTACTAGTAGTACTATTTGTTATGAATTCAGCGGCAATAATAATAAGAAATAAATTTCAAAAGAAATTTTAGTAAAGGATGATAAATATGAGTGAATCAGTAAAAAACTTTAATGAATACAAAAATAATTTAGCTTATGATGTTAAAAATTTAAATTTATGGTATGGAAAAGATCAAGCATTAAAAGATATAAGTCTTCAGATAGAAAAAAATCAAGTTACAGCAATAATAGGACCCTCTGGATGTGGTAAATCAACTTTCATTAAGACTTTAAATAGAATGATAGAAAATATTCCTATTGTAAGAACTGAGGGAGAAATCCTCTACAATAATAAGGATATTTTTGATAAATCAGTTAAAGTAGAAGAGTTGAGAACAAAAGTAGGGATGGTTTTTCAAAAACCAAATCCTTTTCCTAAATCAATCTACGAAAATGTTGTATATGGACCTAAAATTCACGGAATAAAAGACAAAGGTTTGTTAATGGAAATAGCAGAAAATAGTTTAAAGGGTTCAGCCTTATGGGATGAAGTAAAGGATAGGTTAGATGACAATGCATATGGACTTTCCGGAGGACAGCAGCAGCGACTATGCATAGCTAGGGCTATGGCTGTTCAACCAGAGATTATACTTATGGATGAACCTACATCAGCTTTAGACCCTATAGCAACCTATAAGATAGAAGAATTAATAGATGAGTTGAAAAAAAACTATACTATAGTAATTGTAACCCACTCTATGCAGCAGGCTGCTAGAATATCAGATAAAACTGCATTTCTATTAATGGGTGAATTAATTGAATATGATAAAACAGAAAAAATATTTTCCAATCCAAGGGATAAGAAAACAGAAGATTACGTAACAGGAAGATTTGGTTAAACATTAATCCCTCTATATATAATATAAAAAAAAGTCTTTTTTTGATAAAAGACTCTTTTTTTATTGGAACCCTTTAAATATAGATACGTCTAATGATATAATACTAATAAGAAAAGGAAGTGATTTTGTGAATTATATTAAAAAAATTAGTAAATTCATATCAGCAATTTTAGTATTCAGTTTTATATTTATACCTTTATCATTAATAGAGGTAGAAGGATCATCAAATGTAAAATTGATTGTAGATGGAAAAGATATTACGGAACTTTCAGAACCTATTATTGTAAATGATAGA
>DATFJV010000047.1:0-27289 GCA_035268985.1 Anaerovoracaceae bacterium | reverse complement strand
GGGTATCGCCAAGTGGTAAGGCATTGGATTCTGATTCCATGATGCGCAGGTTCGAATCCTGCTACCCTAGCCAAGTAAACAACACAATATCATAAATATATGGCGACATAGCCAAGTAGTAAGGCAGAAGTCTGCAAAACTTCCATTCCCCAGTTCAAATCTGGGTGTCGCCTCCACATAAAGACTGTCAGAAACCTGAATTTTCAGGGAGTAGGGCGGTTTTTTAATTACAGAAATAAATAATCTAATAATCCTTTTTATAGGACAATACATAATATATATTTAAGAAAATAAATGTTGTATAAGGAGGTATGCTTTGATTAAGAATAAAATATTAATAATAATTACTATGATTGTATTTACATTGTCTTTATGTTCTTGTGGAGCCGATAGTGGAAATGAAGTGAATAGTGAAAATGGAGAATTTATAGTAGCTGATGATTTTGATTTGGTTTATTCTAACCCCGATTCATATAAAGGGGATGAAGTTGAATTCTATGGGAAAATCTTTACTGATGTTGAAAGAGATGAAAATGGAACTTATATGCAAATATTTTCTAATGAAGATGGAACTGATAACAATGTGTTAGTTGCAATAGGAGATCCTAATTTGAATGTTGAATACGATGATATTGTTTAGGTTAGGGGTATGGTAAAGGGTGCTGAAAAGGCAGAAAATGCATTTGGAGCTGAATTAATCTTACCTCTAATTAATGCTAGTAAGGTTGAAGTAGTTGATTATAGTACTGCGTTTTCTCCAGCATTAAAGACTATAGAGGTTAATGAAGAACAAAACCAAAGCGGATATAAATTAACTTTAATAAAAGTGGAAATAGCTAAAAACGAGACTAGAGCTTTTTTGAAAATTGAGAATGCTTCTGATGATATTCTTAGTTTCTATAGCTTTAATTCTGTTTTGACTCAAGAATCAAACCAAATAGAGCAAGAAGATAATTGGGGTGCGGATTATCCGGAAATTAGCAGTGAAATACAACCAGGTATAATACAGGAAGGCATTGTTACTTTTGGAGCTGTTGATTTGGATGGCGAAGAGTTAAATATAATATTTGAAGGACATTCAGATGATTATTATTTAGATTTTACACCATTTAAATTTAAAGTAAGTATTAAATAATTTTTAATTGATGATTTATAACTGCCATTACTACTTTGGAGTATGGCAGTTTTTAATTTCCTGTGATATAATACATCAATATACTAAATGGAGGGGATCGATATGGGAAATAGAGTAGCGTTAATAAATTGTACAATCTTAGATGGAAGTGAAAATATGAAACCGCAGGAGAATATGACTGTGGTAATAGAAGATGAAAAAATTACTGAAATTGGAAAAGATATTTCTTCTAATGGATGTAAGGTGATAGATTTAGAAGGGAAATATTTACTTCCAGGGCTCATTAATGCCCATGTGCATCTTCCGGGAAGTGGCAAACCTAAGAAAGGTGAATCTCAAAATGCTGATAGTGTTAAGAAATTAATGAAAAACCCTATAACCAAATATATAGTAAAGAAAATGTGTCAAGGTTATGCAAAGACTGAACTTATGTCTGGAACAACAACTATAAGGACTGTTGGAGGTCTTGATAATATTGATTCGACTATTAGAGATGAAATAAATAGCGATAAATATTTGGGACCACGAATGCTAGTTTCTGATATGGCGGTATCTGTAACAGGAGGTCATATGGCTGAGGTACTTGCTTATGTAGGAGATAGTCCTTCAGAATGCAGGGAATGTGTAAGAAAAATTGCAAAGCAAAATCCTGATTTGATTAAGCTTATGATAACTGGTGGTGTTCTCGATGCAAAGGTAAAGGGTGAACCTGGAATATTAAAGATGCCCCTTGATTATGTTACTGCAGCTTGCGATGAGGCACATAAACTAGGGCTTAAGGTTGCAGCACATACAGAAAGTCCAGAAGGCGTTTTAGTTGCACTAAAAGGTGGAGTTGATACCATTGAGCATGGGGCAATGCCAAATGAAGAAATGATAGAATTATATAAAGAAAAGGGTGCAGCTAATATATGTACTATATCGCCTGCGCTTCCTTTATCAACTTTCCCTTCTGAACTTACCCATAGTAATGAGCTTACAAGGTATAACGGAAAAGTGGTAATGGACGGGATAATTGAAGCCGCTAAAGAATGTCTTGAAAATGACATACCAGTTGGATTAGGCACAGATGCTGCATGTCCCTTTGTGACTCATTATAATACTTGGAGAGAGTTATTTCTGTTTCATAAATATGTGGGAGTTTCCAAGGCATTTGCTCTTCATACTGCGACACTGAGTAATGCCAGAATTCTTGAAATAGATGATGTAACAGGATCAATAGAAGTTGGTAAATGTGCTGATTTATTTATAGCAAATGGGAACCCTTTAGATGATTTATATCACTTATCTAAGCCATATATGGTTGTTATGAAGGGGAATATAATTAAAAATCCTAAGATTAAGAAATTTAAAAATGTTGATTTAGAACTTGATAAAGCATTTGAAAGGCTGACTTAATTGTCAGCCTTTTCCTTTATTTGGAACACATAATCTAAAAACTCTGTGTCTTCATTTATTATGTTATAGTGTGATATCCATTTTTTATCATCTAGCTCATATAGTCTAAATCCGGTTTTGTCTCCATTTGCTAGTATTTCGTAGCTAACAATATTGTCATAGCTAGAAATATCAATGCTGTTTGGGGCTCCTGTGTCAATTTTGCCTTCCGAGTCAAATTCTTTATATGTTACATTCTCATATTCCATACCTGGAATAGTTAGAGTTGAATCTTCAGGTGCAATTACCTTAAATGTGTCTTCAGTCATTTCAAAACTTAAATCCTTTGCACTTTCTTCAAAGTAGTCCTTTGTACTAGATGATAAGATGCTTAGATATATAAGACTATCAGTTTCATAATTTGCGACCTTAATTGTCTCCTCATTTCCGCAAGAACTTAGTAATAACATGATGGACATAATTAGTATTAATGCTTTTTTCATAATGCACCTCCAAAAATAATATAGCACAATACTGCCTGTCCTTCAATAAGATGATATGATATAATTAAGAAGATGTTTAAGGAGTATAGATATGAATAAGAAATTAATTAAAAAATATGCCGAATTTGCAGTTCTGGTTGGTACTAATCCAAAGCCTGAGCAAACCCTAATTATAACTTGCCCCGTTGACCTTGCATATTTTGCGAGAATGTGCGCAGAGGTAGCTTATGAAAAAGCTAATGTAAAGGAAGTAGTTATAAGCTATAAAGACGAACAATTTGAAAGAATTAAATATATACATACAGATGTAAAAGTTCTAGAAGATGTTAAACCAAATATTCCAAGAAGATTCTTAGATTATTTGGAAAGTGACGGTGGTGCTTGTTTTTTACATGTATTAGCAAGTGATCCGGAGGTATTTAAAGGTCTTGATTCGGATAAAATCGATAAGGCTGTAATAGCTAGAGAAAAAGCTTTAAAACCCATTAGAGCATATACCATGACGGACAAAGTACAGTGGAGCATAGTAGCTCTACCTACTAAGGAATGGGCTGTAAAAGTATTTCCTAAAACTTCAGAAGAAGAGGCAGTTGAAAAGCTATGGTACGCAATATTTGATGTTTGCAGAGTAACAGGTGGAAATCCTGTGGAAGAGTGGAAAGAGCATATCTCTAAAATTAAAGATTCTAGAGATAGAATTAATGAGCTCAATGTAGAAAGTGTCCATATGACTAATTCAATGGGTACGGATTTAATTGTAGGTCTTGCAGATGATGCCATATGGGAAGGGGCTGCAAGTAAATCTGAAAAGGGGTATGAGTTTATAGCAAATATTCCTACTGAAGAAGTTTTTACTGCTCCTCATAGAGATAAAACCGAAGGTATAGTATATGCAACTAAGCCATATGTATATAACGGTAACTTGATTGAAGAATTTTGGGTTAAATTTGAAAAAGGTAAAGTAGTAGAATACGGTGCTAAAAAAGGTGAGGAATTACTAAAGCAGTTATTAGATACTGATGAAGGCGCAAAGCATATTGGAGAAGTTGCGCTAGTACCAAATTCCAGTCCGATTAATCAAATGGGTATACTCTTCTACGAAACACTATTTGACGAAAATGCAGCATGCCATATAGCATTTGGAGAAGGTTATCCTACTACAGTTAAAAAAGGTAGTGAGATGAGCAAAGAAGAATTATCGAAAAAAGGGCTAAATGATAGTTTGGTACATGAAGATATTATGGTTGGAAGCCATGATATGAAAATAGTAGGTTTGACGAAATCGAAAGAGGAAATATTGATATTTGAAAATGGGGAATGGATAATATAGTTAAAAAAGCGTGGAGACATGCTTTTTTAATTGGTCGTATTGAAACAACGTTATTGGATGGGTAAAAAAATGAATAAAACTTCATATAGCTTAATAATACTTGTAATTGGTTGTCAATAAATATATAATTGGATGTAGATTAGTCTGTTCCGTAGGTATATTATTAAATTAAATTAACCGATTAATATATTTTGGAGGTAGAAAAATGAAAATTAACGATTTTAAATTAGAAGTTTATTTTGGTAAATATGAATTCACAGCACCTTATCTATTAACTCAGTCAGACTGCGAATCCATGGAGATTAATGACATCTTAGCTATGGAACCGGGTTCTGCTGAAGATTTTTTGAAAATGAGGCTTGGATATACAGAAACTTGGGGAGACCCAGAATTAAGAACCATGGTAGCAGACCTATATGAAGATATGACAGAGGAAAACGTAATGATTATGCACGGAGCCCAAGAAGGAATTTTTGGTTTCATGAACGTAATGCTTGATGAAGGGGATCACATGATAGCTATGTATCCTAACTATCAGTCAGCATATGAAGTAGCAAATTCAGTGCCTAATTGCGAATTTTCCAAATGGTATGTTAAGGACGATGGAGAAAAATGGGTAGTTGATTTTGATGAATTAGAAGCTTTAATTAAGCATAACACAAAACTTATAGCTATAAATACTCCAAATAATCCTACTGGATATACATTTACTAACCAAGAACTTAAAAAATTAGGAGAAATAGCAGAAAAGCACGATATATATGTATTTAGTGATGAAGTATATAAAGGCATAGAAATGGACGGGGAAAAGAGAAGATGGATGGCGGATGTTTCTGATAAAGGCATTTCAGTAGGTGTAATGTCTAAATCTTATGGTTTAGCCGGTCTTAGAGTAGGCTGGTTGGTTTCCAAAGATCTTGAAGTATTGGAAAAAAATGTTAGGTTCAAACACTATATGAGTATCTGTGATGCAGGTCCATCTGAATTTCTTACTAAAATTGCATTAAAACACAGTGATGAAATACTTCAAAGAAATCTTGATATAATTAAAAAGAATGTGGCATTGGCTGACAAATTTTTTGATAAATACCCAAAGGTATTTTCAAAAAGAGTTGCACCGGCCGGCCCAATAGCTTATCATAAATTATTACTTGATATGCCTATTTCGGAATTTTGTAATGAAGCAGTAACTAAAAAGGGAGTGCTTTTGTTACCATCAGATATATATGATTTTGAGGGAAACTATTTTAGGATGGGATATGGCAGGGTTGATTTTTCTGAAAGTTTAGCCATGTTTGAAGAGTTCTTAATAGAAAATGGTTACGTATAAAGGAGGCAATTATGTTAACACTATTACTTAGTTATGATGATGTATTTAGCGTTCTTTCCATGAAGGATATGATTGAGGCAGTTGAAGAAGGATATATTTCATATAACAGAGGGAAAGTGGCTCAACCGGATGTAGTTAGTATTGAAGAAGAACACAATAACGGAGAAACTGATATTAAATCTTGCTATAACGAAGAAAATGAAACTGTTTCTGTTAAAATTGCATCAGGCTTTTGGGATAATCCCCAAAATTATCATATATCAACTATGCAAGGAACAATAGTTATGATAGATGGAAGAAATGGATTACCTATATGCGTAATGGATGGTTCATTGATCACAAATTATAGAACTGGAGCAGCTGGAGCAATTTCATGTAAATATTTAGCAAGAAAAGATTCCGAAACTGTAGCAGTAATTGGTGCAGGCGGTCAAGCAAGGATGCAAATATATGCTTTGAATGAAGTTTTACCTATAAAGAAGGTTAGGGTATTCAGCCCTGTGGAAGCGGAGCTTCAAAGATATAAAGATGATGTTGAGAAAAACACGAATCTTGAAGTGATACTTTGTTCCACAGCGTCTGAAGCTATGGAAGGTGCGGATATTGCCATATCTACAACTCCTGCAAAGGAATTTTGGGTAAAGAAGGAAGATGTAAAAAAGGGTATGCACATAGTAGCTGTAGGTGCTGATATGGCAGGGAAAAATGAATGGGATCCAGAAATATTCAAAGATGCAAAGGTAGTAGTAGACAGTGTTATTCAATGCGTATCTAGAGGAGAGACAAGAAACGCTATAGTAAATGGCATAATTAAAGAAGAAGAAATACATGGTGAAATAGGTGAAATTATAGAAGGACAAAAAAATGGCAGAAGCAATGATGATGAGATAACAATATTTGATACTACTGGCATGGGTGTACAGGATAATGTAGCTGCTGTCAGTATATATAGTTTAGCAAGGAAAAATGGAATAGGCGAATATTTTGATTTTAAGAGCAAGTAGGAGGAAAGATTATGAAATTTTACATTGTAGATGCTTTTACAGATAAACTTTTCGGAGGTAATCCAGCAGGAGTAGTTATATTGCCAGAAGGGTCAGAATTTCCAAGGGATGAAGTTATGGTAAAAACTGCAGCTGAATTAAGATATTCCGAAACTGCATTCATAAAAAAAACTGGAGATAAGGAATTTAATATTAGATACTTTACCCCTGCGGCAGAAGTTGATTTATGCGGTCATGCCACAATAGGTTCGTTTTATGTTCTATTAAAAGAATGTTTAGTTAATGATGGAGATGTTTGTGTTAACAATACTCTTGCGGGCAGATTAAACGTAGTAGTAGAAAATGATGCAATACTTATGGATATGGCGGAACCAAAGCAGGTTGGTGAAATCAATGATATGGTTAAAATTAAAGAACTATATAGTGTTATGGGAATAGAACCTGAGGGTAATGAAGTTTACAATAATAATACAAACGTAAAGCTATATCCTAAATTAGTAACAACTGGTTTAATCGATATAATTATGCCTGTAAAGGATGAAGAGGAACTAGATAAGATTAATCCTGATTTTCCGGCACTTACTGAATTATCTAAAGATTATGATGTTGTAGGAGTACATGCATTTACAGTGAATACAAAAGATGGGTGTATACATACAAGAAACTTTGCACCGCTATATGATATTGATGAAGAAGCAGCTAC
Organism: Anaerovoracaceae bacterium; assembly: GCA_035268985.1. GTDB lineage: Bacteria > Bacillota > Clostridia > Peptostreptococcales > Anaerovoracaceae > JAAYHV01. The sequence continues at coordinate 19,907 of DATFJV010000047.1, read as the reverse complement.
AGGTACATCAAATGGTGCTCTTACATATTACTTATATAATAATGGTATAGTTAAAGAAAATGAGCTAAATACTGTTATTCAGGGTGAGAAGATGCTAAGACCATCAAAAATCTCAACAAAATTGTTAATTGAAAAAGGAAAACCTATAGTAAAAGTTGGTGGGTTTGCGGTAACACTTGCGAAAGGTGAAATAGAAATATAGTGAGTAAAATAGTTAGCATTGATTGGAAACCGAATAAAAAAAGCTCTGAACCAGTATATAAGCAAATAATTGACTACATTAGTCATAAAGTTGCCAGTGGAGATTGGAGTATAGGTAGTAAATTACCTTCACAAAGGGATTTAGCTACAATCTTTGAGGTAAATCGAAGCACCATAGTTACTGCAATAGAAGAATTAAAATCTATAGGCATATTGCAAGGACAAGTTGGTAGCGGCACTTTGGTTGCAGGTAATACATGGTCTATACTAATGACCTCTAATGAAACGAATTGGGGCAGTAAAACTGAGTCAGGGTATTTTATTGAAAATTTGCCTACTATTCAAGCTATAAATGAGTATGAATTTGTGGAAAACATTAGGAGGCTAGGAACTGGTGAAATGTCTCCTAAGCTTTTTCCTAAGGAATATTTTAATGATGCCCTAAAAAATTTAACTGGAGAAGTTGATTCCTTAAATTACTTAGCGCCACTGGGGATGGATTCCCTTAGAGAAACCATTGCAAAGAGAATGCAAAGTATAGGAATTGATGCTAAAGCAAGTAATGTACTTATAACTTCTGGGTCATTACAAGCATTGCAATTAATTTCCATATGTATGTTAAAGGAAAACTCGACTGTTTATTGTGAAGTACCATCATATATTAATTCCTTAAGGGTTTTTCAATCTGCAGGAATGAAAATGAAGGGTGCCCCAATGGATAGTGAAGGTCTGCAATACTGGCATATGAATGAGGATAACTCAAATTATGATACGGTATTGTATACAATACCAACGAATCAGAATCCTACAGGAAAGACAATGTCAGAAAATCGCAGAAGGGAAGTGTATAAATATTGCAAAGCCAATAGAATACCAATAATTGAAGATGATGCATACGGTGAACTTTCGTATGATTTCATTCCGCCCAAACCACTTAAAAGTATCGATGAAAGTGGTATGATTCTATATTTGGGATCAGTATCGAAATCTTTTGCCCCAGGGCTTAGGATAGGATGGATTGTTGGACCTGAATCTGTGGTAGAAAGGCTTGGCGATGTAAAAATGCAAGTTGATTATGGCGCTAGTTCCATATCTCAACTTATATTAAATGAGCTGTTTGTTAATGGTGATTATGATAAGTTTATTAATGAAAATAGAATTAATCTTAAAAGAAGAAGAGATTTAATGCTAAGAGCCTTGGACGAGTATTTTAAAGATATTGCAGCCTGGGATAAACCAGTGGGGGGATATTATATTTGGACAAAACTAAAAGGTCAATTTTCCATGGAAAAACTTTTTAAAAGAGCATTAGAGAAAGGTATACTTTTAAACCCAGGTTATATTTATGACTTAGGTAACAAAAACCAATATTTAAGACTATCATATGTATACATAGACGAAGATGAAATAGAAGGTGCAATAAAAGATTTAAGTAGTGTTATTATCGATATGAAAAAGCCACAGCGTTAGCTGTGGCTTAGTTTTATATATTACTTATACTTAATGCTCTAAATGGAGCATATAATAGGCTTAAGCCCTTGTTATATGCTAAAAATCCATAAATAGAATAAAAAGCATTCATTTGTTTTGAAGACAGCGTAGACTCTCTTTCAGTGCCTCCGAAATCAGTGATATCGTTGTTTTTGATTGCGTTAATTAAATCGTCATTATCTTTCAAGTGATTTGCAAATACTGTATATGCAGTTGATACATATTTTTCTTTATGTGCATCAGAACCACCAGTACAAGGTTTATCGTATTCCTTAGCTAAATTATTAGCTAGCTTGTTTGAAATCCTATTCTCACATGTATTAAATCCTTCTATAAAGTCAAAACTTAATACCAAATCGGGATTTCGCTTTAACTTTCTAAAGAACATTGCGCTAGAACAACGAACCCCGAAAGGGTGGGCAGGTCCTAAAATGCCTCCATTTTCATGTACTACTTTAACCAATGTCTTTATTTTCATTCCCCTAATACTTAATGCTTTGAGCTGAATGCCTTCAGGCATTATAACTATAAAATGTCCAGCATCTACAGTATCGTATTCTACACCTTTAAATATCTTAAAATTATCAATCCCATTAGGGTTATTTTTTTTCCAAATGTTATATGCTCTATAGCTATCGTGGTCGGTAACAAGCATACCGTCAAAACCTTTAGATTTAAGCTTTTTAGCATATTCAGATACGGTTATCCTTGAGTCAATTGAACCGTATTTACAATGACAATGCATGTCTAATCTCATAATAGTCCTTTCAATAACTTAGTTACAACTTATTCATAGCATATAACTTTTGTTAGGTGATTGCAAGTTAAAAATATGTAAATTGTATGAAAATTTAGAAAAGTCAACAAAGAAATAACGGGTACTTAATTGTATTGTTTTTGGTTAATATATATAGTATAATTAAAATGACAGAGGAAAGGAGAGATCATGTTAGACAGTATAAGGAAAACAAAAATAGTTTGTACAATAGGGCCTTCTTGTAGGAATATAAATATTATAAAGAATATGATAAATGCGGGGCTTAATGTGGCTAGAATTAATCTTTCTCATGGTAGCAGGGGTGAACATAAAAATACGATAGAAATAATCAAAGAAGCAAGAAAAGAATTGGATACCGCCATAGCTATTTTACTTGATACAAGGGGGCCAGAAATTAGGCTGAAACAGTTTAAAGATGATGAAGTTAAATTAATAAGTGGGGATGAATTCATTTTAACAGTGGAAACTATATTAGGAAATAATGAAAAAGCTGCGATTACTTATGAAGAACTTCCTAAAGAAGTTAAGATTAATGATCAAATTTTAATTGATGATGGAAAAATATCCCTTCGTGTATTGAACACAGATGAGAAAGAAATAAGATGCAAAGTAATTAGAGGTGGCAAGATTAGTGATCATAAAGGGATTAATGTGCCCCATGTTAAACTTAGCATGGGATATTTAAACGACAAAGATATCGATGATATTAAGTTTGGAATTGAAAAAGGTATTGAATATGTTGCAGGTTCCTTTGTAAGAAGAAAGGATGATGTTATCGCACTTAGAAATCTCTTAGATGATAATAATGGTAAAAATGTTAAAATTATTGCCAAAATAGAAAATAATGAAGGTCTTGATAACTTCGAAGAAATCATGAAAATAGCTGATGGAATAATGGTAGCTAGAGGAGATATGGGTGTAGAATTAGCATATGAATCATTACCAGGCATACAGAAGAAAGTTATAAGAAGATGTAGAGAAGAAGGTAAAATAGTCATAACTGCTACACAAATGCTAGAGTCAATGATTAAGAGTAGTGTGCCAACTAGAGCGGAAATAACAGATGTTGCAAATGCAGTATTTGATGGAACTTCAGCGGTGATGCTATCAGGAGAGACAGCTATGGGTGACTATCCAGTGGAGGCAGTTAGTACAATGTCTAAAATAGCCATGCGAGCAGAAAAGGATATTCCCACTTTGAGTTTGGTGAAATTTGAATCTGAAAATCTTCCTGAAGATACTACAAATGCTGTATCCCATGGTGCTTGCACATTGGCAGATGACATTGAGGCAACTGCCCTTATGGCGATTACTAAATCTGGTTATACTGCATTAAAAATGGCAAAATTCAGGCCTAATATTACCGTATTAGCATCTACTCCTAGTTATGAAGTTTATAATAGCTTAGCATTAGTATGGGGCGTAAAACCAATGATGGTAGATAATGCGAATAAAGCTGAGAAATTGTTAGATAAAAGTATAGAACAAGCTAAAACAGAGGGACATTTGTTAATTGGTGATAAAGTTGTTGTCAGCTTGGGTGTTCCTATCGATATCAGTGGCAATACTAATACGATTAGGGTAATAGAAGTAAAATAAATAAAAAACCGGCATTGCCGGTTTTTTATTTATTTTATTCAACTGCGACTTCAGCAGGCTCTTCAGTAACTTCTAATGATTCCTGTTCAGCTAAGACTTTTTCATATTCTGCGAAAATTGCTTCTCTTATCTTAGTCCTTGTTTCAGGTGACAATGGATGAGCAATGTCTCTATAATCGCCCTTGCCTATTTTTCGGCTAGGCATTGCTATAAACAATCCGTTTATGCCGTCGATTATCTTAATGTCATGTACTACAAATTCATTGTCGAAGGTAACTGACACTATTCCCTTCATTTTGTCTTCATTGCTAATTTTACGTATTCTAACATCTGTGATTTCCATATGATTTCCACCTTTCTTTAGCTTATATTTTATTATACTAAAAACAGATTGTATTTGCAAGAAATTTCTAAAAAGTTTCACCATTTGGTACAGTTTCGACAGTTTTATCTTCTTCATTAATGTTTTTTAGCAAAGTAATGGGGAAGTATGATGAAACTTTTTTCTTTTCAGGAAATAAAGAAGCTATTGCTACCCCTATTCCAACTACTTCTATATTAAATTCAGATAATATGTCAGTAAGACCTTTAAGACTGCCGCCACCTCTCATAAAATCATCAATAATCAAAGCTTTTTTACCTGGTGAAACAGCTCTTTTTGCGATTGACATTTTTTGTATTCTGTCATATGAACCGGAAAAATAATTTATACTAACAGTAGATCCTTCGGAATATTTTGCTTCCCTTCGTATAACAACCAAAGGAAGGTTTAATTGATGCGCTACCATAGAAGCTAAAGGTATGCCTTTTGTTTCGACAGTGGCAACATAATCAGCATTGCTATTAAAGAATTTTTTTGCAAATATTACAGAAAGATCTCTAATTAAGTGACTGTCAAACATAATATCTGATGTATATAGAAAGCCTCCTCCAAGTATTCGGCTTGAATCATTTAGCAATTCGCATAATTGGTTTTGTGTTAACAAAATCTTTTCTTTCGATAAATCAGGGACATATTTTACGCCACCGCCAATACCTGGAATAGTTACGATATGACCTTCTGATATACCTTCTATAGTTTGGTTTGCAGCTCTAATATCTTCGCTGATGCTTGATTTTGCTGCGTCAAACATATCACAAAAATATTTTAAATTGAATATTTTATTTGGGGATTCGGTCAGTATTTTGATTATGGCGCCTACGCGTAGAGTTTTTTTCATAGCAACCTCCTAATGACATATTATTGTTTTTATTGTAAAAAGTCAACAATCGTAAAAAAAATCAATTTATGTTAAATTTAAACTAGAAAATATTTAAATTTATGTTATAATATCTATGTCTGTTTTTTGGACATTAAATATTGGAGGTGTATCGATGGCAGAATTGTCAAAGATAAAAAATGTACATTGTATAGGAATAGGCGGAATAGGCCTATCAGCTATAGCAGAAATACTAATAAGTCGTGGATATAGTGTATCCGGTTCAGATATTAAAGAATCAAACATAACAAGTCATTTAGAAAAACTTGGAGCAGTAATTCATTATGGTCATAAGGCTGAAAATATCGAGAAGGCAGAAATATTAATTTATTCTTCTGCTGTTTATTCTGAGAACCCAGAAATCGTGAGAGCCAAGGAAAAAGGATTACCTATAAAATCTAGAGCTGAAATTTTAGGATGCCTAATGGACGAATATGATAATAGCGTAGCAATTTGTGGAACTCATGGTAAAACAACAACAACATCTATGGTTTCATTGATTATTAGAAAAGCTAGATTTAATCCTACCATATTAGTTGGTGGAGAATTAAATGAAATTAAAGGTAATGTAGAAGTCGGTAGTGGCCCATATTTTGTGACAGAAGCTTGCGAATATATGGACTCATTTTTATGTTTAAGACCAAAAGTAGGAGTTATATTAAATATTGATTCAGATCATTTGGACTATTTTAAGGACATGGATCATATAGTCAATTCATTTAAAAGTTTCACGGATAAAGTAAGAGAAGATGGTGTAATAATAGCATATAGTGCAAATCCCTTTGTTACAGAAGCTATAAGTGATAAAAATAATAAAATAACCTATGGATATGGGACTGAATGTGATTATTATGCTAAAAATATAATTTTTGATGATTTTGGAATGTCTGAATTTGATTTGTATAAGCATGGGGAATTCCATATAAGATTAAAGCTAAATGTACCAGGAGAACATAATATTCTAAATGCTATGGCTGCTTATGCAACATGTGACTATTTTGGTGTTGATAGGCAAATAATATCTGAAACTCTAAAAGAATTCAAAGGAACACATAGAAGGTTTGATGTGAGAGGAATAAGTAATAAGGGCTTTACGATAGTTGATGATTATGCTCACCATCCAACGGAGATTAAGGCAACGTTAAGTGCTATAAAAAATATTAAGCATAACAAATTGTGGTGTATTTTCCAGCCCCATACATTTACTAGGACGATGGCACTTTTAGAAGACTTTGCAGAAGCGTTTGATGGTACCGATACATTAATTATTCCTGATATTTATGCAGCTAGAGAAAAGAACATATATAATATTACATCTGAAACCTTGGTAAAGAAAATAAAAGAAAAATATCCCAAAAAAGACGTTAAATATGTTAATGACTTTGAAGAAATAGCTAATATGATATATAATGATGCTGATGAAGGTGACTTAGTATTAACAATGGGAGCAGGGGATGTATATAAGATTGGTGAAAAAATTTTGGAGATGGAATAATGAACCTAAAAGAATATGAGAAAATAAGCAAGGAAAGAAGAAATCTTAATATCGCTCACATGGAAAATGGAGTGAATTTTGTTGATATTGATAATGCATATATAGAGGATACTGCTATTATTGAAGAAGGTGCAGTAATATGTCAAGGTGTTACTATAAAGGGTAAAACCATAATTAGAAGAAATGCATTTATTGGACAAGGATCATATATTTTAAATTCGGAAATAGGAGAAAGTGCCAATGTACAGACTTCATATATAATCGATAGCAAAGTTGGAAAGAACACAAATATAGGGCCGTTTGCATACATTAGACCGGGTAGTGAAATAGGTGAAAAATGTAAAATAGGTGATTTTGTGGAAGTTAAAAATTCTGTAATAGGAAATGGCAGTAAATCATCACACTTAACATATATTGGTGATGCTGATGTTGGAGAAAACGTAAATTTTGGGTGCGGTGTCGTATTTGTTAATTATGACGGGTCTAAAAAATACAGATCTTATGTTGGGGACAATTCGTTTATTGGATGCAATAGCAATTTTATTTCACCGGTAAATATTGGAGAAGGGTCATATGTTGCAGCTGGAACAACAATCACCGAGGATGTTCCGGATGATTCATTATGTATAGGAAGATGTAAACAAACTATAAAGAAAAATTGGGTCAAGAAAAGAAAGATATTGAAAAAGGATTTATAGTTAAATTAGAGTAAATGAAAGACGAGGGAAAACAAATGAACAATGGAGTATACTCTGACTACAAAGTTTTTGCATGTAATGCGCATGTGGAATTAGCAATGGAAATAGCAGAGCGTTTAGGAACGAGCTTAGGAAGGTCCACTGTAACCAAATTTAGTGATGGAGAAATATCAGTTAATATTTGGGATTCTGTTAGAGGTAAGGATGTGTATATTGTTCAATCTACTTGCAGTCCTGTGAATGATAACCTTATGGAACTTTTAATCATGATAGATGCTTTAAAGAGGGCTTCAGCTGGTAGAATAAATGCAGTTATCCCATATTATGGTTATGCGAGACAAGACAGGAAAGCAAAAGCCAGAGATCCAATAACAGCTAAATTAGTTGCTAATTTGATTACTGCAGCAGGTGCAGACAGAGTAGTAAGTATGGATTTACATGCTAATCAGATTCAAGGATATTTCGATATTCCCGTTGACCATCTAATTGGTTTACCAATTTTAACCAAGTATTTTAAAGAAAAGAAATTAGAAAACGTAGTAATTGTATCTCCAGACCATGGCAGTGTAGCGAGAGCAAGGAATATGGCAGAAAGACTTGATTGCCCAATTGCTATAGTTGATAAAAGAAGGCAAGAGGCAAATAAATCTGAAGTAATGAATATCATCGGTGAAATTGAGGGGAAAAATTGCATTATAATTGATGATATGATTGACACAGCAGGAACGTTAACAAATGCTGCAATGGCGCTGAGACAATTGGGGGCTAAAACTGTATATGCTTGTGCTACACATGGAGTATTATCGGGACCAGCAGTGGATAGAATAAATGCCAGTGTGATTGAAGAATTGGTCATTTTAAATACCGTACCTTTGGGAGAAGAAAAGGAATTAGATAGGGTAAAAATGCTTTCAGTAGCTCCTTTATTTGCAGAGGCTATGATGAGAATAAATACAAACGGCTCTATAAGTAAGCTATTTGATATTGTACAGTAAATAATTTGATTATTGTAGCGAATCCTATGGGTTCGCTATTGATATTTGAGGGTGTTATGAAGATAATAATTGGGCTTGGTAATCCAGGCAAGAAATATGAGTTTACAAGACATAATATGGGATTTATAGTTGTTGACCACTTAGCTAGTCAATATTCTATTAATATAAATAAAATTAAATTCAGATCATTAATAGGTGAAGGGAATATAGATGGAGAAAAGGTTTTATTGGTAAAACCTCAAACGTATATGAATTTAAGTGGAGAAGCGGTTAGAGATATTGTTAATTTTTATAAGATTGGCATAGATGATTTAATAGTGGTATATGATGATATCGACACGGATATAGGGGATATTAGAATTAGAAAATTTGGCAGTGCGGGCACGCATAATGGTATGAAATCAATAATATATCAGCTAAACAGTGATAGATTCCCTAGAATCCGAATGGGTATAGGTAAGTCTGAAAATATTCCTCTGATGAAATATGTTACAGGAAAAATAACTGAAAAAGAAAAAGAACCATTAAAAATTGCAGTTAATAATGCTTGCGATGGAATAGTTTCGATTATTAATTATGGTTTGGACTTGGCGATGAATAGATTTAATACTAAAAAAGAGGTAGTAGATGAATAATTCATTAATAAATGTTTCTGGAGTTTCGGATAACAGAGTTGCTCCAATAGCTGCAGAATATATAAGCGGCAAAAAAAATGCAATATTTATAGTTTCGTCAAGTTTAAGGGCAAAGAGACTCAAAGAGGATCTTGCCTTTTTTGTAGATAAAAAAATAATTGTATTGCCAGAAAATGAAGAAACATTAATAACTTACTTTGCGAAAGATAGGGAATTTCTACTAAAACAAATTCAAGGTATGTCTGAGCTTTTAAATGATAAAGGAATAGTTCTTATAGTTCCTATAAGATCCGCAATTAAAAGACTTCCTCAAAAAGAAAAATTTATAAATAGTATATTAAATTATTCCATTAACGATGAAGTTAATATTGAAATATTATCTAGTAAATTGATTGGTATGGGATATGAGAGAAGCAGACAAGTATTCAAAAAAGGTGAGTTTTCAATTAGGGGAGAAATAATCGATTTGTTTCCACCTGACTATGACAATCCCATAAGAATAGATTTGTTTGATACTGTAGTAGATTCAATAAAAACCTTCGATGTTCAAAATCAAAGAGCCATTGAGAATATGGAACACTTCTTTGCTAGCCCAGTTATGCACATTTTACCTAAAGATGATGATATAAATAGGGTTATTAAGAAAATAAAAAGAAATTATCAAAGATATATTGAAAAGTCAGGGAATAAGCATGATTTAAATATATCGTTGGGAAGAATAATTGAAACAATGGAGGGCAAAGACAATCCTCAGATTTATCTTGATTATGTGGATTACTTCACAAAAGAAGTTAGCTATATATGGGATTACATGGGTGATGGTATTGTTTTAATTGATGACCCTGCTAGAATTATGGAAGTACTGAATCTCAAGAAAAAGGAAGATCAAAATGATTTTGAAACACTTTTAGAAAGAGGACAAGTAATTCCCAAGGATATGGGTAGATTTACAACAGAAAAAGACTATTTTAAGGTATATGATAATGATTGTATTATATTCACACCATTTCCAGAAAAAATAAATGGTATTGAGAAACTTGACGATATAAAAAATATCAAATCTCAACAAATGATATCATTTATGGGTAATTTGACGATTTTTAAGGATGAGGTGAATAAGTATTTAAAAAAGGGATATCTAGTACATATATTAGCCAGTGAGAAAGCAAGACTAAACCAAATAAAGGAATATTTGTACGACCAAGGTATAATTGGTAATATATTGTTTGAAGAAGGAAACCTTTCTAAAGGGATGATTTTTCCTGATGAAAAGGTTTGCTATATATCTGATAATGATATTTTTCAAGCACATAAAAAAAAGAAAAAAAGCGTAAAGAAGGATAAAAAAAGTGCCATAAAGTTATTTTCTGACTTAAATAAAGGTGATTATATTGTTCATGAAAACCATGGCATAGGTAAATTTATGGGGATTGAAACTCTTGCTATAGAAGGAGAAGTAAAAGACTACCTTAAAATACGTTACTCAGGAACTGATACTCTATACATACCTACAGAACAAATGGATATTATCCAAAAATATGTGGGAAGCGAAGGTTTTTCGCCTAAGTTATCCAGACTTTCTGGCACTGAATGGCAAAAAACTAAAGCTAAAGCAAAAGAAGCAATTATGGACATTGCTGAAGATTTAATAAAGCTATACGCAGAAAGAGAATTAAAAGGTGGAGTTTCTTTTGAGAAAGATTCAGTATGGCAAAAGGAGTTTGAGGAAGGTTTTCCGTACGAGGAAACTGATGACCAATTAAGATCCACTGAAGAAATAAAAAAAGACATGGAAAAACCAATGGCCATGGACAGGCTTCTTTGTGGGGACGTGGGCTATGGGAAAACCGAAGTAGCTGCAAGAGCTGTATTTAAATGTTTGGATAATGGCAAACAAGCTGCAATATTAGCTCCTACTACGATATTAGTTAATCAACATTACTACTCTTTAAAAGAAAGATTTGAAAAATTTCCTTTCAAGGTTGAAATGCTTTCTAGATTCAAGAGCAATCGCGAGCAAGAAGAAATAATTAAAAAATTGAATAAAGGTGAAGTGGATTTAATTATAGGTACCCATCGCCTTATTTCAAAAGATGTTAAATTTAAAGATTTAGGTCTTTTAGTTATTGATGAAGAGCAAAGATTTGGTGTTAAACACAAAGAAAAAATCAAGGAATTAAAAAAAGATGTTGATGTTTTGACTCTATCAGCAACACCTATACCGAGAACATTAAACATGTCATTGACGGGAATAAGGGATATGAGCGTATTGGAAGAACCTCCAGAAGATAGATACCCAGTCCAAACATATGTAACACCATTTGATGATAACTTATTAAAAGAAATTATAGATAGGGAACTTAATAGAGAGGGACAAGTATTTATAGTTTACAATAAGGTTAGGGATATAGATAGAATTAGTGAAAGAATATCAAAACTTGTACCAGATGCAAATGTAGCAGTAGGTCATGGCCAAATGGGAGAAAAAGCATTGGAAAATATAATGATTAGATTTGTTGAAGGTGAGGTTGATATATTAATTGCAACTACAATTGTAGAATCAGGAATTGATATACCAAATGCTAATACTATGGTTATTTTAAATGCTGATAGGTTTGGATTATCCCAATTATATCAATTAAGAGGAAGGGTTGGACGATCTAATAGAATTGCATATACATACCTAATGTATGATAATAATAAAGTGCTAAGTGAAGTATCAGAAAAAAGACTTAAAGCAATTAGGGAATTTACAGAATTTGGAGCAGGATTTAAAATAGCTATGCGCGACATGGAAATAAGAGGCGCTGGCAACGTGCTAGGATCCCAGCAGCATGGACATATGACAAATCTTGGTTATGAGCTTTACTGTAAAGAAGTTGATAGAGCTGTAAAATTATTAAGGGGAGAGATACACGAAGATGAGAAACAAGACATTAATGTGGAAATAAAAATCCCAGCAGTTATTCCGGCAAGTTTTATTGAAGACGAGACATTGAGGCTACAAATGTACAAGAAGATAGCTCAGCTAAACAGCATAGATGATAGATGGGATATAATAGATGAATTCAACGATAGATTTGGTGATATACCTAGGGAAGTAATGAATTTGATTGATATTTCATTAATCAGAGCTTTAGCAGAGAAATTGAAAATTGAAGGAATTTCAGAGAAGGATAACGAAATAATAGTTAAATTTGGAGAGCACAATTTACTTAATGGCTATTCACTATATAATGCATCAGAACATTTTGATAGAGATTTGTTTATACATGCGGGTAATAGACCTTTGATAAAATTGAAAACTAGTGCTAAACAAAAAACCAATAATTTAGTTAAATTAATGGAGATTTTAGATGAGAACAAAAGTGGCTGATTCCTTGATATATAGACAACCATTGTGTATAATACAAAAGTAACCGTGTGAAAAATGGAGGGAATATGTTATTTAAAAATATCACAATAATTAATGAAAATTTCAATGTGCAAGAAAATATGTATGTAGCAACAAAGGGTGAAAAAATAGTTTATGTTGGGGATATTGAGCCTAGCGTAAACTACGGTGAAATCTATGATGGTAAAAATAAGCTATTAATGCCGGGATTTTATAATGCCCATGGTCATTCTGCAATGAGCCTTATGAGAGGTTTTGGAGAAAATCTTCCTTTGAAAGATTGGCTGACAAATAAAATATTTCCTTTTGAAGATAAATTATATAGAAAAGCAGTATATTGGGCGACTCAGCTTACAATGGCAGAATCAATAAAATTTGGAATTGTTTCAACGACAGACATGTATTATTTCATAGACGATATGGTTAGAGCAATTGTTAGAACAGGTGAAAAATGCAATGTTTCAAGAGCTGTAGTAAACCCAACGGGGGAGGAACCTGAAAAACTAGAATCATTTACAGAAATGAAAGAGGCTGCAATTACGTATCATGGTTTTAAGAATAATAAAATATTAGTTGATAATAGTATTCATGCCGAATATACTTCTGACGAAAAAACCGTAAGAACTGTTTCCGAATATACAAAAGATATGGGATTAGGTATGCATGTCCATATCGCAGAAACGGAGTTTGAAACTGCTGAGTGCATGAAAAGACATAATGGTAAAAGTCCTGTTCAATATTTTAATCAATTGGGATTATTTGATTCCAGAACTACTGCCGCCCATTGTGTATGGCTGATAAATGAGGACTTGGATATACTTAAAGAAAAGGATGTTACAGTTGCAAGTAATCCTATAAGCAATTTAAAACTTGCCAGTGGCATATGCAATGTTCCAAAGCTATATGAAAAAGGAATTAATGTAGCTTTAGGCACCGATAGTGTTGCAAGTAATAACAGTTTGAACTTTTTTGAAGAAATGAAAACACTTGCGTTATTAGGCAAGATTAAAAATAATGATCCGTCGCTTATGAAACCGAAGCAAGTACTATTCAGTGCAACTAGAGCTGGTGCCATAAGTCAAGGCAGAATGGATTGCGGGTTAATTAAAGATGGCTTTAAAGCTGATATGATTGTAGTTGACTTAAATGAACCGAATATGCAACCAGTTCATGAACTAACAAATAATTTAGTTTATTCCGCTTCGGGAGGAGATATTGTTCTCACCATGGTAGACGGAAGAGTATTGTATAAAAATGGTGAGTATCTTACTGTGGATTTGGAATCTGTGATTTATGAAACAAATTATGCAAAGAATAAAATATTAGGGTGTTTGAATAAATGAGAGACGATAATTTAGAAAATAAAGGTGGGCATAAATTTTTAGCAGGTACTATGATTCTTGCTATAACAGGGATACTAGTTAAATTTCTAGGGGCTTTTTTTAGAATACCTTTAACTAATTTGATTGGTGAAGTTGGGATGGCGTATTATGGTGTAGCATATCCTATTTACTCCCTCTTTCTTGTTTTATCAACTACAGGTATTCCAGTAGCTATTTCTAAGATGGTTTCAGAGAGGGTTGTGAATAATAACTATGGTGGTGCTCATAAAGTTTTTAAAACTGCATTATTGCTTTTATCTGCAATTGGTTTTTTGTCTTTTGTTATATGTTTCTTTGGAGCAGAAAACATTGCAAAAGCAGTGGGAAATGAAAATGCAGAGTATTCAATTAAAGCGATTTCTCCAGCTTTATTATTAATACCTTTAGTATCTTCTTTTAGAGGATATTTTCAAGGAAGACAAAACATGAGACCAACAGCTTTTTCACAGTTAGTTGAGCAGATATTTAGGGTATCTATTGGACTTCTTTTATCTTTTCTATTAATAAAGAACAGTTTGAAATTAGCAGCTGCAGGTGCAACATTTGGAGCAACAGCAGGTGCCTTTGGGGCATTATTAACTATAGGTTTCATATATTATTCAGACAGAAAAAATTTACGAAAAAAAATAGAATCATTTAAGACTTTATATGAAAGTTATAGGCACATATTAAAACAAATAGTCATTATAGCTGTTCCAATAACTATAGGTGCAACAATAATGCCTATAATGATGAATATAGATACTGCGTTAATAATGAATAGATTACAGGCGACTGGATGGTCGCAAGAAGAAGCAACAGCATTGTTTGGGTTGTTATCAGGTTATTGCAATTCATTGATACAGTTTCCTCAGGTGTTTACTATGGCAGTGGCTATTAGTATAGTACCTGCTGTATCTGCGGCATTTGCGAAAAAAGATCAAAAAGATTTGGATGTGAATGTAAAACTTGGTTTAAGAACAATGATGATAATTGGTTTCCCTTGCTCAGTGGGAATGTTTGTGTTGGCAAAACCTATCTTACTCTTACTATATCCAATGCAAGTTGAAGGAGCTATTGCGGCGGTGCCAACCTTTATGATTTTAACCATTGAAATAG
The DNA here is from genome assembly GCA_035268985.1 of Anaerovoracaceae bacterium. Classification (GTDB taxonomy): domain Bacteria; phylum Bacillota; class Clostridia; order Peptostreptococcales; family Anaerovoracaceae; genus JAAYHV01. Next base: position 4,882 of record DATFJV010000047.1, on the reverse strand, counting down.
TATTTTTAAGCGCAGTACAAACATTCACAGGTATATTGCAAGGGGTATCAAAAATGAATGTGCCGGTTATTAATCTAGCAATAAGTGCTTTGGTAAAAACTGTTGTGACTTACATTCTAGTAGGAATACCTGCTTTTAACGTAATGGGTGCAGCAACTGGAACTGTTTGTGCATTTATGGTTGCTTGTATACTGGATTATCTAGCGGTTAAAAAATATATAGGTACCAAGTTTGACTTTAAGTTTACAGTATTAAAGCCATTTATATCATCAATTGTTATGGGAATATTTGCTTATGGAAGTTATCAAGGATTATATATAGTAACTGAAAGAAATAGTATTTCAACTTTGATTGCAGTTGCAGTTGGAATTTTAGTATATTTTGTAATGATTTTTTGGACGAATTCAATAACAAGAGAAGAATTAATGAATATACCAAAGGGCGACAAAATAGTTAAGATTTCAGATAAAATGCAATTAACAAAGAAAGCGGATTGATATGAGAAAATATGATTACTTAATTGAAGAAAAGAAAACTTTGAATGAATCCTTTAATAGACTGGTTGATATAATTAAAGTTTTGAGGGTAGAATGCCCATGGGATAGGGAACAAACTCATCAAAGTTTAATTCCTTGTTTAAAGGAAGAAGCATATGAAACAATAGATGCAATTCAGGAAAATAATGATGAAAATCTTAAAGAAGAGCTTGGAGATGTCTTGCTACAAGTGGTTTTTCATGGTATAATTGCAAACGAGACGTCGAAGTTCACTTTAGTGGATATAATTAATGCTGAATGTGAAAAGATGATTAGAAGACATCCCCACGTTTTCTCTGAAAATGAGGATAAAACTATTGACAAAGTGTTGGAAACATGGGAAGATATCAAGTGTAAAGAGCATAAAGTTGGTTCTCAAACGAATAGGCTCTATTCAGTTCCTAATGCCCTACCTGCACTTATAAAAAGTCTTAAAATACAAAAGAAGGCTGCTGAAAGTGGTTTTGATTGGGAAAGTATTGATGGTTCAATAAATAAAATAGATGAAGAAACTGAAGAATTAAAAATTGCCATTAAGGCTAATGATATAACTAATATAGAAGAAGAGTTGGGTGATTTGTTATTTACTATAGTAAATGCATCCAGATTTTTAAAGGTTAATCCGGAAGAGGCGCTTGTTAAAACAACGGATAAATTTATAAGACGATTTGAGTTTATAGAAGATAATTCTAACAAAGAAATGACAGAACTTACCCTTGAAGAAATGGATATGCTTTGGAATAAAGCAAAACAAAATGGTCTATAATCGTAATACTTGTATTACGAATATAATATTAAGGAGGAAGATTATGAATAAAGCTGAATTAGTTACAAAAGTTGCTGAAAAGACAAACTTAAAAAAGAAGGATGCTGAAGTAGCACTAGAAGCAGTATTATGCAGTATTGAAGAAACACTTGTTGCTGGTGATAGTGTTAGATTGATAGGATTTGGTACTTTCGAAACAAGAGAAAGAAAAGCAAGAAAAGGAAGAAATCCTCAAAAACCAGATGCAATTATCGAAATACCTGCATCAAAAGCTCCGGTTTTTAAAGCAGGGAAATCATTAAAGGATGCTGTGAACAAGTAAATTATTACCAAAATGGGCAGCACATGTTGCTCATTTTTTTATTATTCATAATCGGGAGAAAAAATGAGAATAGATAAATTTTTAAAAATATCAAGAATAATAAAGCGAAGAACTGTTGCCAAGGATGCCTGTGATCAAGGAAGAGTTATGGTAAACAATAAAGGTGCCAAGGCTGGGACAGAGGTTAATATAGGTGATATTATTACAATAAACTTTGGAAACAAAGAGATTAAGGCAAAGGTCAAAAACTTAAATGAATCCTGTAAGAAACAGGATTCAGATTGTATGTACGAAATTATTAGTTAGTTACTCTATTTATAGACGGAATTTTTTTTAAAATACCGTTATATACTAGAGGTATTATTATACCTTCAATTGGTATTAAGATTAAACACTTAATTATCCTAACAGGTAGTAACGCTAGATAACCTTGACCAAGTAGGATGGTTAACCAATAGGTGTTTAATAATAAATGTATAAATACTGCTACTATTGTACTTGCCAAAAGTGATCTTTTGACGGTGACTTCATGACCATGCAATATAAGACCGTATATCGCGCCAACAAAAAATGCGGATAATGTGAAACCGGGGAAATAGGCCCCTCCAGTTGGGAATAACATCATTCCCAGAATGTCCCCCAAGGCATAAATAGCACCTGCCCAGATTGGCCCATATAGTATAGCGGCTACTGCTATAGGCAGAAAGCCAAAACCTATTCTAACTATTGGGGTGTTGATTGAAAGAAAACGAGTAAGTAAAATTTCCAGAGCTATGAGGAAAGCTAAAATGACTAACCTCAAAGTATTAGAGTGACTTTTTCTAAACATAAAAAACCTCCTAATCTTTATGCAATAACTTTACCACACTAAAGATTTGGAGCTTTAATGCAGTAGTGGACGCAATATTACACCGCAGCTCTTGCTTTCGTCCATAGGCGACATCCCATCCTATGGCACTTCACGCGCAATATTTACTCTACTGATAAGCATGTTAGCATATTTATAATTATATTGCAATAAGGAGATTCTGATGACAGATGAAAAAATAAACATAATAAAATCGAATAAATTTAGGTTGCTTTATATATTAACTTATGCACCTGTTGGTATAATATGCCCGTTGATAGGGCAGTATTTAGATTATATTGGTTTTAGTGGTACTCAAATAGGGATAGTGACTGCTGTGGGGACCACTGCATCAATACCTGCAGGACTAATTTGGGGTAAAATATATGCTGAATGTAATCATGGTAAAAGAGTAGTTGCAATGCTATGCATTATGGCCGCTACATTTGCACTTATAAGTTTAAGTATAAGTACTTTTATCTTATTTACTATAGTATATGCATTTATTTTCTTTTTCCAAGGCCCGGTAATGGGCCTTTGTGATGCAATGGTAATGGAGGAAAAGCTAGAATTCTCTACTATAAGATTGTTTGGATCAGTTGGTTATGCACTAGCGGTATTTGCTGGTGGTAGGATAGGAGAAAGTTTAGGTTTAAAATACATATTCGTGTTATATGCTGCTATATTTTTTTTAGCTGGAATAATAGCTTTGTCAATACATGAGATTCAACATAAAGGATTTGAAAGAAAAAAATTGGAAGGTAAATATCCAAGACTTCTAAAGGAAAAGAGATATATAAAGATGCTTGTATCAGGCTTCTTTATAATAGGTGCCAATGTGGCGAATAACACATATTTTGGATTTTTATATAGAGATGGGGGAGGTACTATAGCAGGGATAGGGTTTGTTTTCTTTCTCATGACTTTAAGCGAAGCTCCTTTTATGAGGATAGCTCCTAGGTTAGCCAAGAAAGTAACACCAGAAAAATTGATTCTATATGCGATGATAATATCAATTGCTAGATATTTTTGGTTTTCCACAGGGCCTTCAAGCGAATTGCTTACTGCTTTCTTCTTTGTACAAGGAATTGTAAATGGCTTTATATTAGTAGAGTTTATTAAGTGCCTGTCTAAACATGTGAAAGAGGATTTAGTCGGTATTGCCATGCCAACTTTCTATTCAGTAACTACAGGTAGTACAATAATATGTAATTATTTTGGTGGCATAATGTTAGACCAGTATGGAAGTATGGGCGTTTATGCGTTTTTTACAGTTTATAGTCTTTTGGGATTACTTAGTTATTTGACTTTTAAATTATACAAATAATCGTATACAATTTTCTCGAAATATCACGAACGATTTTTCTTTATTTTAATTATTAAAAGGCTTAAAATTAAGTTAATGATAAATAAGGAGGAATATATGTCAAAAAAAGAAAAGGAAAGAATATCTGTAATAAACAGCAAAACCTGTGCGCAGATAAATGTGAGCGACATCGAAATGATTGAGCAGATAGGAAGAAGAGTACACGTTGTGACTAATAATGGTGAGAGTTATTACTATGGTAAAATTAGAAATCTAGATACTGCGTTAGATGATAGCTTCTATCATGCATTAAATGGATGCATAGTAAACTTTAAAAAAGTTACTAAAATGGAATCTCAACTAATACATATGGAATCTGGATTGGTATATGAAATAGGTAGAAATAACTTCATCAAAACAAAACAAGCGTACAAAGACTATCTACATAAATTTGCCCCTTTTTATAAGGTAGATACGGAAGATAATAGGAGCATAAATTGAAAAAAAAAGAGACTCGGCAGCAAAGCCGAGTCTCTTTTGTGTTTGCCTAGCGAAGGCATAATATTAAAGTTAAAAGTCCCGAGAAAATATAAAGTATAGCCAAAGGTAAGGGTGTTTATTAAACTTTCATAAGTCAAATTAATAAGTGGGGATAAATTCATTATAGTAGTGTTAGAAAAAATGCAAACAATATAGAAGCCTAATTAAATAAAGAATTGATAAGAACAAAGTGTAGGGAGGGGTAACCCTAAGAAAAATCATGCGAGAGTAGCGATATCGTTTATAATGTGTAGAGCTGTAAACAATTTAATTATTAAGAAAAAAGTTTACTAATTATAGTAGTCCTCTATTAGCTAGTTCGTCTTTATTGTGAAATTGAACCGCCGTATACCAAGCTGTACGTAAGGTGTTGTGATAGATCGGGTGAAATAATAAATATTCCATTCTTCTCGATTGAAAAGCATAAAAAAAGTTTTTCAAAAAACATTTAAAAACTTGTTGACACAGAGATAAAAAAATAGTAATATATAAAAGCTGTCACGAGAGATGACGTCGAAAAAGAGAGATAAAAATTATTAAATAATTTGTTAAAACTCTTGACAAA
>DATFJV010000046.1:0-4920 GCA_035268985.1 Anaerovoracaceae bacterium | reverse complement strand
ACCTACAGATCTTATAGAGGTAGGAGAAACATTTGGTTGTACAACATTCCAAATGCTTTGGAAAATTCAACTTCCAGTTGCAATACCTACTATAATGACTGGGGTTAACCAAACTATGATGTTAGCTCTATCAATGGTAGTCATCTCTGCAATGATTGGAGCCGGCGGTTTAGGTGCAGGAGTATTAGAATCCATAGCACAGTTGAAAAATGGCCAAGGCTTTGAATTTGGTATAGCAGTTGTAATAATGGCAATAATTTTAGATCGTATTTTGCAAGGATTAGGAAAATCCATGCAAGTAGATAAAGAAAGATAGATAGATAGATAGATAGAAAAATAGGAGGTAATATGTTTAAAAAATTCTTAAACAAAAAATTAATCGTTTTAACTTTAATATTATCATTAACTATGGTAACCATGGCAGGCTGTGGATCAGATGACACAGCAGACACAGATGATACAGCCAAAGAAACAATAGAAATTGGTTATGTAAACTGGGCAGAGTGTGTTGCAGCAAGTAACATCTGGAAGGTATTATTAGAAGATGAAGGTTACGAAGTTAATCTCACTCAACTAGATGTAGCTCCACTATATGTAGGCCTTAGCGAAGGCGATGTCGATATTTTCTTAGACGCATGGCTACCTATTACACACGCATCATATTGGGATGAATACCAAGATTCAATTGAAGATTGCGGCATATGGTACCAAAGTCCTGCTAAGATTGGTGTAGTTGTACCAGAGTATGTTGATATAGATTCATTGGAAGAATTTAACAGCGCTGCTGATAAATTTGGAAACGAAATAATCGGTATTGACCCCGGTGCAGGAATAATGAAAGCCAGCGAAACTGCTATTAGTGCTTACGACTTGGATGCAGATCTTGTACAAGGTAGCGAAGCTGCTATGATGGTATCTATGGAAAAAGCTTATGAAAATGAAGAATGGATAGCTATAACAGGTTGGAGCCCACATTGGATGTTTGCTAGTTATGACCTAAAATATCTAGAAGACCCTGAAGGTTCTTATGGTGCTGAGGAAGAAATACATTCTCTTTGCAATAAGGAATTTGCTGAAGGAAACGCTGAAGTTGCAAACATGATTAAAAGCTTTAAAATGACCGACCCTCAAATTGGTGGTATAGAAAAATTAATACAAGATGGTATGGATCCATATGAAGCTGCACAGCAGTGGATTGGTGAAAATCAAGACGTCGTAGACGAATGGATTAAATAACTAAAGCCAGTAACCTAAAGCCAGAGATAAATTCTCTGGCTTTTTTATTTTAAAGAAATCATTGACACCTTCATGCGATTAGTGTATACTAACCTCAGTTAGCTTTTGCTAACTATCAGCGATGAGGAGGTATTTATTATGCCATTAGTTTTTATGAAAGAAAATGAATCTAACATTATAAGAAGAGTTGGCGGAAACAAAGAAACCAAGTTACATCTTGAAAAACTAGGGTTTGTTGCCGGCGCTACGGTAACGGTTATATCTCATTTATCAGGCAATTTAATAGTCAATATTAAAGACACCCGAATAGCTCTAAGTAGTGAGTTGGCATCTAAAATTTTAGTTTAATAGGAGGTAATAAATGAAAACTTTAAAAAATGCAAAGATAGGTACTAGTGTTTCCGTTAAGAAAGTGCACGGAGTTGGTCCAATTCGAAAAAGAATTTTAGACATGGGAATTACGAAAGGTTCGGATATTTATGTTAAAAAAGTCGCTCCTTTAGGTGATCCAATTGAAGTAACTATTAGAAATTATAACCTTTCAATAAGAAACGCCGACGCCGAATTAATAGAGCTCTTATAAGGAGGTAGATTTATGAAAATGAGAATAGCATTAGCCGGTAACCCAAATAGTGGAAAAACCACTTTATTTAACGAGTTAACCGGCGGAAATCAGTACGTAGGTAATTGGCCAGGTGTTACTGTTGAAAAAAAAGAAGGATATTACAAAAAGGATAAATCATATGAAATAGTTGATCTTCCTGGTATCTATTCACTTTCTCCCTACACACTGGAAGAAGTTATTGCAAGGAACTACTTGATAAATGAAAAACCTGATTTAATTATAAACATAATTGATGGTACTAATCTGGAAAGAAATTTATATTTGACTACTCAGTTAATGGAGCTATCTATACCATTAATAGTAGCAGTTAATAAAAGTGATGTGAATAACAAAAGAAATGTTGAATTAAACTTAAATGAATTAGAGCGAAAATTTGGTTGCAAATTCGTGTGCATATCCGCGGCTAAAACTCAAGGAATTGAAAACCTTATGTCAAGTGCTAAGGAAATCAATGAATCGCCAAGAGCCTTCAAGCCTATGCACAGCTTTTGCGGAGTTTTAGAACACGCACTAGCCCATATAGAGGATCTGATAAAGGATCATATGTCATATGGAAATGAAGAAAGATGGTATGCTATAAAGCTGTTTGAAAGAGATGATTCAGCATTAAAAAATTTAAACTTAGATGAAACAATTCAAAGTAAAATCGAAAATATCATTTTGGATGCTGAAAATGAAATGGATGATGATTCTGAAAGTATAGTAACAAGTGAAAGATATGTATATATAGCTAAAGCCATGAAAGGCTCCTATATTAATAAGGACATAGAAGGTTTAAAACCCTCTGATAAAATTGACAGGATAGTAACGAATAGAATATTAGCTCTTCCTATCTTTGCGGCAATAATGTTCTTTATATATTATATAGCAATAACTACAGTAGGAACACTCGTTACAGATTGGACCAATGACATTTTTGCTACGGCATGGATACAAGAACCATTTGCAGCATGGCTTTCTACAACAAGTGCTCCAATGTGGTTCCAAGGGTTATTAGTTGAAGGCATCGTTGGAGGTGCCGGAGCCGTGTTAGGATTTGTTCCACAAATATTTGTGCTATTCTTACTTTTAGGCATACTGGAAGATTGCGGTTACATGTCTAGAATAGCATTTATTTTAGACAGGATTTTTAGAAGATTTGGATTAAGTGGGAAATCATTTATACCAATGCTAATTAGTACAGGTTGTGCTGTGCCTGGCATCATGGCTTGCAGAACTATCGAAAATGACAGAGACAGAAAAATGACAATTGCGACTACCTCATTTGTGCCTTGTGGAGCTAAGCTTCCGATTATTGCTCTAATAGCAGGCGCCATGTTTGGTAATGCTAGTTGGGTTGCAGCAAGCGCATATTTCCTAGGAATAGGAGCTATAGTTTTGTCGGGAATTATCCTTAAAAAAACCCAAAGATTTAAGGGCGATCCCGCACCATTTATTATGGAGCTTCCGGAATATCATTTACCTAGACCTAAAGGAGTTTTTTCTAGAATGTGGGAAAGAGGTTGGTCATTTATAAGGAAAGCCGGAACTATAATTGTGCTTTCATCACTGTTCATTTGGTTTTCCTCATCATATTCTTGGTCATTAAATCCAGTTGAAAGCTTTGATAACAGTATACTTTACTCAATCGGAAGCTTATTCGCTTGGATATTAAAGCCACTAGGCTTTGGCAATGCCAAAGCTGCTTCTGCAACAATATTAGGTTTAGTTGCTAAGGAAAATGTTCTAGCCGCATTTGGTATATTATATGGGTATCAAGGAGAACTCTCTGGAGCCGGTAATGAAATTTGGAGAAATTTACAGGCAGAGTATACAGCACTTTCAGCATATTCTTTTCTAGTATTCAATCTGCTATGCGCTCCTTGCTTTGCTGCAATTGGTGCCATAAAAAGGGAAATGCAAAGTACTAAGTGGACATGGTTTGCAATAATCTATCAAACAGGTTTTGCTTATTCAATATCACTTATGATTTATCAGTTCGGTTCATTATTAATTGGAAATATAAATCCTTTGGGTGTAACAGCTGCGACTTTGATACTAGTATTGTTTATATACAGATTACTAAAAAAAGATAACGTTAACACTGATGACAGCAAAAAAATATCTCTTACTACCTGTGGCGGAAATTGCGCCGGTTGTAAAAGTTGCAAATAATCGTACATGAAATGGCGGGAACTAATCCCGCCATTTTCTAATTTATCCATTTTATTAATGTGCTATATAACTCATCTCTATTAATTGGCTTTGCTATATGCCCTTGCATGCCCGATTTAATACTCATCTCTATATCCTCTGGATAAGCATTGGCAGAAAGTGCTATTATTGGTACTATTTTATCAAAAGATCGAATTTTTTTAGCTGCATCTATACCATTTATCTCTGGCATCCTTATATCCATTAATATAGCATCGTATTTAAAACTTTTAGCCATTTCAATACCTTCTTTTCCATTCACTGCTTTTTCAACTTCTACTCCTGCTTTTTCTAATATTCTCTCAGTAATAAGGGCGTTCATTTTGTTATCTTCACATAACAATACACACTTTCCTGATAGTTCATCATTAGTATATCGCTTTGAGTTACTTAATTTTTCATCTTTTTTTAGAATATCAATTGGAAGGGTTACTGTAAATGTAGTTCCTTCATTAAGTACACTGCTACATTTTATATTTCCTCCCATAAGCATTACAAGATTTTTAGTTATTGATAAACCTAAGCCAGTTCCTCCTTCATCTATTGATTCAGAATTTTTTTCCTGAGCAAACTTTCCATACATTTTTTCCATGAAACTTTCACTCATACCAACTCCATTATCAGAAATCATGTTTACCAAGTATTGCTTATCCTTTAATTCTCTATGTTTGATGCTTACTCTTATTTGACCCCCCTTAGGAGTGTATTTAATACTATTATTTATGAGGTTTAACATTATCTGTCTGTACCTAATTGAGTCTGTATATATTAATAAATTTTTTAGTTTATCATCAATATCTAGTTCTACTTTAAGTTCTTTTTCTTTAATCCTTTGTTCAATTATATTAACAATCATTTGATAATCT
>DATFJV010000045.1:0-14419 GCA_035268985.1 Anaerovoracaceae bacterium | reverse complement strand
TTGTAAGGTGATATAACATATGTTACAGAAATAAATAAAAAAAGAGAAGTTCTCTGATATAATAAGTTTAACAACAAACAAAAATATCAAAAAGGAGAACTCTCTTATGAAAACAAGTATAACAGAAGAAATGAGATATCGCCAGCGATTATGTGAATATGCAAAGAAAAACGGAGTAACAAAAGCGGCTAGGAAATATCATACCTACAGACAGTTCGTATATAGGCAACTGGAAAAGTACGATGGTGATGTAAGGAGTCTGGCGTTGAGGTCGAGAAAGCCTCACCACCATCCTAATACACATGCCAACAACGAATTGGCTCTCATAAAGAAAATGCTAAGAAGGAACGGCAAATATGGACTTGCAGAAGTATATGTAAGATGCCAAAGCAAGGGATATAGCAGAAGCTTTGGAAGCATGTGCAGACAGATACGCAAGAAAGGCTATAAAAAGACTGTATCAAAGCGAAAGAGCTATACGAGATATGAAGGGCTTGATGGAGCATATCCGGGAGATAAAGTACAAATAGATATAAAGTATGTACCTGAAGAAGACATAAGATTTCCTGCATACGGAGAGAGATACTATCAGATAACAGCAATAGATGAATACAGCAGAAAGAGAGCGCTTAAGATAGTAAATGAAAAGAGCACCCATGAAACGAAGAAATTCCTTAAAGAACTGGAAGGAAGGATGGGTTTTCCGATAAAGATGATTCAGGTAGATAACGGTACAGATTTCGTAAATGATGAAGAGAAGACATATAGGATCAGTGCATTTGAAAAGGCCGCTATAGAGCTTGATATGATTTTAAGAAGAACAAGGCCATATTCCCCATGGCAAAACGGAAAGGTAGAAAGAAGCCATAGAGAGGACCAAAAGATCCGGTATGGAAATACGATTTTCACAAGTAAAAAGATGCTGATAGAAAAGGTGGCAAAGCACGAAAGACGGTACAACAAAACAGCTAAGCAAGTATTGGGCTTCAAGAGTCCCAATCAAGTTGCATCAGAGTATTTCTCTCATGTAGCATGAAGTGTAACATATCTATTGACATACAAGAAATAGCCGAGGAAAAGAAATGAAATTATGTATAAGCACAGCGCAAAAAGATGATATACTTATAACTTTAAATAATAACGAAGGGGATATATATATTTTCCCTGAATGTGCGTTAACTGGTTATGGTAATAATGAATATATCAGTACTTATGATATAAAAGGGTTTGATAAAAATGTTTTTTTAGGTGCATCGGTTAAAGAGCCCGATGGTATATATAATGAATATCTTATGATAAATAAGAATGGGGATGTTTATAATTACAAAAAAACACATCTTGGTTCTAACGAAAAGAAGATATATAAAAGCGGCAGTGAGTTAACCTTATTTAATACGGTAGGAATTTGTTTTGGGGTGGCGATATGTATAGAAAGTCATATGCCAGAACTGACTCAAACTTTATGTGAAAATGGTGCAGAGGTAATAATATATCCATTCGCCACACCTGAAGTTTGTGGAAGCCGAAAAAATATATGGAATAAATACATGAAGGCTAGGGCCTATGATAATAGAGCTTTTGTTATTGCTGCTAATCTTTACGGTGGGATAATGGTAATAAACCCCAAAGGCGATAAATTAATCGAGGAGTATGAAAAAGATACTATAGTTATAGATATAGATGTTGATGAAGTTTATGAGCTAAGAAATAGTGAGAAGAAAAATTTCAATAAAAGACTTAATAAAAAAGTGTTAAATAAGGTGAATAAATATGACATTTGATTTGTATATAAATAATGGAAATAAAAGGCTAAGATGTGGCTATACAACGGGTAGCTGTGCAGCGCTAGCTAGTAAAGCGGCGGCTAGAATGCTAATGGAGAATACCATCATTACTATGGAAGAAATTGTTACTCCAAAGGGAATACCTATTAGAGTAGACATCATAGATGCAATACTTAACAAAAGCGCAAAATGTGCAGTTAAAAAAGATGCCGGTGATGATTATGATGTTACTGATGGAATATTAATATACGCAACTGTTACCTTAAAAGAAGATGTGGGAGTTACTATTTTAGGCGGAGAAGGTGTAGGTGTGGTTATGCAAAAGGGACTAAATCAACCCGTGGGCACGGCTGCTATAAATTCCACACCAAGAAGGATGATCAGAGATGAACTTAAACTAATTTCTAAAGAGTATAAATATAAGGGTGGATTTAATGTTGTTATAGAAGTTCCTAAAGGATTAGAAGCAGCAAGAAAAACATTTAATGGAAAGCTTGGCATCGAAGGTGGGATTTCTATTATTGGAACTACGGGTATAGTGGAACCACAAAGTTTGCAAGCTCTAATTGATACAATAGAAGTAGAAATGAAAGTTTTAACTTCAAATGGAAGGAAAAGCATTATAGCAACGCCGGGTAATTATGGGAAAGACTTTATTGATAAACACCCTAAGCTTGCATCAAAACCAATTGTTTCATATTCTAATTTTGTAGGGGAAATGCTAGACTTTGGAAGTAGTATGGATTTTGAAGATATACTAATTGTTACCCACATAGGTAAGGGTATAAAGTTGGCTGGGGGAATAATGAATACCCACTCTAGATATGCAGATGCTAGAGCCGAAATATTCGCTGCTTATACTGCTTTAGAAGGTGGTAATAAAGAATTAACTGAGGATATTATGAATGCGAAAACTACGGATGCTTGCGTGGGAATATTAAGGGATCAGGGGTTACTTAAAGGAACTATTGATAGGATAATAAATTCTGCTCAATCGCATTTGGAGTATAGAGTAGCTGGTAAATATAGTATTGGAATAGTTATGTATAGTAATATTTATGGACTACTAGGAATGAGCCAATCTGCAAAAAATATTATTAAAGGGTGGGAGAATAATGAGTAAACTATATGGTATAAGTGTTGGACCAGGGGATCCTGAGTTAATGACTATAAAAGCAAAAAGAATTCTAGATAATTGCACGGTAGTTGCTACACCTGTTACTAGAGGTAATAAAACTTTAGCTCTAGATATAGCAAAGGGCATTATGAATTTTGAAGAAAAAGAAATATTATGGTTAGAGTTTCTCATGAGTAGAGAGAAGAAAGAAATTAATTCTAATCATAGAGAGAATGCTAATATAATTATTGAATATTTAAACGTAGGAGAAGATGTTGCTATGTTGAATTTAGGAGATGCTTCACTTTATTCTTCATTTTCATATATTGCAGATATAGTTGCAGAAAATGGTTATGAGGTGGAAGTGATACCTGGTGTTACTAGTTTTTGCGCAACAGCAGCAAAATTAAATATTAGTTTAACAGAAATGAATAAACCATTACATATATTTCCAGGGGCAATATTAGATGATATTACTAAGCTAGAAGGAACTAAAGTTTTAATGAAAAGTGGAAAGAAAATTAAAGAAGTAAAAGAAAAACTGTCAGGTTATGATGTTATGGCAGTACAAAATTGTGGACTAAAAAACGAAAAGGTATGTAATACCATAGATGATATTGATGATGACGCAACATATTTTACAACGTTGCTTATAAAATAGGAGGCTATATGATAAATTTTGTGGGAGCAGGTAGTGGAGCTGTAGATTTAATCACCGTAAGAGGTTCAAAGCTTTTATCAGAAGCAGATGTAATTATTTACGCAGGAAGTTTGGTTAATAAAGAATTATTATCGTATTCAAAAGATGATTGTGATATTTATGATAGTGCAAAAATGACCCTTGAAGATGTTATAGGTGTAATGGAAGAAAACAGAGATAAAGATATAGTTAGACTGCATACTGGAGACCCTTGTCTTTATGGGGCCATAAAGGAACAAATGGATATTTTAGATGAAAAAGGAATGACATATAACTATGTGCCTGGGGTATCTAGCTTTTGTGGAGCCGCAGCAGCTTTAAAAACTGAATATACTTTACCTGACGTAACTCAAACTGTAATAATAACAAGAATGGAAGGCAGAACTCCTGTGCCTGAAAATGAAAAGATGAGATTATTAGCAAGTCATGGCAGCACCATGGTAATATTCTTAAGTACAGGCTTAATTCCAAAGTTAGTAGACGAACTTTTAGCTGGCGGCGTTTATACTAAAGATACGAATGTAGCTTTGGTATACAAAGCTACATGGGATGATGAAAAAGTATATAGATGCACCTTGGAAACATTAGAAAAAATAGCTAGAGATAATAATATAACTAAAACAGCGCTAATTACTGTGGGTGATTTCCTAGGTGGCGATTATGACAGATCAAAGCTATATGATCCCACATTTACTACTGAATTTAGGGAGGCTAGTAAATAATGAAAACTAGCATTATTGCGTTTACTGAAAAGGGTTGTAAAATAGGTTTAACCCTTGAAAAGGAGCTAAATGGTGATTTTAGCTATGGCACTGGGGAAAACAAAGTTGATTCAAATAAATGGATTGCAGATGCATGGGATAAATCAGACCTTATTATATTTGTAGCAGCTGCAGGTATAGCTGTTAGAAAAATAACCAAACATGTTACAAGCAAGGCAAAGGATCCAGCCGTATTGGTAATTGACGATAATGGTAAATTTTGCATATCTCTTTTATCGGGACATATTGGGAAAGCAAATAAATATGCCGAATATGTATCTCAAATAATTGATGCTGTTCCAGTAATAACGACTTCAACAGATATTAATAAAGTTTTTTCCATAGATTCATGGGCAACTGAATGGAACATGACAATAGTAAACCCGGAAAAGATTAAAGAAGTTTCTAAATGTGCTTTGGAAGGAGAAATTATTGACCCATATAAAGATGCTGAAATAGGAATATATAAAAAGGATACGGAAAAGCTGATATTAGTGCCTAAGGTATTATCTGTAGGAATTGGATGTAAAAAAGGAACAGAACCACAGAAACTTAAAGATTTTTATAGTAAGATTTTTAAAGAACTTAATATTTATGAATGCGCAGTGAGCTCTATAGCAACTATTGATATTAAGAAAGATGAAGATGCTATAAATAGACTATGTGAAGATAAAGCAGTTAGTTTACAGATATTTACTTCAGAAGAATTAAATAAATTAGATGGGGATTTTACGTCTTCAGACCTTGTTAAAAAGACTGTAGGAACTGACAATGTATGTGAAAGAAGTGCGGTTTTAGTGAATCAAGGGAAATTGATATTAAAAAAGACTTCTTTAGATGGTATGACTATAGCAATTTCAATTAAGGAGTAATAGGTGAAGAGAATATATATAATAGGAATTGGCCCAGGTAAAAAAGAGGGTATGACAATTGAAGCAAGAGAAGCCTTAAATGAATGTGATGTATTATGCGGTTATACGGTGTACATTGAATTATTAAAAGATATTGTGCCGAGTAAAAGGGTTATATCGACAGGTATGACAAAAGAAATAGAGAGATGCCATGCGGCTCTTAAAGAAGCAGTTAGGGGTAACACAGTAGCCATGATTTGTAGCGGTGATGCGGGGGTTTTTGGAATGTCAGGCCTTATTTATCAGTTAAGCGTAGAGTATGATAATGCGGAAATAATTCCTTTGCCAGGAGTAACGGCAGCATTAAGTGGAGGAGCAATATTAGGAGCACCTCTAACTCATGATTTTGCCGTTATATCATTAAGTGATCTTTTAACCCCGTGGGAGTTAATTGAAAAAAGAATTAAATTTGCGGCTATGGCGGATTTTTGCATAGCTTTATATAATCCTTCTAGTAAAAAAAGACATGATTATTTAAAAAATGCTTGCGAAATCATGCTTAGTGAAAAATCCGCAGAAACTATTTGCGGCTATGTTAGAAATATAGGAAGAGAAGGCGAAGAATTCAAGATTATGACACTAGATGAATTAAAAGACGAAAAAGTAGATATGTTTTGTACGGTTTTTATTGGCAATAGCAATACAAAGATTATTAATGGCAAAATGGTCACTCCTAGGGGATATGAAAAGAGGATGAAGTGAAAAAGATTCTGATTTTTGGAGGAACCATTGATGGTAGGGAATTAGCTGAAAGGCTAGCTTCGGATAAGGGTTTAGAAGTGACATTATCTGTAGCAACAGAGTTTGGTAAATCTTTAATTGGTGATGGGATTAATACAATTGTGGGCAGATTAGAAAAGAATGAAATAGAGCATCTAATATCATCCTTTGACATAGTTGTCGATGCCACACATCCCTATGCTAAGATAATTAGTAAAAACATTTTAGATGTAAAGAAAGACAAGAAGCTATATAGACTTATTAGAGATGAAAGCAACCTTGATGGAGTAATAGAAGCTAAGGGCATTAAGGATGCATGTGACAAATGTAGTGAAGGTAATATTTTAGCTGCCACAGGTAGCAAGCAGATAGCGCAGTACACAAACCTTAAACGTGTATATGCTAGAGTTTTGCCTACCAAAGAATCTGTCTTATTATGTAAATTGGCAGGACTCAAAGAAGAAAATATAATTGAGCGCTTTGGCAAATCTTCCGTAAAAGAAAACCTTGAAATAATTGAAAAGTATGATATAAAAAACTTAATAACAAAAGATGGCGGTAAAAGGGGTGGCTTTGAAGAAAAAAAAGAAGCAGCTAGGATTGCCGGTATAAATTTTATAGTTATTAAAAGGCCTAAAGAAGAGGGCTATCATCTAGAGGAACTTATTGAACTGCTAGGAGGAACGAAATGAAGATATCGATAGTAGGTATAGGAATGGGTAAAGGAGAAACCATAACGGTAGCTGGAGATAGGGCAATTAAGAATGCGGATTTATTGATTGGGGCTAAAAGGCTTAATGCAATATTTCCTAACAAAAAAAGATATGATGAAATCTATCCTGAAAAGATAGTAAAAATTATTGAAGAAAATAGGGATTCGTTAAATGTAGCAATATTAATGAGCGGTGACACAGGTTTTTATAGTGGAGCCAAAAAACTGCTTCCACTACTAGAAGAGTATGATGTTAGCGTGATACCAGGCATATCTTCAGTGCAATATATGGCGTCGAAAATTAACAAATCTTGGCAGAATGTAAGGCTTGTTTCAGCCCATGGTGTTAAGGTCAATATAATAGGCAATGTTCTGAAAAGTAAGGAAACTTTTTTCCTTACCGGTGGGGAGATAACGCCTATGAAAATAATTGAAGAGCTCGAAATTTTTAATTTAGGTGATACAATAGTATATGTTGGCGAAAGGCTTTCATATAATGATGAAAGAATAGAAAAAGGATTTGCAAAAGATCTTTTGGATAAGACCTTCGACCCATTAAGTGTGGTTTGGCTTGTTAGAAAAGATTTTACAGAATTAAACAATTATAAAGGAAGCATAGAAGATGGTCTTTTTGCTAGAGACAAAGTTCCAATGACTAAACAAGAAGTAAGAGGAGCAATAATTTCTAAGCTAGGTATAGAAGATAATGATGTTGTTTATGATATTGGTGCCGGGACTGGTTCAATAGGATTAGAAATTGCATTATTAAACAAAACTTCCAAAATATATGCTATAGAAACTAATGAATTAGGTGTAAGCTTAATTAAAGAGAATAGAAGAAGATTTTCTGCATATAATTTGAAAGTAATAGAAGGAATGGCGCCAAAGGTGTTGAATGAATTACCAAAACCAAATAAAGTATTTATAGGTGGAAGTAAGGGAAACCTAAAGGAGATTGTTAATAAGTTAATTGAAATGAATCCCAATGTTAAAATAGTTATAAGCGCTATAGCTTTAGAAACTTTAACTGAAGCATTTAATCTTTTTCGAAATCCTGAAGTTACGCAAATAAGTGTATCAAAAACTAAGAGTATTGCTGGCTATAGTATGTTGACAGGACAAAATCCCATATTTATTATAAGTGAAGGAGAAATTGTTGAAGAGTAAAAAAATGCCAAGGATAATGATTGCGGCCCCTAGAAGTGGAGGTGGCAAAACTACAATTACCTGCGGATTATTACAAACACTGGTAAATAGAAATATTAATATATGTTCATTTAAAGTTGGACCAGATTATATAGATCCCCTATTTCATAGAGAAATAATTGGAACAAAAGGAAGCAATTTAGATTTATACTTTTTAAATGATGAAAAATTAAAAGGGCTAATGGCTGAGGTGAGCGAAGACTGTGAAATTTCAGTTATTGAAGGCGTGATGGGCTATTATGACGGGCTTGGAGGAACAAGCACACAGGCTTCGGCATATGATGTCTCAAAAGCAACAGATACGCCCGTAATACTTGTTGTAGACGTTCACGGCGCGGCACTATCCTTATGCGCAGAGATAAACGGTTTTAAAAACTTTAAAGAAGATAGTAACATTAAAGGTGTTATACTAAATAATTGTAGTAAAATGATGAATACTCTAGTAAAAGATACTATTGAAGAATTATGTGAAGTTAAGGTGCTAGGCTATGTACCTAAGGATAAAAGATATTCTTTAGAAAGTAGGCATTTGGGACTTGTCAATTCCTTTGAAGTTGAGAATTTAAAGGAAAAACTTTCCATACTGTCAAAGCAGATGGAAGAAACTGTGGATATAGACTCTGTAATAGAGCTGGCAGAATCTGCTGAGGTGTTTGAATATAAAGAACTTAAAGTAAACAAGGTATCTGATAAGGAACCAGTAATTGCTGTAGCTAAGGATTCATCGTTTTGTTTCTATTATAAAGAGAACTTGGATTTATTTAAAAAACTTGGAGCTGAAATTAAATACTTTTCTCCTGAAAAAGATGAAAGGCTTCCGACAGATGCTTCCGCAATATATTTAGGCGGAGGATATCCTGAGCTTCACTTAAAGGAACTTGGGGAAAATCTAGCCATGAAAAGAAGCATAAAGAATGCCATAGAGACAGGAATGCCCGTATTTGCAGAATGCGGCGGTCTTATGTATCTTTTAGATTCCATGCTTGAACATGAAATGGTTGGAGTACTGCCAGGGAAAAGCGAAAATACAGGAAGGCTTAAAAGGTTTGGATATATTGAGATAACGGCTAAAAAAGATAATTTGATGTGTAATGAAGGAGAAAGTATAAAAGCCCATGAATTCCACTATTTTGATACAAATAATAACGGGGATGATTTTATTGCGACTAAGGCATACGGCAAGAATGGCTGGGAGTGTGAACATGCAAGCGATAGCATGTTTGTTGGTTTCCCCCATATATATTTTTACTCCAACATTGAATTTGCCAAGAAATTTGTTTTAGCAGCGGAAAAATATTTAACGAGGTAGTGAAGTGAAACTGACACTAATAATTATAGGGGCATATTTAATAGATTTAGCCATAGGAGATCCGAGGTTTTTACCCCATCCTGTGATTTTTATAGGTAGGCTAATATCTTATCTTGAAAAGCTTATAAGAAAGATGATTAAAAATGAAAGAGTTGGAGGCATTATTCTTGTAATAGGGGTTCTTTTGATTACTGGAATATTAACGCACGGATTGATTATTTTAGCATATAAGATATATATGCCGCTAGGTGTAATACTTGAGAGCTTATTAATTTATCAGATAATGGCAACCAAGTCATTAAGAGAAGAAAGCATGAAAGTTGCCAGGGCATTAGATGATAGCTTAGAAGACGGGAGAAGAGCAGTATCATATATCGTAGGTAGAGACACAAAGGAATTAGATGAAAAAGGTGTGATTAAAGCAACGGTGGAAACCGTTGCAGAAAATACCACAGATGGGATTGTTGCTCCGATCATTTTTTGTTCCATAGGTGGAGCGGGCTTTGGTATGATTTATAAAGCTGTTAATACCATGGATAGCATGGTTGGATATAAAAATGAAAAATATATAAAATTTGGTACAGCAGCAGCAAAACTTGATGATATAGTGAATTACATACCTGCTAGAATTACTGCAATTATTATGATAATAGCTTCAGGCCTTCTTAAGATGGATATGAAAAATGCAATTAAGGTATTTAAGCGGGATAGATATAATCATAAAAGTCCAAATTCAGCACAAACAGAGTCTGTATGTGCTGGAGCACTAGATCTTCAGCTTGCAGGAAATTCATGCTACTTTGGTGAAGTATACGAAAAACCAACCATAGGGGATGAAATAAGAAAAATTGAAATAGAAGATATAAAGAGGGTTAATAGGCTAATGTACGCTACTTCTCTTATAGCCATAGCTATATGCATAGGTATAAGATTATTGATATTTAAAGGAATGTAATATGAAACACGGCGGAGACTATATAGGTTATTTTAATAAATACGGCATTATGCCAATTGACTATTCGGAAAACACAAGTCCCTTTGGGATACCCGAAGGAGTAAAATCGGCAATTTGTGATTCTTTAGAGGAGGCCTCAAGATATCCTGACACCCTTTGTAGAAACCTCAAAACTGCTCTGGCTAGATATCATAAAGTAGAGGAAGATTATATAATTTGCGGAAATGGTGCGGCTGATATTATATTTAAATTATCTTTAGCCTTAAAGCCAAAGAAAGCCGTGGTAACGGCACCTACTTTTTCGGAATATGAAGAAGCCCTTAGCCTTTCGGGATGCAAAGTGAGGCACCATATTTTAAAGGCAGAAAAGAACTTTGAAATAACAGAGGATATATTAAATGATATTAAAGATGATTTAGATGTTATCTTCATATGCCAACCTAATAATCCAACAGGTAAAATTTGTGATAGGGATTTATTAAATAGAATACTTAATAAATGCAATGAAAAGGAAATTCTTTTAGTAATCGATGAATGCTTTTTAGATTTCATTAGAGATGGCGAATCAAGTATATCGAAATTAAAAGACTACGAAAATCTATTCATACTTAAGGCATATACAAAGCTTTATGCCATGGCGGGAGTTAGACTTGGTTATGGCTTAACATCTAATAAAAAGCTTTTGGAAGAAATAAGTAAATCTGGCCAGCCTTGGAGCGTGTCGATTATGGCCCAGGCTGCGGGAATTGCTGCTTTAAGGGAATATGATTATGTGGAAAAGGTTGTTAAGAATACTGAAGATGAAAGTAAATATCTAAAAGCTGAGCTTAAAAGATTAGGTATTAAGTATTATGACTCAAAGGCGAACTATATACTAATGTATAGTAATGATTATGAATTTGATTCAAAAATGGAAGAGAAGGGGTTTCTCATCAGAAACTGTTCAAACTATATTGGTCTTGATGTGGGATACTACAGAATATCTGTTAAAAAGCATGAAGATAATGCTAGGCTAATTAAGGCTATGGGGGAGATATTAAATGTCAGGTAAAATTCTTTGTGTCATTGATGGCGCTACAGATGAAAAATTTAATATTAACGAATCCTTAAAACCTTTTTTAAAGGGCTACTTCAAAACTACTAATAAGGGAATGGAAACTGAGAGCTGTAATTGCATAATGAATCTTTTAGGAATTATAGATATACCTCAAAATTCAAGAGCATGGATGGAAGCCATAGGCGATAATATAGAACTTAAAGACAATGATTTAGTAATGAGAACTTCTATGGTTAATGTAGACAAAGATATGAAAGCCATATCTTTATGTCATAGAAGTTGTGAAATAGATCTTCCGAGATATTACAACATGGGGAGCTATAAAGGGATATATATAACAAAGGAAGAATGCGCAGTGGATTTTCCTGTGCATAAGCATATGGGCGAAAGGATTCCTAATGATTTGGGAATTCCTCAGCCATTAAAAGCCGAGGGAATATATCTTATACCTTGGGCACCGTCGATTTGCCCAAAGGTAAAGGAAAAAATTAATGGATATGCTGTTACGGGCATATCTTTAGTAAAGGGTATTGCAAAAACCTTAGGTATGAAGTATTCGGATTGTGCTGATTTTACTGGGGATGTGGATACGGATATTATGAAGAAAATTAAGCTGACTTTAGATAAAGCAGATACCGAAAAATTCGTGCTACTCCATATAAATGGTACAGATGAGGCTGCCCATAGGCTTAACCCCTTAGAAAAGGATAAGTTTAGAACTACAGTTATTAATATTGTTATAGAAAATCTAATGGGTTCTAAACATAAGGTGATAATTACTTCTGATCATGGGACAAGTCCCATAACGGGAAAACATATTAATATGAAACAACCATATTATGCAAATTTTGATATAGAATTAAAGGAAGATGAGGGCGTAAGAGAATGGCTAAAGCAATAATGGTGCAAGGTACAATGTCTAATGCAGGAAAGAGCATTATAACTGCAGGCTTATGTAGAATATTCAAACAAGATGGTTACAAGGTAGCTCCTTTTAAAAGTCAGAATATGGCATTAAACAGTTTCATAACAAAAAATGGGCTTGAAATGGGAAGGGCCCAAGTTGCCCAAGCTGAGGCTTCAGGTATTGAGCCTGACGTAAGAATGAATCCCATACTACTAAAACCTACAAATGATAAGGGGAGCCAAGTAATAGTTAATGGAGAAGTAATAGGAAACATAAATGCACAAAATTACTATGAATTTAAGAAAAACCTTAGAAAAGATGTTGAAAAGGCCTTTGCTGACTTGAGTTCAGAATATGATGTAATAGTAATAGAAGGTGCGGGAAGCCCTGCGGAAATAAATTTAAATGATGACGATTTTGTTAATATGGGGATGGCAAAAATTGCAAAAGCACCAGTTATACTAGTTGGTGATATAGATAGAGGTGGTGTGTTTGCCAGTTTATATGGAACGGTAAAACTTTTGCCTGAGGGTGACCAAAATATGATAAAGGGACTTCTGGTAAACAAATTCAGAGGTGATATTGAAATATTAAAACCTGGACTGAAACAAATAGAAGATATTATTGAAAAACCTATAATAGGTGTAGTTCCTTTTTTAGATGTAGACATTGACGATGAGGATAGTCTATCCACGAAACTTATGGATAATGATAGGGTGAGCTTAATAGATATTGCGGTGATTAGGACTCCTAGGATTTCTAACTTTACTGATTTTAATGCGCTAGAAAGATTCGACTTTACATCGGTTAGATACGTAAGGTCCGTGGCGGAACTTGGTAATCCGGATTTAATAATCATACCGGGGACTAAAAATACCATGGCTGATTTATTATGGATAAGGCAAGGAGGGCTAGAAGCCAAGATATTAAAAATGCATTCCCAAGGGACTCCGATAATTGGTATTTGCGGAGGTTATCAAATGATGGGAGAAACCATAAAGGACCCCCTTGAAATGGAACATGGCGGAGAGCTTAGAGCCATGGGACTTTTAAAAACCAGTACCATATTTGAAAATGAGAAGACTAGAACCAGAATTAATGGAAAAGTGAAAGAATTATCTGGTTTTTATAAAAATCTTACTGGTGCAACTTTTGCTGGATATGAAATTCATAATGGTGAATCTAAAAACAACGGAAAGAAGCTTCTTGAGTTAGATAATGGTGTAATAGATGGTTCATATAACGGAAAAGCATTAGGTTGCTATATACATGGAATCTTTGATGAAGGTGATTTTTCTGAAAAACTTATGGATATACTTCTAAAAGATAAAGGATTAGATGAAGAAACTTCCAGAACCATGACCTTTTCCAAGTACAAGGAGAAGCAGTATGATCTTCTAGCGGAAGGTCTTAGAAAAAACATTGATATGGATGAAGTATATAGAATGCTAAATGAGGAAGTGTAAAATGACAGAATTACAAAAGGTAATACCAGCCGAAATAGAAACCAGGAGTTTTGAAATAATAGGTGAAGAACTTAAGGATATGGGAATAATTCTGGATCCTGAAAATGAGTTGGTTATAAAAAGGGCCATACACACATCTGCGGATTTTGATTATGCAGGGAATCTCATATTTTCAGATTACGTGGTAAAAGATACAGTTGAACTGTTTAAAAAGGGTAACGTAACAATAGTTACTGATACAAATATGGCCAAGGCAGGTATAAATAAAAAAATGTGTAAAAAACTGGGAGTTGAGGTTAAGTGTTTCATGGCAGATGAGGATGTAGCTGAAAATGCCAAGAAGAACGGTAGTACAAGAGCGGTAGCCAGTATGGAAAAGGCAGCTGAAATAGAAGGAAACCTAATATTTGCCATAGGAAATGCACCTACAGCCCTTGTCAAATTAGATGAATTGATTAAGCTAGGGAAGATAAACCCTCAATTAATAATAGGTGTTCCTGTTGGATTTGTTAACGTAGTTGAGAGCAAAGAGATAATACTGGAAAGCGGAGTGCCATTCATTGTAGCTAATGGAAGAAAGGGTGGAAGTAACGTAGCTGCCGCCATATGTAATGCGCTTTTGTATATGACAGGGAAAAGATGAAAATTAATTAGAAATAACTAAAAATTCCTTTGTAAGGTGATATAACATATGTTACAGAAATAAATAAAAAAAGAGAAGTTCTCTGATATAATAAGTTTAACTACAAACAAAAATATCAAAAAGGAGAACTCTCTTATGAAAACAAGTATAACAGAAGAAATGAGATATCGC
>DATFJV010000044.1:0-2443 GCA_035268985.1 Anaerovoracaceae bacterium | reverse complement strand
CTATTATCATCAAATCTATATAATCATAGAAAATCGAAACCATTTCTTCAGTAGACATTACTGAATTTATATTTTTAATATTCTCTAGTTCTGGGATTATATTAGCATCTGATTTTACATATGCTCCATTTACTGCAGCATAATCTACTAAGGTTCTTTGCATATAGTCAAGATCCATATATCCGTTAATTCCAAAGGCTTGACTGACTATCCCTTTAATTTCTAGGTATTTATCATCTTTATTGGGTAAGAAATTATGAATAAGGATTCTTTCGCCAATGTTTACATTCAAGGCTTTGGCTAAGTTAGATGATATCAGCATACCATCCTCTTGTAAGTAAACAGGGTTTTTATTAGAATCTTTAAACTTATACATTTCTGTATCTTTTTTTATACCTATAATATTTACGACTTTTTTATTTCTTCCATTTCTTAACTCAAAAGGGATTTTAATATTTGCTTCAATTGCATCTGATTCTATCAATTTATCTAAGTCTTTTATACTATCCTTAGATACTGTCTTGCTGAAAGAAATATCGTAGTCCATAGACATAAATTCCCCGTAGTAAACATTAAACATGTCGTCAAACAATATCCACATCCATAGGGTTGTCATCATCATGGCTACTGTAAATGCTGCTCCTAAACTTATAAAAATAAACTTTTTCTTTTCTCTAAAAATATTTCTTATAACAATTTTCCAAGTGAAAGTTACCTTATTCCAAATAAATTTAACTTTTTCAACTAATACTCTATTGCCAGATTTAGGTGTTTCTCTCCTCATAGACTGTGCTGGAGAAATTTTCAAAATATCTTTAGCTCCCCAAAGCCCAGCTGCAGAACAAAAAACTGATGATAGTAAAGCCGCTATTACTATATTCATTGGATATATTTGAATTTTCAAAAGAGGTAAAGCAAAAAATTCTGTATACATATTAGTCATAAATCCTGAAAGCAATGTTCCTAATAAAGTCCCAACTACACCACCTATTATTCCTATTACAAGAGCATATTTTATATAATGCATTAGTATGCTTTTATTTGTATAGCCTAATGCTTTAAAAATTCCGATTGTAGTCCTGTCATTTTTTACATTTTTTGACATCATAGAAGCCAAAATTATTCCTGCAACAAGCAAAAATATAATAGGAACTGACCCTGATATTTGTTCAAGACCATTTATCTCTTGATACATCATGTTATTACTGAGTTGATTTTCTTTATCTATTACTCTTCTTACACCGTAATTGTCCCAAGCATCTTCTATGTAATCCTTTAGGTCATCGAAGTCAGCTCCTTTTTCAAGGCTTAGAATAACATCATTTGAGCTATTGGAGAAGTTTGATATAGTTTTCAAGTATTCCTTTTCTAAATAAACAATACCGAATTTATCCGGTCTTGGCATAAAAGATTGTTCATTTTCAACAAGATATGTGTATTCTGGACTGATAGCAATCCCGACAACATTAAGTTCGTACTTTCTCCCACTTAACTGGATGCTTATTTTATCTCCTATTTCAATTCCTCTAGCCCTTGCAAACTGGCCTATAACTACACAGTCTTTTGGTCCTAAATCTCTACGCCCTTCTTCCATGTAGAGTTTATTGATTTCATTGCTAGATTCATCAACGCTTATAGCTCTAACATTTACTTTTTCTTCTTTATTTTCTGTAATAAAAGGTACATCCAGTACGACTCTTCCCTCTGCATTTACTACATTCTCTTTTCCTATAATCTCTTCTAATTTGCTATCAGGTATTTTCATTACATCTACATAAGCATCAGCAAATTTTGTTATTTCATAATATTCTTCTAAAGAAGTCCGTAGATTAGTAGAAGCATTATTCATTGCAACGAAAATAAACAGTCCAGTTATTACTACAGCGAGTATGGATATAAACTGACCTTTAGAATTTTTAATATTTCTTAACAATCTAACGTTTAACTTCTTCATTACCATTCAATCCTTTCCGGATCTAAAGGGTTATCATTTTTATAGTATTCTGTAATTTTTCCACTCCTCATTTTTATTACTCTATCGGCTATTCCTGCAATAGATGCATTATGAGTAATTACTGCTACAGTTCTTTTGTATTTTTTGTTTATTTTTTTTAGTACCCTAAGTATAGATATCCCTGTTTCATAATCAAGGGCACCGGTTGGTTCATCACATAGAAGCACTTTAGGATTTTTAGCAGCAGCTCTTGCTATGGCTACCCTTTGCTGCTCTCCTCCACTCATTTGAGATGGAAAATGATCTGCTCTTTCTAAAAGACCTACAGAATCTAAAACCTCGTCTATCTCTATAGTATCTTGGCAAATTTCTACTGCTAATTCCACATTTTCTCTGGCAGTAAGATTTCCCATAAGATTGTAAAATTGGAATATAAATCCTACCTCATTTCTTCTGTATAGAGTAAGTTCTTTTTCACTTAAATTAGTT
>DATFJV010000043.1:0-7120 GCA_035268985.1 Anaerovoracaceae bacterium | reverse complement strand
ATGGACATGAGGTACCTCCTTTAATTTTGGGTTGCACTTTAATTCTAAAGGAAAAAGGGTCTCATGTCTTTATTTTTTTGAAAAAATGATGTTGACGATGAAAACCTAATTTCACCACCAACACCAAAAATTATACAACCTTTTATTTTAAGTAACTATGGATTAATAATATAATAATGATATAATATATTAATAGTGCAAGCGGATAAAATACAGTGGAAAATCTACCGAGGGAAGGTTTAATCAGCCGTCTTGTACCGAGTCCTTGGAACCGAAATATTAACATTAGGTTTAAGCGTAGGACAGGGAGCAACAGAGCCGAAACAAAAGTGAAGGGATGGAGCTGTGGAATTATTATCTAGTTGGAATAGGTCGATGCGTTAATTACAGTAATTGTTTGGAATACAGTTTAATATTTCAAAAGCAAACCGGAGACGGAAGTGACAAGAAAAGACCATTGGGAATCTCTAGCTATGAAAGCGTGGATAAAGTATCACAGAACAATAAGATTAGATGAAATGTTCAAGATAGATAACGCCAAGTTAAGAGGTATTATAAATATTATGGTGTTATAGATAATGCGAAAGCTGTTAAGAACTTTCTACAACAAACAAAATGGTTATTGTTCAAGTGGTTAAATCGACGCAGTCAAAGGAAAAGCTATACATTAGACACATTCTATAATGGTTTATTGAGAACATTCCCTTTGATTAAACCATCAATTAAAGTAAGCTTGTTTTATAGATAATAAATGAATACAAAGGGAAGAGCCGTATGTGTTAGGAGCGCACGTACGGTTCTGACTAAAGAAAAAAAGAGACATATTAATTAGGAGCGAATATGAAAGAAATTACAAAAATACTGGCAAAAGAATTTGATAAAAGTGAAACACATGTAAAAAATGTTATAGATTTAATCGATGAAGGGAATACTATTCCTTTTATTGCACGTTACCGCAAGGAAATGCATGGTACTATGGATGATACTGTGCTTAGAAATCTTTATGACAGGCTTAACTATCTTAGAAATCTCAATGAAAGAAAAGAAGAAGTTATGAAGGCCATAGAATCTCAGGATAAGCTGACGGATGAATTAAGTATCAGGATTAATGATGCTAAAACCCTTGCAGAAGTTGAAGATTTATATCGACCATATAAAAAGAAACGTCGCACAAGAGCTATTATCGCAAAGGAAAGAGGACTTGAGCCCCTTGCTTTAATACTTTTTAAGCAGGATAATGATTTGCCTGACATTGAAGTATTGGCCATTGAATATATTGACGAAGATAATGGTGTTAATGATGTGAATGAAGCTCTTATGGGAGCATCTGATATTATTGCAGAAATTACTGCAGATAGTGCAGACATTAGGCAAGGTCTTAGAGCGCAATTCATGAAAACTGGCATAATAGCGGTTACTGCTTCAACGGATGAAGATTCTGTATATAGCAATTATCATGAATTTAAAAGAAGTATAGCAACTATCCAAAACCACCAAATACTAGCTATTAATCGTGGTGAAAAGGAAGGGTTTTTAAAGGTTTCTGTAGATATCGAAAGAGAAAAGGCGCTAAAGCTTATTTATAAAAAAGTTATCAGAAAAGGTTCAAGTTCATCGGAATTTGTATTAAATGCAGCGGAAGATGGATATGATAGGTTAATACTTCCATCCTTAGAAAGAGAGGTTAGAAACACCTTAACTGATGTAGCATCTGAGGGAGCAATAAATAATTTTTCTCTTAATCTAAAGCCCCTATTAATGCAACCGCCAATAAAAGGACATATTACAATGGGGTTAGATCCGGGGTACAGAAATGGTTGTAAAGTTGCGGTTATAGATGAAACAGGTAAGCCCCTTGATACAGCGGTTGTTTATCCAACTTTTGGTGAGAAACAAAAGAATGAATCTATTAACACATTAAAAAAACTGATTAAGAAATATAAAGTGGAACACATAGCCATAGGAAATGGTACAGCATCTCGTGAAACTGAGCAGATGACAAGTGAATTAATTGCTGAGACTAAAGGTGTTAGCTATATGATTGTAAATGAAGCAGGGGCATCTGTATACTCTGCATCTAAACTTGCGGCAGAGGAATTTCCCAATTATGATGTTAACCTTAGATCAGCAATATCCATTGCAAGAAGAATGCAAGATCCATTAGCTGAACTTGTAAAAATTGATCCTAAGGCAATTGGAGTTGGACAATATCAACATGATATGCCGCAAAAGAAATTAGATGAAGCTCTTGTTGGTGTAGTAGAAGACTGTGTTAATGCAGTGGGCGTTGATTTGAATACAGCGTCGCCATCACTACTTAAACGTGTATCCGGATTAAATTCAAATACGGGCAAATCTATTGTTAATTACCGTGAAGGAAATGGTACCTTCATATCTCGTAAACAGCTTTTAAAGGTTCCTAAGTTAGGGCCCAAAGCATACGAGCAATGTGCAGGATTCTTGCGTGTATCTGAGAGCAAAAATGTTTTAGACAACACAGGAGTACATCCTGAAAGTTATGGTGCTGCAGAAAAATTAATTAAACTTTGTGGTTTTACTTTAGATGACATTGCCCATGGAAATATTCCAAACATAGAGGGAAAAATTAAGGAATATGGAGAGGATAAGGCTGCAAAAGAATGTGGAGTTGGGATTCCAACTTTAAAAGATATAGTTAAAGAACTACTAAAGCCAGGAAGAGATCCCAGGGCAGAATTGCCTGCAAATGTATTACGTACAGATGTATTAGATTTAGAGAGTATTGCCCCTAATATGATTCTAACAGGTACAGTTCGTAACGTAATTGACTTTGGAGCATTTGTTGATATTGGGGTCCATCAAGATGGTCTAGTTCATATCTCAGAAATTGCGGATAAGTTCATAAAGCATCCTTTAGAAATAGTATCAGTTGGGGACGTTGTAAAAGTAATGGTTTTATCAGTTGATATTAAGAAAAAGAGAATTGCACTATCCATGAAGCAGGTTAAATAGCAGTGATTAATTGAAATATTTGAATTGTGATATACATTTTATCAAGAAAGGTACAAGATGGAATATAGTGTTGGAATAGACATTGGAGCTAGCTATATAAAAGCCGGCCTTGTAGATGAAAAATATAATATTGAAATGCGAAAACAAGTAAAGGCACCAAAAGGGTACAAAGGGATTTTGGAGGAAGTCATAAATTTAATTGAAAATATTTTGACAAAAAGAGAAAGAATTTCCAATATAGGGATTGGTGTGCCTGGTTTGATTGACAAAAACGGTAAAATTTTGTTTTGTGATAACCTTGATATTGAAAATGAAGATATGGTAAAAGATATAGAAAATAGAATTAAGCGAAAAGTATATATAGAAAACGACGCTGACTGTGCGTTAATAGGTGAATATTTAGATGGTGCAGCTAAGGGTTATGATAATGTTTTAATGCTAACTTTAGGTACGGGCATTGGTAGCTCTGTATTAATGAATGGTCAAATGCTACTAGGAACTGAGCTTGGGCATATGACAATATGTCTAGAAGGTAAAGAATGCACATGCGGAAGTCGTGGTTGCCTTGAAGCGTATTGCAAATCCCATATGATGGAAAATGATGGAGATAAGAAAAAGGTTAATGACTATGTAAAAGCTTTAACTGCAGGAATAAGAAACGGAATATTAGCGTATGACCCTGAAATTGTCATATTAGGTGGAGGCATATCAAGTTATGGAGATAAATTGATTAATCTAATAAATTATGAAATGAATAACTATGGATATGATTATCGCTTATGCAAAGCAAAAATAAAAACGGCATCACTATTAAATGATGCCGGTATAGTTGGAGCAAGTTCTTTAAATCTTTTCAAAAGATAAGTCAGTAATAGGATTTCTAAGCTCAGGCAACATTTGTTCAAGCAAAACCCCATCACGAGTTGGATAATCAAAATTACTGCTAATATCTATACATTTATACACAAAGTCTGAGGCTGTAGCAGTGGCAATAGGTATGTTTTCTCCATTTAGTATACTGCCAATTAATACACTGGTAAATAAATCACCGGTTCCTGGATAGCTAAAAGGAAGCAATGTAGAAGGAACTTTCCAATATTCGTCCTTTTCTTTATCGTATGCTAAAGTACTCAAGGTAGTTTGATTTTCAGGGAAACTAGTTATCATAGTCATTCTAGGACCCATATCAGATAAAGCTTTAAGCCATTTTTTACCGTTTTCCAATGAAGGATAATCATAAGTTTCTAATAATAATTGTACTTCAGTAATATTAGGAGTAATTATATCTGCCTTAGATATTAACCTTCTCATTTCAGGAACCATATTTTCGCTAATAGAGCTGTATAGACTACCATCATCACCTAAAACAGGATCAACTACAGTTAAATTGTTATCGGTTTTAAAACTATCTATGATATCCATAACAATATTTATTTGTTTTGCTGAACCTAAAAAACCAGAGTAAATGCAATTAAAGTTTAGACCTAAGCTTTTCCAATGATTAACATAACTAGGCATTAAATCAGTTAAATCGTTGAATGTGTATCCCGAAAAACCTCCTGAGTGAGTTGAAAGTATTGCGGTAGGAACAGGACAAGTTTGTATTCCCATGGTGGATAGGACTGGTATGATTGTAGTTAGAGATGCTCTGCCAAAACCTGACATATCGTGAATTGCCGCTACCTTTTTTATGATTGATTCTGTTTTCACTTTATTTACCACTCTTTCTGGATCTATATGTTACTATTCCGTTATAGTCAATTACTTCAACTCTACTGTCGTTTTCCAATTTATTTATCGTGCATTTAATATCATCCTTGGACATTTTTCTCGATTCTAAAAAACTAAACAACTCAAAATAACTTAAAGGATGTCTGCTGCTAATGCTCAAGATAGCATCATAAGTTTTTTCTATATCGCTGTAGAAACTACCCGAAGCAAGCATGTCTATGGATATGCCATTTAATTCTTTTACTGCATAAGAGATTCTTTCGTGATTAACAGCCTTAATCCCCGCTTCTGCGGGAGGCCTTACGGGAGTGTTTATATACACTTTATCATAATTTATTTTATCTAAGTAATTTTTAAATCCCAAAATATCTTCATCACTACTGTTGAATCCATCAACCAACATTATTTCGATATATAGTTGCCCTTTAAATTCCTTTGAGAATTCAATTAAGCCATTACTTATTTCTTTGAAATGAAGTTTGCCATAAGGTCTATCTACTTTTTTATATATTTCTTCATTATACGCATCAACAGATGGTAATACCATATCTGCGTTCATTAATTCTTTTCTTAAGTTTTCATCGTATAATAAAGCTCCGTTGGTTATAACTGCGATTGGTTTGTTGATTGTATTTTTAATACCAACTATTAATTCTCCCAACTTGCTATATAAAGTGGGCTCACCTTCACCTACAATGGAAACCACATCAAAATCTTGACCTTCTAAGCAGTAATCCTTTAATTCCATTAATATATCATTAATGGGGAAGAATTCTTCACGTTTATTAGTAAGGTGGTTTGTTCTCCCTAGTTGGCAGTAAACACAGCTGTAGTTACAAGTCTTTTCAGGGATGGGACTTATTCCAAGGGAGCTGCCCATTCTTCTTGATGGTACAGGTCCGTATATGTATTTATAATTTTTCATAATTACGCCTTTCTTATTCAACCAAATAGTATTCTACTACAATCCTTGTTACAATTCAAACTAGGCTATCAGTTTTTGATTCTTTGCGAACTTTTCTAATAACTATTATATACATTAATACTACAAAAACCATGAAAATATATGTAAAAACTGGTTCGTTTATCATTGCGCAAGCGTCATAAAACCCATGAAGAAATACTGCAAAAGTATAGCCTAAGAAGAGTAGCCAGTTTGAATAACTTTTTTTATCTTTCTCATAAGCCAACTTGGCTCTTCCATAATATGAACCCATAAACACTGCAAAGCCGGTATGAGCAGGTATAGCAAGTAATGCTCTAGGGATAACTACAGACAATCCGTAACTAAATACGTATAAGATGTTTTCTAAAGCGGCAAAGCCCAAAGATATAGATACAGCATAAACAATTGCATCAAATCTGTAATTAAATGCAGGATGATTCCAGGTTAGTTTTTTAAGAAAGATGAATTTTAAACCTTCTTCTATTACACCAACAACTAAAAAAGCAAATAATATGATATATGTTCTATCATTATTGATAGTAAATAAATTAAGTACTGATTGTCCATATTCTTCCAATGTGCCTGCCAAAAATGCAGCAATTCCACCAAAAATGAACAGTTTAATTATTAATGAAGAGGGTTCTTTTTCGATTTTATCTTGTTTATATATTGCCAATAGAAGATAAATTGAGGGGAAAACTGCAAGTGCTATTAAAATTGCCATAATTTGCTCCTTAATGGTTTCATAATAACATGGCAATGATTTAAATTCAAGAAGAGTAAAAAAGGTTGAATTTGTTATTTCAGTATGTTAAAATTATGTAGATAAATAGGGAATGAGGTGCTCCCTTGGGTTAACCTAAATTGCTTTACGCTGATGACTTCTGCTTATATATTGCAGGAGTTTTTTGTTTAGGAGGGGAAATGAGGAATATTTTAATAACAGGTGGGTCTAGAGGTATCGGTGAAGAAGCTGTTAGGCACTTCATGGGATGCAATGACAATGTGGTTTTTACATATAAAGATTCCTACGAGCAAGCAAAACAACTCATGGAAGAAACAGGATCGTATGGCTTTAGGTGTGATATAAGTTCTGAAGAACAGATAAAAGATATGACAAAAGATGCTTTGGTTTTACTTAATAATAAAGTAGATGTTTTGATTCTAAACGCGGCGATTCCCAGTTATGGAGATACATGTAATATGAGTAATAGCCATTGGAAAAATGTAATAGATACAAACTTGAATGGTTCATATTATACAATTAGGGAATTGATACCCAATATGATATCAAATAAACGAGGGAAAATTATTACCGTTTCTTCGATATGGGGAGAAGTGGGAGCTTCCTGTGAGGTTGCTTATTCATCTGCAAAAGCAGGAATTATTGGGATGACTAAAGCACTAGCGAAAGAGTTGGCACCATCAAATATTAATGTGAATTGCATCTCT
>DATFJV010000042.1:0-2631 GCA_035268985.1 Anaerovoracaceae bacterium | reverse complement strand
CAAAAAGTTCTTTTCCTGTTCCGGTTTCTCCAACTATCATAACCGAGGCAGAGCTGTTTGATGCTTTTTTTGCTTTATTTTTAAGTCTAATTATTTCAGTATTTTCACCTATTATATCTTCAAATACGTATTTTTTTATTTTTGGTTTTTTGCTAATAACAGATGGTATATCATCTTCATTAACCTCTTCTAATTCTAATATTCTATCGGACAATGATCTAATATGAGTAATGTCTTTGGCCACTTCTATGGCTCCAATTATTTCATTTTTACTATGAATAGGTACCGTACTATTTGTGGTTGTTATAGTCCTTCCATGTAAACTTTTGTATCTTTGCTCCAAATTTAATGTGGACTGATCATATCTAGTAGCTTTAAACATTGTGCTTTTAGATATTGGAATACCCGGGAATGCTTTATGGAATTCCTTTCCTATAACTTCATTAATATTCACTTTTTCCATGGCTGCCATTGCTTCATTATAAAAAAGTCCTTTTCCTTTGTTGTCAACTATGTAAACACCTTCGTCCACTAGATTAATTAAAGCCCTAATTATTTCTATATAATCTTCTCTTTCCACTTTAAACCCCTTTCTTGACGACGCTATTATATCACAACGGAAACTGAAGCGCAAATTATTTTGCGCTAGAGACTCGCAACAATTGCTTCATTTCCTATATGCTCTAAAGCCCTAACTACATCTTGGAATTTTATAAATATGGTTTTAGTACAATCGTTAGCATAGAACGTTACGATTTCATTTTCCATTTCCTTATCTAATATAACAATGATATCTTTTTCTTCGTTATTTATAACTCCGAAAACCGAAACCATTCCTTTGGTAAGGCCAATTTTATTTTCCATTCTTTCTTCCGACACAAGTTTTAGGTTTTTCTGATTAATTTTTTCTCCCAATGCTTTTAAATCCAATCTCTTATTCTCATCCATGGCTATTAAATAAAAGTTTTGTTTTTTCTTGTCACAGACAAAAAGTGTTTTAGTTCTAACACCTGCTTTGCCTTCAATATATTTATCCGCTTCTTCCATTACAAGAGCTGGGGGATGTGAAACAACTTCATATGAAATATTCAAACTATTTAACTTTTTAAAAACCTTATCACAATCTTTCGAAAACATATAAACCTCCTAATTTTATCTTGAAGTCATCTTGAAATAATAGTATACTAATAAAGCAAATAAACGATATTAGTAGAAAGGTGAACTATGAGAATACGTAACGAAATATCAAAAGCAACTGAAGATGATCTTCAGTTCATAGCGAACATTTCTGATGCTTTGGCCCATCCGGCTAGACTTAAAATGTTAAAATATATTATGAATTCTAATCAAAAATTAGAAAAGGTATATACAAAAACTTTAGTTAAAGACTTTGGCTATGCGCAAGCTACTGTTTCTCAACATATGAAAATACTGAAACACGCAGGTCTTGTTGAAATCAAGAAAGAATATAAATATACACTTTATTATGCAGATTTAGGCGTCTTAATGAAATATTTAAATGAAACAAAAAAATATTTAAACTCTTGATTTTATTTTATCCATCGCCACACATATTAAATAAATTATTCCCATATACCCTAGATAAGGGTATATTTTATTTACAAGTTCATCAAAGGGCAGCATTCCACATACAAAAACTAAGACCGCTACCGTACATGCAAATATTTTTGAACTTCTCGTACCTTCTTCTACAAATCTATCACAAACAATCCACATCATAGGTGAAGATGACGAAAATATACCTGCTATTAGAACGACAGAAAAAACTCCTCCAAAAACCACAGCTATTCTATTTGCTAAATATAAGGTCGGGATTGATAGAAGTGCAACCGCTTCTAAATTCGAAAGCATAGCAAAGTTCATTACAGCTATAGCTAAAATAAGTGCAACTGAACCGACTACCGCACCCATTTTTGCTTCTTTAATCCCTTTCGCTGAAGCCCCCAACGAGCTATAATATGTACTACCACAAAACAGATTGTATGCACCATATAATATTCCGCTAAACCACCAACTATTAATCGGCTTTTTCTCTTCTAAAAGAGGTAAATAGTCCAGCACATTATCAATCATATTATGATCTTTTATTATAGTTACTGTGCCTACTAATATAGTAAATATAATAATAATTGGACCAATTTTTGATATTACTGAAACGAGGTTTTCAAAACCAAACAAATATGCAAAAAGTACTAATAGGGTCATAATTGCCGCCCCTACATAATGATTAACTCCATAATACTCATTAAGCGTTGCCCCTGCGCCAGAAACTAATATTACCATGATTGAAAATATTATAATGGGCATAATCTCTTTTAAAACTTTACCTAAAAACCTTCCGCAAAAGTATTCATATTGATTAAACTTCTTATTAAGTTTGTTAATATACCCAGTTGCCATAATATGGCTACCTATAATTAAAAACAAAAATAGATTAATTACAATTATACCTATACTATATAATCCAAAACTGCTATAAAATTGCATTACTTCTTGACCAGTCGCAAAACCGGAACCAATAACCCAAGCTACGTAACCTCCAGCACATCTTAAAACATTTTTTCTATCCAATACTAACCCTCCATAATCCGTCATGGATAGTATAGCACA
>DATFJV010000041.1:0-2826 GCA_035268985.1 Anaerovoracaceae bacterium | reverse complement strand
GTGCCTAATCCATAAGGTCCTTCTTCATCGGATACAAAGGAGTAAACTATACTTCCCTTAAACTTCTTGTGATTTTCATTAAAAGCCTGAAGGGCAATCATCATTGCCCCGACTCCTGACTTCATATCTAAGGATCCTAAACCGTAAAGTTTTTCCCCTTTTATCACAGGAACTGTTGGTTCAGTGTCCCAACCTTCGCATATCTGAACAGTATCAAGATGACCGTTAAGTAATACCTTTGGACCATTATTACCACCATTCAAATTACCTATTATGTTAATGCATTCAAATTTAGTGACTTTTTCATCGTGATACTTATGATATTCAACAGGTATATTTTTATCTTTAAGCCAATTATATACGTAAGTCATTATTGGCTTTTCTTTAAAATATGGACTGTAAATACCTACTAAATCCTCTAAAAGTAAGCGAATGTTTTTTTTGCTTATTATAGTGTCATTTTTTTTATTCATAATATTTCCTCAATTAACCATTTCTGCTTTATCTTCATCGTGGTATGTTTTCACAGAATCTCGTTCTCCTTCTTTCCAGATAAATTTGTTAGTAAAACCGTAAAGCACAGTAATTAGTGGAGCTAAATAAGATAAGAATACAAATGGTAAGTATTCTAAAGTTGCTACACCTAGTACTCCTGTAAAGTAAACACCGCAAAGTCCCCAAGGTACTAATGGAGATGTAACAGTTGCAGTATCTTCACAAACCCTAGAACATACCTGTGGAAGTATTTTCTTTTCTTTATAAGCCGGTACAAGCATTCTTCCAGGTATAATTATTGCCATATACTGACTTGCTGAGAATATATTTACTAATATAGCTGCTATTGCGTGAGTGAAAATCAACCCGCCGCTTTTTTTAACTGCACCTTTCATTTTATCTAATAATACTT
Source organism: Anaerovoracaceae bacterium (assembly GCA_035268985.1). Taxonomy (GTDB): domain Bacteria; phylum Bacillota; class Clostridia; order Peptostreptococcales; family Anaerovoracaceae; genus JAAYHV01. The sequence continues at coordinate 1,919 of DATFJV010000041.1, read as the reverse complement.
CCAACATTCTTGTTTTTTCCAAAACTCCACCAAAGCTAAGAGCTATAAAACCAAGAGATATAGTCCACATCATTGATTGTAAACCACCTCTACTAAGTAGAGAATCAATTTCTGCAACACCTGTAGCTGATGCAAATCCATTCTGCATGAAGTTAAGCATTTCGCCTAATCCATACCCTTGGAATATCATAGCAAATATCATACCTATAATAGAAGCAATAACCATAACAGCAAGACCACTCATTCGCTTAACTGCTAAAATTACTACTATAATAGGTGGGATGAATGCTACTGGACTTATATAATAATTTGACTGTAAACCATTGAAAATCACATCAATTTGAGATTGATCAATAGTAGTAGCATCAAATCTGAAGCCTAAAATCAAATATAAAACTAATGATATAACTAGTGCTGGACCGGTACTGTAAAACATACTAGTTATATGGTCGAATAGATCTGCTTCAGCAACTGCTGCAGCTAAGTTAGTTGAATCGGAAAGTGGAGACATTTTGTCACCAAATATAGAGCCGGAAATTACTGCTCCAGCTGTCATAGCCGGTGGTATTCCTAAACCTACACCTATTCCCATAAAAGCAACACCAAAGGTTGCACCAGTAGTCCAAGAACTTCCCGTAGCTATAGAAGCCACAGAACATATTAATGCAACTGTAAATAAGAAAAATTTCGGGGATAATATTTTAAGTCCGTAGTAAATAAGTGAAGGGATAGTTCCAGCAGGTATCCAAGTTGCTATTAATACACCTACCATCATTAGTATAAGCATAGGAATCATAGCTAAATTACATCCATACATTATACCTTCTTGAATATCTTCCCAAGTAAATCCGTAGTACATAGCTACAACTGCAGCTACAACTGTAGTAACTATTAAAGTAATATGAGTTACCCAATTTTGCTTAAGAATAAAAATCTGCCCGGATAGAGCGATAGCTAAGAATAATAGTACAATTACAACTCCAATAATACCAGGTTTTTTGTCTTTCTTGTTAACTTTGTTTTCCATAAGAACCTCCTAAAATTTTATTTCATCCTGATTATACATAAAAATAATAAATTTAGTATTTTAATAAATGTTTAATAATTATGAAAACGTTTTACCTTTAAACATATCTTAAACAATAACATATATAAATTTCAATTCTAATAAAAGTCTAAATGATATATAAATTCCATCAAAATTATTGAAGAATTAAGAAAAATCCTTTACCCTAAACTTAAAGAGGGATATAATGAATATGTTAGTTAGTATGTAATTAATGAATCTTGGTAAATTCAAAATAAAAAAGGTATAGTTAAAAGTAATAAGCAGGGGATTAAAATTTACATAGAACATAAAAAAAGGAGCCAAAAAAATGAAAGATAAAATAATGGAATTAACAGAAAAATTGGAAAAAGAACTTGTAGAGTTGAGTGAGAAAATTTATGAAAATCCAGAACTAGGGCATAGAGAACATAAATCAGCAAAACTACATATAGATTTACTTAAAAGATATGGTTTTCAAGTTGAAGAAAACTATATGGATATAGAAACTGGATTTAGAGCAGAATACGATTCAAAAAAAGAAGGACCAACTGTAGCATTTTTAGTAGAATATGATGCACTACCTGGAATTGGACACGGTTGTGGGCACAATATTTTAGGAGCTACAAGTACTGGAGCATCAATAGTACTTAAAGGTTTTATAGACGAAATAGGTGGAAAGATAGTAGCCTTTGGTACACCAGCAGAAGAAACCAGTGGAGCAAAGGTTGTATTTGTTGATGAAGGAGCCTTTGATGATATTGATTTTTCAATGATGGCACATCCAAACTTTGCCTACAATAGAAGCGGAAAATCTTTAGCACTAAAACCTTTAGAGTTTGAATTTACCGGCAAAACTTCCCATGCTGCTGCT
>DATFJV010000040.1:0-2073 GCA_035268985.1 Anaerovoracaceae bacterium | reverse complement strand
CCAGAGTCAGAAGGACTACATCATGAGCTCCGAAAAAGTTATAAAAGGAGTCAAGGAGATCAAGGTTTCTAGTATTTATGAATACCCAAGGACCAATTATTTCGAGTAGTGATATGTAGATGTCAACTAGCAACTCTTGGTTTATTCAAATGCGCTCCAACATTGAAATATCACCAATGCTGTTCAGTTTATCCTCGGTTTTTAGGTAAGAATAATTCATTCAGTTACTAGAATAATTAGGGTGACAGGATGAAATAGAAGATTATATAAAAATTGAATATCTACTTGTGCTCAGAAAAATTTTAAGTTAATGATATTGTATTAGCCCTATAACGTTTCGGTGGCTAAGCGGCGAGCCAAACAATTTTAATTAAGTCTGTAAATGCAAAGTCGTCCGCTTGAGCCACTTGTTATTGGGCGATTGATTACTTTTCGAAACCATACCAGTTGAAAAATGAGATTCTATAAATACTTTTTTTGTGACGATAAGTTTTTCTTGTTCACTAAATTCATTTTATCCTTTTGTGTACGCCAGCTTCTTTCAATTTATACTTCTCTTGTCCTTGATTGGCGAAGAATACAGTTAAGTTATCTGCCCAAAAAGTAGGTTCTTTATCTCTTAACTCAAGAGCGGAAATCCAAATTGTCTGATTATTATTAAATGTCAGTTCCCATGTTTGCGGCAAGGTGAATCTCATTTTCTTTGAATTTGTAAGCCTATTATTTTTGTAGTGATATTCTATAGCGTCTTCAATATCCCAAAAAACAGTTATTTCGGTAATTTCTTCTCCCAATAAAGCGGTCCAATTTGGGTTATCAGACACCTTTATTGTCTTGAAATTCTCGATAGTGCTCAATTCATCGAGCCTATTAAGTCCTATACCATAGCAATAGAATTCATTATCCCACATGATCTGAATCAAATCTTGATTATCGAGTTTCAAAACTACTCTCATGTCAATTGAATGCGTATCAGGATATAATTCCCAATATTCAAGGTCATCTTTGTAGTCAAGCTCTTCATAATAGATATCCTTTATTTTGCGACCTATGAGCAAACTTTTAATTGACTTATAGTATTCCTTTTCTTTGTCAGTCATATTTGGCTTGCGCTCGAAAGAGTGATAGGATCGACGCTTTTGAAATATTGGTATTGATTATAATGATATCGATAAGCCCAATAACGGCTCTTGGCTTGTGCTGCCAGACTGTTAATTTATTTGGGCTCCACAGCCACAACTGGTCAGCACGAAGCCATGGTTATAGGGCGCTTTATTTTAAGTTTGGATATAGTTTTTGCGAATTTTTTCTAAAGTACAGAAACTTGAAATATTACAATTAACTGTTATTTATTTCGAGTATTAGAGGTATATCTAAATCTGGGTGGTAAATTTTCCTTTCAAAATTGTAGTACCATAAATACCACGAATTGTGATTTGAAAAATGATCATATAAATCATCGATTTTAAGCTCTTTATATCTACATGGCTCCTTGGCATACCATTCAAAAGCAAATATGATATAAAACTTGTTAGGTAAATGATTTTTATTATTTACTAAGAACTCAATTAGGTTGCATTTTTCTATTCTTTCAAGAAATAAGTCTACTAACTCGCCATCTATATCAGAAGAGGTTGTATTTTTATTTTGTGTAGATTGTTTTATTATCTTTAAAAGACTCAAATCCAGAGTGCTGGCAAAGGACTCAACCCCTGACCTCACCTCCTCATCTATTTCGACTTCCTTATCTTTTGAAACGAACTTTAAGTCATAGTTACTAGCCTCCTTTTTTAAATAATTTGTGACCTTTACAGGTTCACTCTTTTTTAGTCCTAGTGCTATAAAATCCATTTTTGTTTTTATGATTTTATCATCTCTATCTCGAACATCCAATCTATTGATACAAATCGATTATAATAAATGGATTAGCCCTATAACGGTTTTGCGGTTGTGCGGCGAAATTATAAATGTTCCAAAGAGTTGAAGCCTAAACAAGTCCGCACGAACCGCTTGTTAATGGCCGATCTGATTATTTGTTGGATTCGATGATCTCTTCAACTTTCGTTTTGAGAT
>DATFJV010000039.1:0-3124 GCA_035268985.1 Anaerovoracaceae bacterium | reverse complement strand
CCAATACCTACATTCGTATTATTTCCAGGTATCGGACCTTGTCCATCCCAACTGAGCGATGCCGTATTACCTATGGTCTGAATAGTATGTCCTATGTTATACTCATCTGTATCAATATATGCTGTAATTTTAAGCAATACTGGTGTGTCAATTGTCCCTAATTCAAAATCATCTCCGTTTTGAGTTATTGTTTCTTCTGCTCCCCAATCTTCAATACCAGAATCCCACTTTTGCAGTGTTGCTGATACATTGTCTAATCTATCATCTAAATCATCTGTAATTATTGCGTTTGGTAAAGTAGCACCAAGTTGATTAGCAGTTATAGACCATATTACTTCACCAGTTTCATCGTTATGACTAACCACATTCTTTTGTATCCATGTTACATTAAAATCTACATCATATTCTTCACTAAAGACATCTTCATTTCCGTTATTTACAACGGCTTCATTAGTTATTGTTTTGTTTCCATTTGTATAAAAAACAGTATCTTTAATTCTTGTTCTAAAAAATATATATTGCTTTTGAATAGTATTTTCCGGGAAGGTGTATGTAAGCTCCGTGTCCGTTTCTAAAAAATCAGTAGTTAATGCTACTGCATCAGTTCCGTCCTCTGCTGTACCAACTTCAAAAGTACCTGACTCATAAGTACCTACATTGGTAATGTCATCACTAAACACATACCCACTCAAATCAACATTTTCTTCGCCTTGTTTCGCCTCTATTCCAACTTTCCAATCAATATATTGTCCTGTTCTAACACCAGTTTTTTCACCAGAAACCACTATTGGAAGAGGGGGCACATTTACAGTAAAAGTTTTTTCAAGCAATGCTACTTGATGATCGCCTTCTTCATCACCAAAGTTATCACCATCATATTCCAAAGATTTAGTGAATCTAACATTTACATTACTCCAATTATCTCCACTATCTGTAAATACATCTGGATTCCCATTAAATGAGACATGCGCCATAATTATACTTCCAGCTTCTGATGTTAAAGATAACGTTCCAACCTTAGTAGTATCTACTTCCAAATCAAAGCTAACATCTCCGCCTATCAGCTGAAAACCTTCTGCAATCTGAAAAGACGCTTCATCGTTTAATTCTACATAATCTTCAACACCATCTCCTATAACAGGCACTTGAAACGAAACTTCAATATCAATGGGTTGATTACTATTAATTTTATCACCTTGGCCAGAGTCAACTATTTCGCCACCTTGCTCTACTATAATGTCTAAGTTAACTAACTTATCAGTTACATCAGCTCCATAGGAAACAAAGGTGTTAGTAGCAAAAATAAGCGTTGCTATAAGTACAATGCTTAGAAACTTTCTTGATATTATATTCATATGCACCTCCAAAACAAATATTAACTTTATCATACAATTCCATTATATCACAATTAGTAATAATTTAAACAAGAACTTATTCAAAAGCGGGATTAAATTCATACGCATTTTGTGAAGTATCAAAATCACCTTCCCATTGTTTTTCTAGTATCAAAATCCCTAAAACTAAAACCATCGAAATCAAGATAGTTATAACTAAAAACCTTTTCATATACTAACCTCCATAATAATATTTACTTTATTATAGCCTTTTAACTGTCCTATATTTAATCCTCTTGAGCACTAAAATATTACTAGATATTCAATAAAATTAATGCTATAATCCTAACAATACCCAAAATTTATAAAATCAAGGAATGAAAATGGAAAAATATTTTGAATTAAATAAAAATAACACTGATATTTTTACTGAAATCTTTGCAGGAATTACTACATTCTTATCGATGGCATATATCCTAGCGGTAAATCCAGCAATGCTATCAGATGCAGGAATGGACCCAGGTGCTGTTTTCACGGCCACAGCGATATCCGCGGGGTTTTCCACTATACTTATGGGAATATGGTCAAAATACCCTATAGTCCTAGCTTCTGGAATGGGGCTAAATGCATATTTTACTTATTCAGTTTGTATACCTTTGGCCGAATCAGGCATAGACAACCCATGGCAAATTGCCCTTACGGCTGTATTTATGGAAGGAATAATATTTGTGATACTTTCATTAACAAAGTTCAGGGAAACTCTTGTAAATAAAGTCCCTTCCAATATTAAATACGGAATTACGGTGGGAGTAGGACTCTTCATTGCGCTAACAGGAATGTTTGCTAATGGAATGATAATAAAAAATAATCAAACATTCATATCCTTAGGTGATTTAGGATCGCCCGAAATAGTTCTATCATTATTGGGATTTTTCATAATAGTCGTTTTGCATCATCATAAAATATTAGGCGGTATTTTGTGGGGAATACTTCTAACCTGGCTTATGGGAATAATCGCAGAAAAAACAGGTTGGTACCAATCGGATTTAAGTTTAATCCCGAATTTCTCTAGCGGTTTTCTGCCTTCGGCACCATATTTCTTTGAATTTAATTGGAATTTTGTATTTGAAAATACTATACAGTTTATAGCTATAGTTTTTTCTTTCCTTTATGTAGATTTATTTGATACAGTAGGCGCTTTAATAGGTATTGGAGAAAAGGCAAACCTTATGGACAAAAACGATGAATTGCCAAATGCCGGACAAGCTTTTATGAGTGATGCTCTAGGAACAGTCTTAGGCAGCATACTAGGGACTTCCACAGTAACTAGTTATATAGAATCTAACGTTGGGGTAACAAACGGCGGTAGAACTGGTCTAACGGCAATATCTGCTGGCGTCATGCTTCTATTGGCATTATTCCTATCTCCAATATTCTTGGCCATTCCCAGTTTCGCAACAGCACCTGCTCTTCTTTATGTAGGACTTATGATGATGAGTATAGTTAAGAAAATGGATTTTGAAATAGACATGGCCAGTGCAGTAAGTGGTTTCTTTGCTATTACAATTATGCCTTTTACTTATTCAATAGAAAACGGTATTATGTTTGCAATTTTATCTTTTGTAATCATTAGGACCTTACAAGGAAAAGCAAAGGATATTCATTACGTAATGTGGATATCAAGTATACTATTCGCAATAAGAATATATACATTGATATTTTAAAAGCTGTCAGCGCCAGCTTTTCTAAACGATATATGAAATCATGAAAATAACAATCAAATGCAGCGG
>DATFJV010000038.1:0-2942 GCA_035268985.1 Anaerovoracaceae bacterium | reverse complement strand
ATATCACCCCTACAGGGTTTAGATACATTTTACTTGAGCCATCCTATAATCATGTCACCGCTACGCGGTTGAGGTTCGCTTTGATTTTATTACGTATCTCGCGAAATAGTCTGAGCCGCTGACATCGCCCTGCCGAAGCTTTAGCGAAGGAGGGGACGTAGGAGGATTTCACGGATTATCCAGATGAACACAGACCTTGTTACGAAAAAGCCTGTAGACTTACCTTATTATCGGACAATCCAAAAACTTAATGCGGAGGATTATGAAAAGCGCAGGTATGCAGACCTCAATCTAAGTCCTTCAGCCCGAAGGAATTCGCCATCTAGTGACCCCTTATCGTAAAAATATTCTATTATTGACAGTTCAAAAAATTGAAAGTCTTCATGGAGATTCGGACTAGCTGATCGATAGTCGTGGAGGAATGATCCACATCTGATACTTTCGATTACCTATCAGTATTGTCAGGCAGGCCAAAGAATATTATGTCCTAACAGTTTTCTAACGATTCTTTTACTTTAAAACAGTTATTATTCTATCCAATTGTGTATCTGTTAAAACAGGTTCAAAGTACCTTATATAATCGTTTAATTCGTTCAGCAACTTTATCCTTACGTATTTAAATTGACCTCTAGGCTTATTTTTAATCATGACAATTAAGTTTCGAATAGGAACTTTTTGTTCTCCCCAATGATGCCCATCTAATGTTATATTTTCCGAGATGAATACATACAGTGCGAAACTAGATCTTTGAATTTGGTCGATGGGCGACCGCAGACTTAGAGAGTCTACGGATGATTTACTCCAATTTTTGGTTTCGATAATAAAAATACCTGCTTTGGAAACTAAAAGATGGTCAATTTGAATGGAGTAAATTTTCTGCTTCTGCTTTTTATAAAAAATCGGTCGTGAAAATCTTAGATTGAAGTCATTAATCAGAACATAGTTATCTGAAAGTTTTGCGACTTCCTTTGCAACTAAATTTTCACCTATCGCTCCTGAAATGAGATTGCGAGTGCTCTCCAAAATGTTTCGTATGTATTCCAATCTTTCAATCTTTAGCCTTGTCCTACTTTCGATTAGAATATGTTTTTCAGATTCGTATTTCTGGATGAAAAGTTCATCTTTTTCAATATTCTTCTTAATACTCTGAACCGATGCACTTATAAGGTCGCTTTTATTCTTGAGGTAGTATTTTAACTGCCTTTTTAGGAGATACAATTTTATGCTTGATCCTATGCTATTAAGGAGAATAGTGTTCTTGCTTCTAATGGATTCAACTTTCACATGTATATCAGAAATTCGACTGTCTATTTTTTCAGTCACTAAATGGATCATGTTAGCCTTTAGTTCTTTTCTTAATTTTAGGTTGGCACAAGTGATTTGGTATTCTCTCTCTAGCTTATCAGATTCATCTTTAATAATGGCATTTTTTTCGCCTTGATAATTCGCCAGAAAATCATTAACCTCCTTCACAGAACTGAATCTGGAAATGCCATTACTTTCTAATTCAGACTTTAAGGATTTAAGCGATCCTATTTTTCCGTATATTCTTGCCATTCACGAAATTTATTAAAGTACAACAAACCTTCCCGTTTTCACCTCAAAAGTGGTTTTATACATCCATACCTTTAAGTTATCAAAAACTACAAACTCCCTTATCATGACTAATGCAATGATCATTAAATCAAAACAGTAACCCTGAGAACTACCGAAAAAACCTAGGCCCTTTCCTAAGATAAAGAGAAATTGCAACTCATGAAATGCAGTAGAACTATGTTATTATTCATCAATCCAAAAAATAGTAAGTCTTCAATTTATTCATCTCCAAACTTTCAACATGCTTTTATCTCAGGATTTTTTTACTTCAAAATAGATTTTACCACTCTATCACTATCAATTAGCACGTCACGCAAAAGAATTTTGTAAGGGAACTCTTTCAAATCTGACTTTTTAAAGGCTCGATACATATCAAGTAAAGCCTCGGAGGTAATCAGAGATAAATTTAATTCGTAATCTAGCCCACATTCATTGATAAAGTCTTCTGAAAAGGTCGGAGCTACAATGAAGGTTTTTACAGCATTAAAACCGGCTTTTTCAACCAAATTTTTATAGGCTTTAACCTGTCGTGATGCTGAACTGTACGTTGAAAATTTTCGATCTTTTTTAGTCTTACATTCAACAATAATCAAATCTGACTCACTAACCTTTAGAATGATATCTATTTTATCTCTTGAAGTATTGATCTTGCTTCTCAACTCTTCGGCCACATTGAGATTCATTTATTCAAAAATGAGCTTAGTTAAAATTTCATATTGATTCCCAATCTCAGATTCTTTGATTTCAATTTGGTTGCCTCGTAGCGCATTTACATCACGATTTGAAATGTGAATATAATTTTCTAGATACAGATTCTGAACATCGCGGTATGAGTCCAAAATGTTCACTATTTCATTTCCACGCGTAGAAATATTTTGTGATTCACAGAATTCTTTCACTTGCGCCTCTGAAAGGATATATAAGACATCCTGAGGTTTTAAGCTATGCATTAACAAATTTTCGGCTGTAATTTCTTCTTTGTCTTCAAACTCAAACTCTGCTCTTATTTGTTTTCCAAATTTTGATATTTCCCTATTTAGGTCTTTCAACAACCGATCATATCCGTGGATAGCGATTGAAATATTTTCATCCTCTTCTTTTTGATTAAAATAATCAATGAAGTTTGCTACTTTATCTTCCAAAGAAGCACCTTTTATATATTCAGAGATATTCAGGCCTTTTTCGATTATATCAATAATCTCTTTTTTCTTATCTGTTTTCGTAGTTCCAGATTTGTGTATACCATTTATCAATAAACTGGAAAACTTTATTCCTTCAGAAACAATTTGCTTCTGCTTTTCTTGACGGCTTAGATTATATGGAATTCCATGTTTTCTAGCCACACG
>DATFJV010000037.1:0-2495 GCA_035268985.1 Anaerovoracaceae bacterium | reverse complement strand
CGCCGATTTTTTCAAACTTTCCTGATGCATCTTCCGTTTCTTTACCGGCCTTATCTACAGCACTTGCAACATCATCAGCGCCATCTTCTGCTTCATCAAAGCCTTGGTTCATCTCATCGATAGCCTGCTCATTTTTATCCAGTTCCTTTTCCATCTTATTAAGACCGGCTTTAGCATTATTCAGTTTAATGGCCCAGTTCTGTGTTCGCCTATCTGCTTCGCCAAAGGAGTCGGAGGCATTTTTTAGAGCGGCTTCTAAGGTCCCAATTTTATTTTTCTGCGCATCAATTTCTTTATTAAGAACATTATTTCTAGCTGTGATGGCTTCAATGGTTTTATCCTGTTTATCAAATTGGGAGGTCACCAATTTCATTTCAGATCCTAAGACCCTGAAATTCCTATTGATGTCTCTAAGGGCATTTTTAAATTCTTTTTCGCCTTCTACGCCAATCTTTAATCCAAAATTATCAGCCATTTCTGCCACCTCCTCTCTTTTAGGCATGAAAAAAGACACCTCGTTTGAAGTGTCTTGTAATGTAACGATTTAATTTTCAATGTAACATTCATACTGTTATATTTGCAGTTCATATTGCTATATTTACTTTTTGATCCTGCTTCAGCTATCTTTACTTAAAAATTTCTCGTAAAATATTCGTGATTTCGCTGAATTTAATTCCTTCAGCATATGGAAACTTCTGTGCATACGCTTCCCAAATTCTATTCAGATCTTCACTCTCCTCAATATCACTTAAATACTTCTCTTTATTTTCAATATATACAAGCGTATTTCTTTCCTCTGCCTTTTTCAAAATTGCACTTTTCAAACTATCTAAATCTATATCGCTTTTTCTTAATGTCAGAAGGATATAAACATCATAATAATCCCTTGCTCTAGTATTGGATACATTACGAGCTAAAATCGATTCAATCTTTTCTGCAAGGATTGTATTTAAATTATACGCTTTTATTGAAATATCACGCTCTTCAAACATGAGTCTAAAAGAATATTCAACTTCTCTTGGGATAATCCTATCACCGGTTGTTATATCAATCTTCATATTTACTCTAATTGTAAAGAACTGGGCTTCAACAGAAACTCTAAAATCTTCATAATCACTTACATCGTGAATGCTTTTAATACTCTTAAGTTTAAATGTCACATTGTCATCAAGGTCCGTCGATAATATTTCTTTCAAAATTTGTTCTATGGTCTCATGGCTAATAGGAATACCCTTTATTGTGGTGTCAATATCCATTGTACTCCTCATATCAATTCCAACCATAGCTGCAATTAAAAATCCACCTTTTAGGATAAAGTTATCTTTATACTTTGAAACAGAAATTCTCTCAAGGAGCCTCTCCATCATAAAGTTCTGAAGTACTGTGTTTGCTATAATATTATTTTCCTTCGCCATATTATTAATCCAATCCTTCAGTTGCCTAGGACTACTAATTTTCATGTTAACACCTCCATGTACTTTCGAACCAAATCTTTGACATTGAAAAGATCAGCATATTTTAGTAATTTTGCATAATCTGCTCCAGGAGTTTTCATATACCTTTTGACTGCTTCATTAACCAGGTCAATATCCAGTTGATCTTTCTTTTTTAAACAGTCACAAATAGTCCTCTCTTTATCATATACATAGATTCGATGTCCAAAAGACGTCTCCATAGTAATCCTACCAAGTAAATGAAGTTTCTCCGTAATATAAAAAAACTTGAATTTTGTTTTTTCTTTTAAAAGTCGTGTATTATACCCTGACGGAATCGTTAACATTAATTGAAGAGGTGTCCTATCCGTCAAATCATGAAAAAATAAAGCTGTTTCGTGAGAAAAAATACCTTTTTTGCATCTGTATTGAGTTAAAAAATACTCATCTTCCATTTGATCATGATCCATATATAAACCTTGCTCAAGTTTTTCAATTTCACCAGCCTTATACATACGCTGCAATGTTTTATACGCGACCCCGGCTTCTTTTGCTTCACCAGATGTCAAAATTCCTTTGTTATATTTTAGTAATTCAGTCACTAAATCCTTTTGAGTCATCAAATCACCTCCCTCGTGTCATATTCGTTCGTATTTATAATAACATATACGAACCAATATGACAAGTTTTCTATGTTGATTTTGAAGAGATGATTTTTGTCTTTATTTAATATTACTCGTTTTGTCATTTTCGTTCGTATATTCAAATGTTTTTACGAACCAATATGACACTTATATCCACTCTGGAATTAAATCATCAATGAAATATTCCTTTCTCGGTTTTGAGATACCAATAAACTGTTTATGACATTCCCATAAATCCATCAGATAACCAATAGGCATCAGCCACACCTCATCTTCTTTTCTGTTAAGGTGGGCTGTGCCATAGTAAATCAGTCGGGTAAATAGTTCTTCATCACTTACCCGACCACCTCGTTTTTTGAAGGTTCACTCTCCACATTTCTTTTGGTTCCCTTCATCATGCTAGCCATAATAGCATTTT
>DATFJV010000036.1:0-20481 GCA_035268985.1 Anaerovoracaceae bacterium | reverse complement strand
CTATTTCTGCAAAGTTTTCGTTTAGTTTGTCTATTATCAGATTAAGTGAGTCTTTTATTTCTACAAAGTCTCCTCTGTATTCTCTGTCTATTCCTACGTCCAAATTTCCTTTTGCCATTTGACCTGTTACGCTTGATATTTCTTCTACGTAGCTTAGTAAAAATTCTGAGGTATCATTTATGGTGTTTTTAAGGTTTATGAAATCTCCTTTATACTCACCATCAAGTTTAGCTTTTAAGTTACCTTGTTGCATTTCATCTAATACCTTCATAGCTTCTCTTGTTGGATTAGTTAGATTATCTAAAGTTTTATTTATTCCACCTATTATGTCTGCAAAATCTCCTTGGTGTTTTGTAGGGTCAGCTTTAACTTTTAAGTCGCCTTCAGCAGCTGCATTTACCAGCATTTGTGAATCTTCTACTAATAGATTAACTGCATCTATACATTTGTTTAGATTTTCAATAATTTCATTAAAGTCGCCGTTGTAACTGTCGGTAATCTTTTCAGGTATATCTCCCACACTTATTCTTTCTACATATGCAGCTGCTACATTTAAAGGTCCTACTACAGCATCTAGAGTTTCGTTAATTCCTTCTATTATTTCTTTATAGGCACCTTCAAACTTAGAACTTTCTCCTCTTTTATCAAGCTCTCCTGCTACTGCTGCATTTATTAACATCTTAGTTTCTTGTGTTAAAGACTTAAGAGAATCTCTAGTCTTTTTAAGAGCTGGTCCTATTTCGTCTTCTTCGTCTACAATTAAAATATCTGTATCTAGATTGCCATTAGATAGCTTATCTAAGTTTCCTATTAGGTTGGTTTCAAGATTATCCATAAAGGAATCCATTTCTTGAGCCATTTGTCCTACTTCATCTTTTGTGTTTATATTAAGTCTTTCCTGCAGGTGTCCTTTGCTCATTTCTCCCAGCATATGTTTTACTTTGTTTACACTTGATGATATGTTTTTACTTATAAAAATTCCTAACAATATTGCCAAAATTGCAGCTAATGTCATAAATATTATAAGCATTAATATAGCTTTTTGAACAGAGGTTTCAGCCATCTCATATTGTCGAACTGCTTCTTCTTCATTCATTGTAACTAATTCATTTAAAACTTCTTCAGTATTAAAATAGCTCTGTCTAGCAACTAAAGAAGCTTCATATACATCATCTTCCAAATTTAGTATTAAATTTGAGGTTGGACTAGTTCCTGAACTAAGTAGTTTGTCTTTTTCTTTGCTTAAAGCAATTACCTTTTCATGGTCGGAAACCCATTCCTCCCAAAGAGGTAAAAACTCATTCCATAACACTGCTTCTTCATCTGTTTTTGGAAGAGCCTCATAAGTATCCCAGGCTTTTTGGATAGTTTCAAAAGAATTATCTATATAGTTATATTGAGCATCTCTAAGTTCTTGAGTATTCATTTGTCTTATCATTAATCCTCTTTCACCTGTTGTTACTTCAAATCGAGCTTCACTCATAGTAAGTAATGCTTGAATACTTGGTAGTCTAACTAAAGCTATTTCATCTTGAGTTTTTTCGATACCGGTTATTCCCCAGTATCCAATACCTCCTATAGTAATTCCTAGTAAAACAATTACCATAAAAACTGTTATTAATCGTTTCTTTAAATTCATATTATTAATGAAATTCATTTATTTCCTCCTAAAGTTCTATATCACTTATGTTTTGTTTTTCTTCATTAGTCAGCAGCTTATTACAATCTAATAATAGCTCCACACCATCTTTCGATTTTCCAACACCTTTAATATATCTGTTTTGAAAGCCTGTTTTATAACTAGGTGGTGGTGCTATATCATCATCATTTATAGTAACTACTTCCGAGACATTATCAACAATTAATCCAATAGAAATGTCATCTATTTCTATTACTACAATACAGGTTCTTTCGTCATACTCAATTGGTTCTTTTTTAAACTTTATTCTTACATCAATTACAGAAATTACTTTGCCTCTTAAGTTTATAATTCCTTTTACATATTTAGGGACTTCAGGTATTTGTGTGATAGGTTGTATTCCTACTATCTCCGTAACGTATCTGATTTCTAATCCAAAGGATTCTTCTCCTAATTTAAAAGTTAAAAATCTTCCTTTTTGAGTATCTTCTTCTTGATTAAACTCTTTTTTTTCATCAAAGCTCATGTTTACCTCCTTTTTTATGATATTTGTTTTTTAAAATAATTTGAATAAAGTTTATATTAACAAATAGATAATTATTAAAATTTATACAAAAATATTAGTTAATATACCGCATGTTTAATGAATCGGAGTTTTTTAAATAAACTTTAGAAGAAAATTAATAAACTACCGAGCTTTTACTGTAATTGATTCATGAAATTTTTTATATAAAGATTGATATAATGAAGTTTAAGAGTGAATTTTTGAAATATAATTAATAAAATGTTATAATCTCAATAAAAAATAAATTAATAGAGATAAAACATATTCAAAATGAACGTGATTATTATAAAATTGATTATATAGGAGATAAAAATGAAAGTAGAATCTAAATATAAGAAAATATTACAAAAGAATAAATATGCAAGAAAGTATATTGAAAACTACGACAGCAAATCAAATTATCAAAATGTTGCTGAACAGATGAAAGAAAGATTAGAAAACATTATTGAAGGAACAAATGCCGGAACATGGGAATGGGATATTAAAAGAGATAATATAATAGTTAATAATAAATATGCTGAAATATTAGGATATACATTGGAAGAAATTTCTCCAATGAATATAAAAAAATGGGAAAATCATGAGAAATAAAACAATAGAAAAAATTCTACTTAATATAAATAATAAATACGACTATGAGAGAATTCATAGTGAAAGAGTTTCCCAATATTGCTTAAGTATAGCTAGAGCTATGAATTTAAGTAATAAAGAAGTAGAAGAAGCAAAAATAGCTGGTGCACTTCATGATATAGGTAAAATTATAGTTTCACCAGAAATATTAAATAAGAAGGATAAATTGACTAAAAAAGAATGGGAAGAAGTAAAAAAGCATCCTTATACAAGTTACCAACTTCTAAAAAGTGTAGATGAATATACACACGTAGCTAATGCAGTATTATATCATCATGAAAAATTGGATGGTTCAGGATATCCAGAAGGATTAAAAGAAGATGAAATTCCTTTATTATCTAAAATAATTGCAGTAGCCGATGCCTATGAAGCGATGACAGCTAATCGTTCTTACCAAGAAAAGAAAACTAAAGAAGAAGCGATAAATGAGTTAAAAAAATATTCTGGCACTCAATTTGATGAGGGTATTGTTAGAATATTTATCAGTGAAGTTTTGTAATTTAAAATTGAAAAGGGTAGTATGAAAAATTTTATATTCTACTGCTGAATTATGAAGATGTATTTTCCATAGATAAATACAGGTTTTTCATTAGTGAAAAATCATTTGGAAATATGTCTTTTTTTATGTAACTTATTTAAGACTTTGGTTTTTTATGTTAAAATTTTAACTATTTAGTACATAAATTTCACATTCAGTGCAATTTTTGTACTAAACAATATAAGATATGTGGTAGTTTAAGCTAATTGCAAGTTGGCATTATTATTGCATCATAATAATATATAAGAATTATAATAAAAAATGAAAGGAGAGATTATATGGACTTTAAAAAAATTAAATTTTCTGTTTCAGATGGAATTGCTTCAATAGTTCTGAATAGTCCTAAAAACTTGAATGCACTAGATGAACCGATGCTAGATGATGTAACAACTGCATTAAACATATGTGAAGATGACGAAAACATAAAAGTAGTAGTTGTTTCTGGTGAAGGTAAAAGCTTTAGTGCAGGTGGAGACATAGGAATGATGTACAAGGGTTTGGAAAGTGGGGAGCAAAGACTTGGTGCAGGTGTAAGAAAAGCTGGTGTGGTTGCTCTTAAAATAAGGAATCTTAGGAAACCAATCATTGCTTCTGTACATGGACCGGTAGCAGGTGCAGGATTTAACTTTGCTTTGCTTTGTGATTTTCGAATTGTTGCAGAAGATTCAAAATTCATACAAGCTTTTGTAAATATTGGACTTGTACCAGATATGGGAGGAACCTTCCTACTTACTCGAATGTTAGGAGCTAGTAAAGCTACAGAATTAATAATGACGGGAAGACCAGTAGGAGCTGAAGAAGCATTGAGACTAGGATTAGCTTATAAAGTAGTGCCTTTAGAAAAATTAGAAGAAACTACTAATAAATTTGCTAATAAATTATCAACTTTACCTAGTGTAGCACTTGGTAAAATGAAAGCTCTTGTAAATAGATCTGCATTTAATGGGTTTGAAAATATTCTTGATAATGAAACAGAATATCAAATCCAATGTACAGATACAGAAGATTTTAAAGAAGGTATTAGATCATTTGTTGAAAAGAGAAAGCCTAATTTTAAGGGTAAATAATTAAAAGGAGAGGTAAAATTATGGATTTGAAAAAAATATATGAAAATAAACTGGTATCACTTGATGAAGCTGCAGCAAAAATTAAATCAGGGGACAGAGTATGGATAGCATCAGCTGCTAGTGCACCTGCAGATATTGTTAACACTATATGTAAAAGGTACAAAGAACTTGAAAATGTAGAATGGCATGATAGCCTTGCGTTCCATCCATTTGAATGCTTTAAGGGTGAATTTAAAGGTCATATTGATGTAAAAACATGGTACATGTCAGGAGTTACAAGAAAATTTAAAAAACAGGGAAATATAAAGCCTGCTTCAATACATCTTTCACAATTATATAAATATATACAAAAGATAGCACCTACTGTAGTTCTTTGTGAAGTTTCTGAGCCAGATGAAGATGGATATATGTGTTGGGGACCAGCAGGAGTAGTTACTTGTGATGAAGCAGCTAAAACGGCAGATAGAATTATAGTACAAGTTAACAAGAATTGTCCATACATTCCTGGAGTACGTAATAAAGTACATATTAGTGAAGTGGATTGTATTTATGAAAATCACCATACAGTACCAGAGTTACCTCAAGCGCCTCAGTCAGATATAGACAAGGCAATTGCTGGTCATATACTACCTGAAATACCAGATGGTGCAACGATTCAATTAGGTATTGGTGGAACTGCAAATGCTGTTGGTTATGGATTAGAAGAAAAGAAAGACTTAGGTGTTCATAGTGAGATGCTTACAGAGTCAATGGCTCATTTAGCTAAAATAGGAGTAATTAACAATAGTAAAAAGAACTATAAACCAGGCAAGATGGTAATTAGTTTTGGTTTGGGAAATAAAGAATTATATGAATTTATGGATAAAAATAAATCGATAGAAATAAGACCATTTAATGAAATAAATGATCCTATAGAAATTGCTAAAAATGATAATTTAATTTCGATTAATAATGCTTTAATGACAGATTTAACTGGTCAAATTGCATCTGAAGCAATTGGATATGACCAATTTAGCTCTACAGGTGGACAACTAGACTTTGTTAGAGGAGGAGTAATGTCTAAAGGTGGAAAATCATTTATTTGTTTGCCTTCAACATTTAATACAAAAGAAGGAAAAAAATCTAGAATAATGATTTCATTGCCACCGGGAACAGCAGTGACAGTACCAAGAGCAGATGCACAGTATATAGTTACTGAATATGGAATAGCTGATGTATATTGTAAAACTTTCGCAGAAAGAGCAGAAGCCTTAATAAATATAGCTCATCCTGACTTCAGGGAAGAGTTGACTAATCAAGCTATTGAATATGGAATAATTCCAGAATAGTAAGTAAATTAGGCAACTATATATGTATGCATTAGAAAGAGAGGGAGAGTAATGAATTTTGATATAAATAGAGTAGCAGTTCTTGGTTCAGGAGTTATGGGATCAGGAATTGCCGCTCATATAGCAGGAGCTGGAATACCTGTTTGTCTATTAGATGTTTTGCCAAAAGAATTAACTGCAGAAGAAAAAGCTAAAGGTTTGACATTGGAAAGTTCTAAGGTTAGAAATCGTATTGCGCAAGCAGGTAAAGACAGAGTTACAAATCCAAAATCCAGAGCAATATATGATAAAGATATGGGAAACATGATAAAAGTTGGTAATTTCACTGACAATATGGACATGTTAAAAGATTGTGACTGGATTATTGAGGTTATTGTTGAAAATTTAGAAATTAAAAAGAACTTTATCAAAGAAATAAGTAAATACAGTAAAGAAGGCGCTATTGTTACATCTAATACTTCAGGTATATCAATTAATGAAATAGTAGAAAACATGCCTTTAGAGTTCAGACAGCATTTTATGGGAACGCATTTCTTTAACCCACCTAGGTATATGAAATTATTTGAGTTGATTTCGGGTAATGACACCAATCCAGAGTTAGTAGAGTTTATGAAAGAATTTGGAACCAAGAGGCTAGGTAAAGGTGTTGTAATGGCCAAAGATACTCCGGGATTTGTTGCTAATCGTATTGGATCACATGCACTGGTTACAGCTGTAAAGCTCACAGAAAAATATGGATATAATTTGGCTAAAGCAGATCAGCTTACTGGTTCAATTATAGGAAGACCTAAGAGTGCTACATTTCGTACTATAGACATGGTAGGGATAGATTTATTCGTTTATGTTCCTAATAACATCATTGACAATATTAATGATAAAGATGAAAAAGATGCCTTAACATCACCTGGATATGTACAAAAATTAATAGACAATGGACAATTAGGGGATAAAACAAGACAAGGCTTTTATAAGAAAATTAAGAACAGTAAAGGTAAGCAAACCCTTATGTGGGATAATAAAAATCAGGAGTATGTTGAACTACCAAAGGTAAAGGTTAAAGCGGTAGAAAAAGCAAAAAAAACATCGAATCCTATAAAAACACTAGTATATGGTGATTCCGAAGAAAATAAATTTGCTTGGGAAGTAATAAAGAGAACCTTGCTTTATAGTGCTAATAATATACCAATGATAGCTGATGACTATAGAGATATCGATAAAGCTATGATGTGGGGTTATAACTGGGTTAAAGGTCCCTTTGCAATCTGGGATGAAATTGGATTTGAAAAATCAGTAAAAAGGATGAAAGAAGAAGGAGAAAAAATTCCCGAGTGGATAGAAGAAAGATTAAAAAAAGGTAAGATTAAATTTTATGAAACTAATTCTATAGATTCTCCTTATATACTACTCTCATCACCTAAGTATAATGCAATAAAAGAGAACAAAGGAGCTGCTCTTAAATATATAGGAGATGGTGTAGCATGTCTTGAATTTAAAACTAAAGGAAATACAGTTACTAGTGATGTAATAGATATGATAAATAAATCTGTAAAAGAAGTTGAAGATGGTGACTATAAAGGCTTAGTAGTTTCAAACCAAGCTAAGAATTTTTCATCAGGGGCAAATTTAGTAAAGGTTAATGAATTAGCTAAGGCAAAGGCTTGGGATGAACTAGAAATAATGGTAAAAGAATTTCAGGATGCAAATATGGCTATGAAATATTGTAAAAAACCTGTAGTTACAGGTCCCTATGGTATGACATTAGGTGGAGGGTCAGAAATGGCTATGCACGGTTATATGCAAGTAGCTTATGCGGAAACGTATATGGGTCTTGTTGAATTAGGTGTAGGACTTGTGCCAGCTGGTGGAGGGGTTAAAGAACTCTTATATCGTTCATCAGAATCTTTAGGGAAAGCACCTATGTCAGAGTTATTAAATCATATGAAAAAAGCTTGGAATAATATAGCTATGGGCAAGGTTTCAAGCAGTGCACATGATGCCATTAAAAAAGGATATATGAGAGACTCAGATAGAATTGTTATGAATTCAGACTATCAAATTGATGAGGCAAAAAGAACTACTGTAGAACTTTATGATAATGGATTTAGACCAAAGGTTAAAAAGGATATAAAAGTAACAGGAAAAACTGGAAGAGGTTTTATAAAAGACGCTATATTATTCATGAAGAATGGAAACTTTATTTCAGAATATGATGCATTTTTAGCAGATAAGGTAGCATCAATATTAACTGGAGGAGATGTTTTGGCTGGCTCTATGCTTTCAGAATCAAACATACTAGAGCTTGAGAAAGAAACATTCTTAAGCCTTTGCGGAGAAACTAAAACCCAAGATAGAATAAAGAAAATGATAACTACGGGAAGACGCTTAAGAAATTAATGGAGGTGTTATAAATGAGAGAAGCAGTAATAGTTGCAATGGGACGTTCTCCAATAGGTAAAGCTCCAAGGGGAAGTTTAAAACATACTAGACCAGAGGAAATTGGAAGTCAAGTAGTTAAAGGTATATTTAATAAAATACCAGATTTTGATTTAGAACTTATAGATGATTTTATAGTAGGTTGTGCTTTTCAAGAAGCAGAACAAGGATTTAATATGGGAAGAGTTGTTGGACTGAAAGCTGGGCTTCCAGAAAGTGTACCTGCTCAAACTGTAAATAGGTTTTGTGCATCAGGATCGCAAACAATATCTATTGCGGCAAATAGCATAATGGTTGGTCAAGCTGATTGTATACTTGCTGGTGGAATTGAGTGTATGAGTACAGTGCCTATTGAAGGAAATATGAAATATCCAGATGCTGACTTAATAGAAGAAAATTCAGAAGTTTATATGTCAATGGGACAGACTGCTGAAAATGTAGCAGAAAAATATGGAATAACAAGAGAAATGCAAGATGAATTTTCAGTATTGAGTCATGAAAAGGCTGAAAATGCTATTAAAGAAGGTAAATTTAATGAAGAAATAATTCCTATAGAAGCGGTAAGACCTTATGTAGATAAAAATGGAAAAACTAATATAGAGAAATTCACCTTTAAAATGGATGAAGGAGTAAGAAAAGGAGCTAATTTAGAGTCCTTTGCTAAATTGAGGCCAGTATTTAAAAAAGGTGGAAGTGTTACAGCGGCGAATTCTTCACAGATGAGTGATGGTGCAGCTTTCCTTCTTATAATGTCTAGGGAAAAAGCAGAAGAACTTAACATGAAACCTATAGCTATATTTAAAACTTTTACGGCAGTAGGTGTACCTCCGGAAATTATGGGGGTAGGACCTATGAAAGCTATACCAAAAGCATTAAAAATTGCAGGGCTTGAAAAGAAGGATATGGATTTAATAGAACTTAATGAAGCATTTGCATCTCAATCCATAGCTTGTATAAATGAACTTGGCTTAGATAAAGAAAAAGTAAATGTAAATGGTGGCGCAATAGCTACAGGACATCCTCTTGGATGTACAGGTGCGTACCTTACAATCAAACTTATTTCAGAAATGAGAAGAAAAAATAATAAGTACGGTATGGTAAGTATGTGTATTGGTGGAGGTATGGGTGCAGCATCAATATTTGAACTGGTAAAATAGATTAATGATATAGCAATTGAGCTGTAACTTTAATCAATATGCACGGAATCTAATTCATTAATTGAGATTTATTATAATAAATCTTAATAAAAAAATATAAGGAGGAACATATTATGAAAGAACATTTAATAAGAACTATATCATTTGTAACATGGCTTGTAATATGTACTGTGATTTTCCATAAGTTACAGATACATGCTACTTGGCCAGCATATCTTGTTGTCATTTTCTTTTTCAATTCTCATTTTGATATTAGTAATTTAAAATCGATTTTTGGCGGAGGTGCAATGGGATTAGTTTTAGGCTATACATTTCCAACAATACTAGGCACATTAACACCAGTTATGGGACCTGAATATGCATTTTATGCTCTAATAGCAATAACTCTTTTAATAATTCTTGGACTAGGTCCAGTAGCTCATTATTTATTTAATCCCGTAACCTTTGCTTATTCTCTTTTAGCATTAATAAACATTGGAGAGGTACAAGAACAATTTTTTGTATGGTTAACAACACACTTCATAGGTGGAGCATTGTGTATTGGTGGAATATATGGTGTTGTAAAAATGATGAACAAGTATTTAATTAATGAAGAAAAGGAAGCAGCTTAAAATTCAATGTGTGTCATTGTCCTATTATATTTATATACATGGGGCCAACTTTACACCTAAGAGATAAAGCTTAGGTGTAGAGCCGACACATTATTAGATTAGTATATATTTAAAATAGGAGGAGATATGATGATTAACAACAATTCATTTTCAGGAAATTATTCTTTTTTTAGGTCGCGTATTTCTGGTGAACGAGAAGCTGTATATGATTATGATAGCAAAATTCGTTATACATATAATGATATAGAAAACAGAGCCAACTTATTGGCAAATTATTTAGTTGAAAAATTAAATGTTAAAAAAGGTGATAGAGTAGCTTTTTGCACACGTAATTGTATAGAACTAATTGATGCATATTATGCTACTGCAAAGACTGGTACGATTCTTGTTACATATAATCACCTATTGTCAAATAATGAATTAATAGAAATGATTAATAATGAAGAACCAAAAGTATTGTTTTATGAAGGAATAATTAAAGAAAAAGTTGAAAAAATTAAATCGGAAACTAAAATTTGTGATTATATTGTATTAGAAAATACAAATAAAGAAATACAAGATATATATTATGAAGAAATTATGAACTATGGAAACGATGATTATAGAGAATTGAAAAATCTTGATTTGGAAGATATTCATATGATTATTCATACAGGTGGTACTACAGGAACACCTAAAGGAGCAAAAATTTCTCATAGATCATTGCTGTGCAACTCTATGAGTGCAATTTTGACTTTTAATATATCTAGCTCAGATAGTACATTTGTTTTAACACCAATGTTCCATACTGCTGGATGGAGTGTTTTAAATTTGCCTCATCTTCATGTAGGTGGTCGAGTAATCATAAGCAAAAAATGTGATCCTAAATCAACATTCAAAATAATTAATGAAGAAAAACCAACTACATTATTAGGTGTTTCAACGATATTTAGGATGATGTTAAATCAACCAGAATTTGAAAAAACGGATTTTTCTTCTTTAAGATGGATAATAAGTGCAGCTGCACCAACTCCAGTTGATATTATGGAAAAATTTTGGGAAAAAGGAGTTAAATTTATACTTGCCTATGGAATGACAGAATCAGGTCCTTGTAATTTAACTATTCAAGCCGATGACATGGAAATGGAAGAAGTAAAGAAAAGATGTAAATCTGTAGGAAAACCATTTTATTTTACAAAAGTTAAAATTGTAGATGGCGAAGGTAAGGAAGTTGGAGTGGATGAATGCGGTGAACTTATTTGGACTGGCCCAGGGGTATTTTCTGGATATTGGAATAATAGTAAAGAGACTAGCAAGACGTTGAAAGACGGATGGGTATATACTGGCGATATAGCTAAAAAGGATGAAGATGGGTTTTATTATATAGTTGGAAGAAAGAAGAATATGTTTATTAGCGGAGGTGAAAATGTATTCCCACCAGAAATAGAAGCCGAAATATATAAGCATCCAGCAATCCATGAAGTATGTGTTATGGGTGTACCTGATAAAAAATGGGGAGAAGTAGGTAAGGCTGTTATTACTTTAAAACAAGATAAAACAATTGAAGTAAAAGAGTTAAAGGAGTTTTTGAGTAATAAATTAAGTAGTATTAAAATTCCAAAACATATACATTTTGTCGACGAGATTCCTAAAAATAGTACTGGAAAAATTCAAAGAGGAGTTATTTTTAGTTTGTTTGGGAAAGTATAATAGATTTATTTTAGAAATTTTCATCTATATTATTGTCAGTATTTTTGTCAATTTATATTTAATTTCAATTATGACATAAAATTTGTGAGTAAGTATGTCTTGTAAAAACAATATTAGATAGAATTAAATTATTATGGAGGTTTTCGATGAAGTTTACAAAGGAACAAGAATTAGCAAGAAAGGCAGTAAGAGAATTTGCTGAAAAAGAACTATCTCCCATAGCAGGAGATATTGATAAAACTGGCAAAATTCCAGAAGAATTATTTGATAAATTAGCTAGATATAATTATTTATCTGTATGTATTCCTAGTGAATATGGTGGAGCAGGTGGAGACTATATGTCATATGTAATAACTGTGGAAGAATTGTCGAAAAAATGTGCTTCAACTGCACTTTATGTATCTGGTACATCATCATTATTCTGCTGGCCAATATTGAAATTCGGTACAGAAGAACAGAAGCAAAAATATGCGGTTCCCATGGCTAAAGGTGAAAAAATAGGGTGCTTTGCATTAACTGAACCTGGTGCAGGCTCAGATGCTGCTGCTCAACAAACTACAGCAGTTTTAGAAGACGAACATTATGTTTTAAATGGAACTAAGTGCTTTATTACTCTAGGAGCAATAGCAGATATAGCAATAGTTTTTGCCATGACAGATAAATCGAAGGGTCTAAGAGGAATAAGTGCCTTTATAGTTGATACAAAATCCCAAGGGTTTTCAGTAGGAAAAAATGAAGAAAAGATGGGAATAAAAGGAACTGTTACGTCGGAACTAATATTTGAAAATGTTAAGGTACCTAAGGAAAATCTTATTGGTAAAGAAGGACAAGGATTTAAAATAGCTATGGCAACACTTGACGGTGGAAGACTTGGAATTGCAGCTCAAGCTTTAGGAATTGCACAAGGTGCAATGGATGAAACAGTAAAGTATCTTAAAGAAAGACAACAATTTGGAAGAACATTAGAAAAATTCCAAGGAATTCAGTGGATGATAGCAGATATGGAAACTAAAATAAATGCAGCAAGGTTACTTGTCTATAATACAGCATCGCAAAAAGATTTGAATTTGCCTGCAGGAAAAGAATCCGCTATGGCAAAACTATATGCAGCAGAAGTGGCTATGGATGTTACTACAAAGGCTGTACAGTTACACGGAGGATATGGATATACAAAAGATTATCCAGTTGAAAGAATGATGAGAGATGCAAAAATAACTGAAATATACGAGGGAACTTCTCAGGTTCAAAAAATGGTTATCGCTCAAAATGTTCTTAAGTAAATAAGTTTATAGATATATTCTAATTAATAAGATCAAGGAGGAAAAACATGAAGATTATTGTTTGTGTAAAACAAGTTCCTGATACAAACGAAGTTAAAATAGATCCAGTCAAGGGAACGCTTATTCGCGATGGTATTCCAAGCATATTAAATCCAGATGATGCAAACGCTTTGGAAGAAGCATTAGCATTAAAAGATAAATATACAGATGTTAAAGTAACGGTATTAACAATGGGACCACCTCAAGCTGAAGAAATACTAAGGGAATGTTTAGCTATGGGAGCAGATGACGTAATTCTACTAAGTGATAGAGCCTTTGCTGGTGCTGATACTTGGGCGACTTCCAATACCATAGCAGCAGCAATCAGAAAAATTGGAGAATACGACATTGTTTTTGCTGGAAGACAAGCTATAGATGGTGATACTGCTCAAGTAGGACCACAGATTGCAGAAAGAATTGGAATTCCTCAAGTTAGCTATGTACAGAATTTTAAAATTGATGGAGATGAAATCATAGTGCAAAGGCAATTAGAAGACGGTCATGAAGTAATAAAAGTAAAAAAACCAGTACTTTTAACTGCAATTAAAGAATTAAATGAACCAAGGTATATATCCATGAAAGGGATATTCAATGCCTATAAAAAAAGTATTACTACATGGA
Organism: Anaerovoracaceae bacterium; assembly: GCA_035268985.1. GTDB lineage: Bacteria > Bacillota > Clostridia > Peptostreptococcales > Anaerovoracaceae > JAAYHV01. Next base: position 6,884 of record DATFJV010000036.1, on the reverse strand, counting down.
CATTAAGTGACTTAGATATTGAAAAGCATCAAGTAGGATTAGATGCATCACCAACAAATGTATTACGTTCGTTTACTCCAGAGCCAAAGGGAAAAGGAATAATAATTAAAGGAACAGTAGAAGAAATGGTTGAAAAACTTGTAGTGAATTTAAGTAAAAAGAATGTTATATAGTATAAGAAATGGAGGTTAAAAATGGCTATTGTAGTATTACAAGACAAATGTAAAGGATGTAAGCTGTGTTTAAAGTCATGTCCATTTGAAGCAATCGATATGATTAATAACGTAGCTGTGATAAACGAAAAATGTACTGCTTGTGGAGCTTGTATAGAATCATGTAAGTTTGAAGCTATAATCAAAGAAGAGATAGATGCTCCTGAGAAAGATTTATCTTTGTACAAAAACGTATGGGTATTTGTAGAACAAAGGGAAGGGCAAATTATGCCTGTATCTTTAGAACTTCTAGGAGAAGGTAGAAAATTAGCCGATGAAATAGGAACTGAACTTTGTGCAATAGTCCTTGGAAAGGATATAAAAGGCTTAGCTAAAGAGTTGGTTTCATATGGTGCAGATAAAGTATATTTGGCACAACATAAATTATTAGAAAACTTTACAACAGATGCATATACAAAAGTAATCAGTGAGAAAATCAATGAAATTAAACCGGAAATTATTATTATGGGGGCTACACACATTGGTAGAGATTTAGCTCCTAGGGTAGCTGCAAGAGTAGATACAGGATTAACTGCAGATTGTACTAAACTCGAAATAGATTTAGAAGATAAAAAAATTATGCAAACACGTCCAGCTTTTGGTGGAAATATTATGGCAACAATAGTATGTCCAAATCATAGGCCACAAATGTCTACAGTAAGACCAGGTGTTATGGATAAAGCTGTTAAAGATGATTCAAGAAAAGGTGAAATAATTGAGTTGGAAGTTAAATTAAAGAAGGAAGATCTAAGAACGGAAGTTGTGGAGATAGTAAAAAGCAAGAAAGAAATGGTTTCTCTAACAGATGCTGAAGTTATTGTAGCTGGTGGACGTGGATTAGGAAGACCAGAGGGATTTGAACTTTTAGAAAAACTATCTTATAAATTAAATGGAGTGGTTGGAGCATCACGTGCAGCTGTTGATAATGAATGGATTGATCATTCTCATCAAGTAGGGCAAACGGGTACAACTGTTAAGCCAAAATTATATATAGCTTGTGGTATTTCAGGAGCAATTCAACACTTGGCAGGTATGCAAAATTCAGATTTAATTATAGCTATTAATAAAAATCCAGACGCTCCAATCTTTAAAATTGCTGATTTTGGACTTGTAGGTGATTTGTATAAAATCATACCTGCATTTACGGAAGCATTGGATAGGTCTGATGATATATCTGATGTTTTAAAACAATCTGAAATTTTACAATCAATTTTATCAGTGTAATACTTGCACACCTTGTACAAATATTACACAAAGAATTTTAAAAAGTTTAAAACTTAAAAGTAATTAGTCAATATTAGATAATTAATAATTTTTATTTTATAGGCTTTATGTTAAGATAAATCCAATAGTTTAAAATTTCACATACTAAATATTCAAGGTTGCTTTAACAATGACCTATATTTGGCATAAGATTTGCACATATAAACTAGTGAAACTAAAGGTGTTGATTTTAAAAGAATAATATAAAAAAATATATACAAATCTTAAACTAAAGCTAATCAAGGAGGTGTTTAGAAAAATGCAAAAGATTAAAATAGGAATTGATTCGGGTAGTCAAAATACAAAAGGTGTTTTGCTGAGTGGAGATAAGCTTCTTGCTAAGGCAAAGGTTGCTACGAAATTTGATGCTCATAAAGCATCTGATAGAGTATATAAGTCCCTTTTAACTGATGCAGGAATTGATGCAGATGAAGTGGATATAATTGTTGCTACAGGAACAGGACGCAACATAATTAAAATGGCTAATACAGTTGTAAATCAAGTGAATTCTGCAGCAATGGGTTCACGCTTTGTGAATCAGAACGCCAATCTAGTCATAGATATGGGTGCCGAAAGCACCCGTGTAATAAGGCTTACAGAGGACGGCAAAGTAAAAAAATATGAAACAAATGATAAATGTGCTTCTGGTTCTGGTACTTTTATAGAGGCTATGGCTAGAGCTTTACAAATAAAAACTGAAGAGATAGGTGATTATTCTTTAAGACACAAAAAGGAAATCGTAACCAATGCTCAGTGTGTAGTTTTTGCGGAATCTGAGGTTATTTCTCTTATTCATCAGCAAGAGAGTAGGGAAGATATTGCTCACGGAATACTTGTTGGGATTTGCAATCGTGTAAATTCTCTAATCCGTCGTACAGGTCTTACAGACAATGTGACAATGATTGGTGGACCAGGTCATAATAAAGGTTTGGTTAAATGTATGGAAAAATTGATTTCACAGGATGTTTTTGTATCAGAAGATACTGACTACATAAGCGCTATTGGCGCAGCTCTGTATGCTACTGATAGCTAAAGTAAAAGGGAGGAAAACAAATAATGAAGGAAGTTGAATATTGGAGATGGAAAGAATCAAATTGGAAAAATCCTGAAATTCAAAATTGGCACGGTAGACTTATTACTGCGGGGATAGATATTGGTTCTACTAGTACTCAGGCTGTAATTTTAGCTGATGGGGAACTTTATGCTTATTCTAGTATGCGTACAGGTTCTAATAGTCCTAACTCAGCAATAGATGCAATAAAGTGGGCAATGGAAGGTACAAATCTTACTATTGATGATTTGGATTATACTATTGGGACTGGTTATGGTCGTGTTAATGTACCGTTTTCTAATAAAAATATAACTGAAATCACTTGTCATGCACGTGGAGCAAATGCTATATATGGACCAAGCGTTCGTACTGTCTTGGACATGGGAGGTCAAGACTGCAAGGCAATTCATTGCGATGAAAGAGGGAAGGTAAAATCCTTTATGATGAACGATAAGTGCGCTGCTGGAACTGGTCGAGGAATGGAAGTCATAGCTGACTTATTAGGTGTAAAAGTTGAGAATATTGGTGAAATGTCTTTTGATATAGAGGAGGAACCACCGCCAGTTTCAAGTACATGTGTTATCTTTGCTAAAACAGAGGCAACAAATCTTATGAGAGCTGGTTGGACAAAGCAAAGGGTATTAGCTGCTTACTGCCATGCAATGGCAATAAGGGTAGCTAGGCTTTTGGAAAGAAATGGCATGGAAAAAGATCTTGCTATAACTGGAGGTATTGTTAAAAATGTCGGTGTAACCCGTAGAATCGAGCGTATTTTGGGTGTTAAGGCTATTAAGCCTAAGTTGGATACTCAGATTGCCGGTGCTTTAGGTGCAGCTATAATTGCGAAGGAATTACTAAAAAAGAAAAGTGCCTAAGTATCTATTTGGAAAGTATGATTTCAAGTCCAATTAGTTGAATTATTAGGTGAGGTTAATAATAGATGTTTTATATAAATTTTAAATTTATAATTGAAATAATCTGTTAAAATAATAAAAAATAAATCGAAAGTATTAAAATTACTATTTGATTTAAGGAGGAGTGAAACTATGAAATTTGAAAAATTATTTGACACAAGTATATCCAATGAGTCTATAAAAGAGTGGAAGGCTCAGGGAAAAAAGGTAATAGGTACTATTTGCTGTCATGTGCCTGAAGAAATTATTCATGCAGCAGGGATGCTACCTATTCGTGTAAGAGCTACTGGTTGTGAAGACAATAGTGAGGCTGAAACTTGGATGTCTAGCTTAAGTTGTAGCTTTGCCAGTTCATGTCTTCAGTATTTGATAGATGAAACTTATGATTTGGACGGTTTGATTGCAACTGATGGTTGTATGATGGCTACACGTATTTATGATAATTGGAATTATATTGACCCCGATAAGAAAGATCATTATATACATATTTCAGCGGCTCCAAGATTAGTAAACGATCTTAGTTTAGATTACTATAAAAATGAGCTTAAGGATATAAAGGAAGGCATTGAGAAATTTGCTGGTGTAAAAATTACTGACGAAAAATTAAAGGCATCTGTTGACTTGTATAATGAAACTAGAAGACTAATTAGAGAACTATATGAGCTTCGTATGGCAAAAAATCCAGTTATTAGTGGTACAGATACCCTTAAAATAACTCTAGCAGCCGCTTCAATGCCAAAAGAAGAGTTTAATGTACTTTTGAAGGATTTTCTAGAAGATGCTAAGAATAGAACTCCGATTACTACTAATCGTACACGTCTGATGGTTATTGGTAGTGCATTAGATAATCCTGAGTATATGAAGGTAATTGAAGATAAGGGAGGATTAATAGTAGCCGATGCTCTGTGCTTTGGAAGTAGATACCTTTGGGAGCCGGTGGAACTAGACAATAATGATGTGCTTGGTTCTATAGCTAAGTCTTATCTTACAAGACCTGTATGCCCTAGAATGATAGATCTTCACGATGAGTTACATGAGGTAATTCAGAATATGGTTGAGGAGTATAAAGTTGAGGGAATTATCTATGAGAAGCTACAGAATTGTGAGTGTTGGGGTGGAGAAGGTTTTTACCTCAATGATTTAATGAAGAAGGCTAATATACCTATGCTTACATTAGACCGTGAAGAATTAATGTCAAATGTAGGTCAATTAGAAGTTCGTACTGAGGCATTTATTGAAATGATAGAGGAGGAGTACTAAAAAATGAGTGTAAATATAATTTCTAAAACTTGTGATCAAGTTGATAGTATTATTAATCATATATCAAAAAAAAGACCTAAGGATCTTTGGATGTTTGAGGTTCAAAAAGCATATTGGAACGATATTCGTGATGCCCATAAAAATGGTAAAAAAGTTGTTTTCTTCGGTGGACCAGCTCCTGTGGAATTGATTTATGCTTTCGATGCGGTACCTTTCTTTTTAGATATGATACCTACTCGTATTGCTAGTGATACTGATACTACAGCTATTTATGTTGATGAGGCAGAGAAACATGTTCCTCCAACTTCCTGTGCTTTGGATAAAGTAGAGTTGGGAGTTGCACTTCGTGGTGATTTTGGTGTTGATCCAGATGCTTTTGTATACTGTACAGTACCATGTGATTCTGCTCGTGAATGTCATCCTGCAATTGATAGGATTCTTGATGTTCCATCTATAAGATTAGATATTCCCTTTAGAAGAGATAGACGTGGATATGAGTATCTAGCTGAGCAGTATAAAGATTTTATAAAGTTTATGGAAGAATTGACTGGGAATAAAATGGATTGGGATAAGTTTGCTGAAGTTGCAGAAATTTCCAATAAATCCAACGACTTAATGAATAAAATTGCTGATTTGAGAAAGTTAAAGCCTTGTCCGTTACCAGGTCATCTATTGGTTCTGAATGAAATGATGTTAGGTATGTCTGGTCATCCTGATATGCTGAAATTCATGGAAAAACAATATGAGGTTGGTAAGGCTAGAGCAGATAAGGGCATAGGTCAGTTAAAAGAAGAAAAATATCGAGTATCATGGTTACAAAATATTGTATGGGCTAACGCTGGTCTCCTAGGATGGTTGGAGAAAGAATTTGGTGCTATTGTAGTTATGGATGGTTTTGGTTATCAAAATGGTATTCTATTTGACGATATTAATGATAAAGAAGAAGCTTTAGTAGTAATGGCTAAAAAAGCTATGAGCAGTCCAATGATTCATGGTGCTTCGGGACCTGCTGAACACTTTGTTAATATTGTAGAAAACATTATGGAAGACTATGAGGTTGGTGTATCTATGTTTATTGGACATGTGGGTTGCAAGCACACTTTTGCTGCAGCAAAGATGGTTACAGATATGGTTCAGGATAAATTTGATATTCCAACACTAATGCTGGAATTAGATTCCATTGATATGCGTTATAAGAGTGCAGACGAAGTTAAAGCATCTATAGCTGAGTATATGGAGAGTGTCGTGGGAGCTGAACGAATTACGAAAGATAAAGCGTAAATTAAAGTAGGAAATTCCTGCAGAAAAGGAGGAAATTAAAATGAATAAGATAAAATCTATTGCAATTACAGGTAAAGGTGGTACAGGGAAAACTGTATTAGCAACCCTTTTAATAAGAATGCTATCTGAACGTTATAAAAATAAGGTACTTGCTATTGATGCTGATTCTGCTATGAGTTTACCATATACTTTAGGAATGAAAGTGGACGAAACTGTTAGTCAACTTCGTAAAGGATTAATTGGTAAGGATCAGTTGAGAAATGATTTAGATAATGCTCCTACTAAGGAATTAATGCGCAGTATCTTGTCTAAGGGAGATGGTTTTGACTTGCTTACTATGGGCCGTCCCGAGGAACCTGGATGCTTCTGTGCAGTGAATGAGCTTTTACGTTATGGTATTGATGCTCTTCTTGGTGAGTATGAAGTGACTATTATAGATGGTGAAGCAGGTCCTGAGCAGCTTAATCGTAGAGTACTTAAGAGTATTGATGTATTAATAGTCGTAGCTGATATGTCTGCTAGAAGCTTGGAGACTGCTAGTGGTATTATGAAGGTAGCTCAAGGTGGAGAGGATGGTATTAAGGTTAAGCAAGCTGGATTGGTTCTTAACCGTGTTCGAGATGACGATTCAGCAGAAGAACTAATAAAAAAGAGTGGTTTGGAAGTCTTTGGTCGTTTACCAGAGGATGAACTAGTTAACTCTTTTGACCGTGATGGTAAGTCTTTGTTAGAATTACCAATTGATTCTGCTTGCCCAATGGCAGTGCGGGAAATTCTAAAGAAAATAATTCCTGATTTTTAAGGGAATTTACTGACTAGGAGCCTTAGGTATATCTAATATTAAATGATATATCTAAGGCTTCAGTGTTTTTACACGAATATTGTTTCAATGAAAAGACAAAG
>DATFJV010000035.1:0-32398 GCA_035268985.1 Anaerovoracaceae bacterium | reverse complement strand
GTTTATAGGACTTATTATCATTTAATCATTTAGAGTCATTGAAACATAATTTATCATAGACATATAATCAAAAACCGGTAAATTTACTTCTTTTCTTATACGCTCCGCAAAAGGTGGCAAATCAGTACACTCAAGAACAATTTTGAGTTATTTCTTTTAAATATGGCATTGTTGAATTTGAAAGCATTTTGCTTGCTGTTTTTGAAAAAGCAGAAGGAATATTATCAACTGCATAATGCATAATACCATCTACATAATAAATTGGTTCAGCATGTGTTGTTGAATGACTAGTTTCTATGCATCCTTCATCGTCACATGAAACATCTACTATCATTGAACCCTTTTTCATTAATTTTAAATCTTCATGGTTTACCAAATGATCTTTTCTAGTTTTGGGCCATAAAATACAGTTGATTAAAACATCTGTCTCTTTTAAACAAGTCTCCAGATTTGTTCTAGTTGAAAACAGCGTTTCAACATTTGACCCAAGGCTATTCTTTGCATCTTCAAGTTTCTTTAAGTTAACATCCAAAATATTAACTTTGCACCCAAAAGATGATGCCAACTCAGCTGCCCCCATACCAGCATGACCTGCTCCTATTATAGTAACAACCGGCGTGTTCATGCCTACTATTCTATTTAAAATTAAGCCATTTCCACCATTTACAGCCTGAGTAAAATTCAAAGCAGCTAAAAATCCGCCTTTACCTGCCAATTGACTCATCGGTTTAAGCATTGGGAATTCACCGTTTTCATCGTCAACATCCTCATATGCTATACCAACAACCTTTTTTTTAAGCATAATATCTGTCATATCTTCATGAGCATTTGAATGTAAATATGTATAAACAATCAAACCCTCTCTCATATACTTGTATTCATCTGTACGAATTTCTTTTACCTTATAAATAAGTTCTGATTTATTCCACACATCATCTGTATTAACAATTGTAGCACCTTTAGCAACATAATCTTCGTCGCTATGTCCACTGCCAACCCCTGCACCTATTTCAACATAAACCTTATTGCCTATATTAATCAATTCGGCTACACCATCTGGATCTGTTGCTACTCTAAATTCATTAGGTTTAATTTCCTTAACTATTCCTATCTTCATAATAGACCTCCTTTATCACATTTTACCTATTTATATTGCAATAAATATGCCAATTAAAAAAGCCCTGAATTCATGGGCTTTTTAAAAATAAGATTGTAATTTCTGAATATTTTGAGGTTATTGACAGTTTTTTGTCGCTTAATTATTGTCAATATTGTCGGTCTTTTTCAGCTTATAATTCAATGTCTGTCTAGGTATTCCAAGTTTTTCGCTAGCCTTTGATTTATTACCATTACACATTTCTAATACTGTATGAATTATCTCCATTTCTTTCTGTGCTAATGCGTCCCTTAAGTTAAAGTCCTCCGCTGTATAATCCATACTACGATCACATGTGTTAATTACCATTCTGTTTCTCACATGACTGGTATTACCGTTTTCAAAGCGTTCAGAAATATATCTTGGAAAGTTTTTCTTGTTCAAACATCCATCGTCACATACATTAACCATAAATTCTATAAGATGTTTTAGCTCTCTTACATTACCTTCCCAATTATAAGCCTTAAAAACACCCATTAATTGGTCGTCTATTTTTTCTATTTTTTTATTATACAAATCTGCATATATCGTTTTGAAATGTTCAGCATAAAATTCAATGTCTTCGATTCTTTCTCTCAATGGTGGAAGCCCAATCATGCAACTACTAAATCTATAAAACAAATCTTTTCTTATGATATCCTTGTTCATGGCTTCTACCGGATCAATATTCATAGCGGCGATTATTTTAACATCTACATGAATTTCTTGATTGCTACCAACCGGCCTAAATGTTCCCTCTTGTATAACTCTTAATAGCTTGCCTTGAACTTGGTAAGGCATTGCAGAAAGTTCATCTAAAAACAACACTCCACCATCAGCTTCTAAAAAAAGTCCTTTGGAATATTCGGCTCCTGTATAAGCGCCTTTCCTAGTTCCAAACAAAATTGACTCAATTAGATTTTATTGTGCGAACAGCTCTTTCCCCGTACCCGTTTCTCCATATATTAGTGTTGGACTTGGATGCTTTGCATACTTTTTTGCTTCTTGTATATTTTGAAGCATAATCGTATTGTTCGTTAGTATTTCTTTAGAATTTTCAACACTGTTGAACTTTCTGAAATCCACTTCCCCTACACTTGCTTGGGCTTCGTTTACCAAATCATCAATGTCTTCTACAGTGGTTACATCTCTTGCTAACTCCAATGCTCCCATTATAATGCCATCTTTTATTATTGGAATAGTAACATTGTTAGTGCACCTTGGAATTCCTGTAAAATCATACACGGTTTGATGTAATCTAATAACAACCTCACCAGTAGTTAAGCACTCCACAAACGAACTAGTTTCTATATCAACATCAGGATAAACATCTAAAAAACTTTTATTTACGTACTTGGTTTTAACGCTTTTATCTTTAGGATTGTTTACTTTTGATTCATATCTTGTATTAAAAAGCACGTGATAGTCTTTGTCAATAACAACGATATAGTCAACCGAATTTAATTTTAAATTACCACAATCTATTAACATATAATCCTCCAATGTCATTGCTAATTCTTTTATAGCTTTTGATATCAGTATATCATATTTTCGATTGAATAATCTCATCTTAATAACATTTATTTAAATTTGCTATAAACGAGTAATAGGACTAATTGCTTATTATTTCTGTAAACAAGTTTTCATCAATGTTGCCTCCACTTAAAACACAGGCAACATTATCTCCTATAATTTTCTGATTCTCCACAATTGCTGCTACACAAACAGCTCCAGAAGGCTCTACTATAGTTTTTTCTTTTAATGCCAAAAACTTTACTGCTGCTTGTATGGTTTTTTCTTTAACAGTAACCACTTCATCTATACATTCATGCCTCAATCTAAAGGCCAATTCTCCTATGCCACCAATTAACGCCTCGCATATTGATTCATCATTAGGATATTCTCCATAAAAAATATTTTCATTTATAGCTGCTTTCATAGCTGGGCAAGCCTCTGTTTGAACTCCAATAATCCTGACATTGGGATTCATTATTCTAGCACCGATTGAAACCCCCGTTATTAAACCTCCACCGCCTATAGGTACTAGTATTGTATCAATATCTGGGTTTTGTTTCATTATTTCCATTCCTACTGTACCTTGGCCAGCATAAACCATAGGATCTTTATCATATGGATCAATATATATCATTTTGTTTTCCCTGACAAAGCTCTCTCCCATGGAATGGGCTTCATCGTAATTGTCCCCCATCATAAGTACATCCCCTCCGTAGGCTTTAATCATTTCCGTCTTTGCTTTTGGAGTATTCTTAGGTACAATGATTTTAACGTTATTTATGCCAAGATATTTAGCACAATAGCTTACTGAAAGGCCATGATTTCCTGATGATATAGTAACAACGCCTTTCTTCTTTTCATCATCTGTCAAAGAAAGCATTTTATTCATTGCTCCCCTTAATTTGAAACTCTTTACCGGTTGCAAACATTCTTTCTTTAAATAAACATTTGTTCCGTTATTGCTTAATGTCATCGATTTATCCAAAGGAGTCATATATACCAAATCACCAATATTCGAATATGCAGAGCTTACATCAATCATAGCAACACCTAACTTTCAAATTGCTTTAAGAATTCCGATATTTTAGCCATTCCTGCTTTTTCAACATCCGGGCTATTACAATAACCAATTCTTAAATACCCTTCCCTGTCTAGCGCAGATCCGGGAAGTAACATAACACCAGTTTCCTCAAGTAGCTTAATACATAAGTCTACGGATGGCATATCGATATCATATTTAAGGAAAGCAGTGGTCCCACCTTTAGGTTTTATATATGATAGTAATTTTTCACCTTTCATCCAATCATCCAACATTACAGCATTCTCTCTAACAATCTTAAGATTTCTTTTTAATATCTTTTCTTTATTTTTAAGGGCAATCGTTGCTAGTTTATCATCTATCATACCTACACTAATTACATGATAATCCCTTTGCCTGTTAATTTTTTCAATGAACTCCTTTGGACCTACTATCCAGCCTAACCTAATACCCGCCATGGAAAACGTTTTAGACATGCTCGCTGTACTTATCCCTTTTTCATATAAGTCAGCTATTGAAGTCGTAAAGCTTTCACCTTCATGGGTAAGACCTCTATATGCTTCGTCACATATAACGTAGGCACCTACAGATTTTGCTATCTCTGCAATCTTCTTTAAAAAATCTTCGTCCATAACTGCTCCCGTAGGATTATTAGGATTGTTTATGCATATTAGTTTTGTTTTCTCATTGACTAGCTCCTTTAATAGATTTAAATCAGGCAGAAAATCATTTTCAAATTCAAGGGGAAGTATCTTAACCTCAGCACCGATGGATTCAGGAATAGAATAATGCTGCTGATAAGTAGGCAACACAGAAACAACTCTATCTCCCTTTTCGACTAATGTCATAATAGATAATGCATTTGCACCAATAGCTCCATGGGTAACTGTAGTATTCTCAACTTTTACAGTTTTATAAAGTTCGCATATTTCTTTTCTTAATAACAAAGATCCCTCAATTGCTCCATATGTAAGTTTCATGTCGCATAATTCATCATAAAAGGACTCTTTTAATCCAGCGATTTCTAATAGCTCCCCTACTTTTAAGGACTCCACACAAGTTTCTGCCAAATTATATTCGCAGTTATTTTCATACAGGTTCATCCATATTTCAACACCAAAGTCTTTAATTTTCATATTTCCCCCTATAATTTAACCATTGTTCCCATACTTTGCTTTTGGGCTTCTTCTAAGGCCAATGCGCCAGTAAGCAAATCTAAAAGAGCGGTACCCGTAGCATCAAATACTGTTATATCATCGTCATTTGTTCTGCCTTCAACCCTACCATTAATTACCTCTCCTATTTCTCCTTTTATATCGGATTTTAAAATTACACCGTTTTTAATAGGTATTTCTATTTCTCCCACATTTACATTTTGTTCTAAATCATCAACATAAATCCTAGCGCCTTTTAGTATTTCAGGATCAATTTCCTCTTTCCCTGACATATCAGAACCAATACAGCTAAAGTGCGTGCCCGGTTTTACCCATTCATTCATAATTAATGGTTCTTTAGAAGGAGTAGCTGTAATTATTATTTCACTTTTCTTCGTTGCTTCTTTAATATCAGCCACAGCAACAAATTTCATTTCTTTGTATTCAACTTTTAATTTATCAACTAGTTTTTGTGCATATTTTATATCAATCGGATCGTATATCCTTACTGTTTTAATACTTGGAACGGATAAAATTGTTTCTGGAATCATGAATCCAGCCACATGGCCTGCTCCTACCATTAGCATATTCTTGGCGTCTTTCTTCCCTAAATATTTAGCACCAACTGCTCCTGCTGCTCCAGTTCTTATACCAGTTAAATATGAACCATCTAGTATTCCTTTTGGCGCACCTGTCTTTGCATCACATATTAAAACTGTACCCATCAACATCGGTAGCCCTTTTTCTTGGTTTTCGCCAAACCATGATACCAACTTCAAACCAAATATTTCGGAGTCCATTAACCAACCTGATTTTATATCCATGTCCGCTACTCCAAGTTCAAATTCATGAAAAACCAAAGGGAAAACTAGACTTCTACAATCCGCCTTTTGTACGTAAACTTCTTCTACTGTTTTAACAACAGCTTCATACTTTAACAATTTTTTAATTTCTTCAGCATTTAGAATTAATATATCATTCATAACTTGCACCTCCATATTATCTTTATATTATATAACTAATTGACACCACAGCAATTGTTTTTATTATAATTATTTTCAATAATTATTGTAATTAAAATAAGGGTTAGTTTAATTAACCCTCATGTTTTCATTAGCCTTATTTACTTTCATAGTTAAATATAACTCCACATATCCATCATTATGATTATCAAAAAGTTGTTTTAATTTATTAATTCTATATCTTACTGTATTTGGATGTTGATGCATTTCCCTTGCCGTAGAAATAATATCCCCTTCGTTATCAACATATCTTGCTGCCGTTTCAAATAAAAATGAATTATATTTTTCATCATGTTCTTTTATCATTTTGATAAATTCATTGCACTGCTTTATCATTCCTTTGTTACTTTCTAACGGCAATATCATCTTATAAATCCCTATTTCATCATATGATATCAAATCCACCTTTTCTATACTGGCAACGCTTGATGAATTTAATGCGTTTAATATACTTTCACTTATGGGGTTTTGTTTTTCATAGTTTAATTCATAACCTACCCAATAATCATCTTTATTGAACATGTTTAATAAAGATTTAAGTATACTTTTACACTTTGAATTGTCACTATAGTTAATAAACAACATTATCCCTTCTTCATATTTTCCTAAATAAATTTCATTTTTGATAGGAAAAGCCTTAATCTTATCTTCCAAACTCTTACAATCGCCTAATACCTTTTTTTCATCATATCTCTTTTTTAATGCGTATATTACGCCTGTTTTGTTTAATGATGCTTTATTGATTAAAGCAATAAATTCTTTAATTTCATGAATTTCCATTTTATCGGAGATTAATTTATTAACTTTTTCTTCAAAATCTTTGTATCTATTTTGTTCATTTATCAAAGTTTTGACACTAACTATTATATCTTCTGCATATATATGGGTGGGATAAAAAAGTATTGGGATATTCATTATATCAGCTTTTTCAATGCATTTTTCAGGTATCTTTTCATGGAATATTTCTTTTATTGCTAGTGCCGAAATCTTAGCATCAAGCAAGGCATTAATATATCTTTCCATATCTTCTTTCGAATCTTTACATACAAATAAAGTGGTTAAAACGAAATCACCTTTTCCAAAAGATAAAGGAATTTGATCTATACTTTCATAATCGTGTATTCCAATATTAGTCAAGATGTTTTTTTCACCAGACTTTTTTGTAACTTTCCTAAAATTTCTAAATTCAGACATTTTAAGCAAATCGGAAATATACATTTTTTACTCCTATCCCATGAAGGCAACACCAGTAGTAAATAGCGCAAATAATACCATTGAAATTATAATAACTAAAGCAATTATTCTATTAACTCTTTGTTTTCTTTTATAAGAATTCTTTTTGCTCAATTTTCTTCCCCTCTTTCATCTCTTCTAAACCGTGTTTTACAACACCAAAAACTATTAATCCTACACCAAAAGCTTTATATATACTCATTGAATCCCCCGCAATTAATACTCCACTAATTACACCAATTATCGTTACACTATTTGATATAAACAGCGATGTTTGCGCAGGATTCAGCCTACTATTAACCCTATTATACAAAATAAAACAGATTATGGAACAAAATATCGCCAAGTATAAGAGTGCGACAAAAGGTTTCCAATCAGTAAATACCGCCATGTATCCATCTACAAGACTTCCTCTAACTAATGATAATAAATTGAAGCACAAGGCACCAATTACAGTCATTGCAACAACAACTTCCGTAGCAGTGTATGCGGCAGCCATTTTATTACTAAGCACAGCAAAGGTTCCGGCCAAAATCACGCATGTAAATAGAAAAAAATATCCTGTTAAATCACCATTTATTTGAAAATGAGGCTCAAAAACAACTGTTAATATAACTCCAACAAAACAAATAACCGCGGCTCCAACTGTTTTAGCTTTAACCTTTTCCCTAAGTATTATTGAAACGATAAAGGCTGTCATTATTGGGACTAGGGCTAGAATTATTGAAGTCTCTGATGCAGAAGTTTTTTGAACACCCAAGGATTCAAAAAGCGAAAACATTCCCGGTTGTATTAACGCTAAAATAACCAAGTATTTATTAGGCTTTCCTCGATAATTTACTTTTAGTTTTTTAGCCATCACTAAAATTAAAGCAAGTACAGCTGCTATGGTCCACCTAACCGACAAATAATCATATGGTGTAATATATGATAAAGCAATTTTAATAACAACAAAAGAAGTGCCCCAAAATATGCCTATAAATAACACTTGGAGATATAGGATTTTTTTATTCTCCATCTTTGACACCAAATATTTTCATCTTTTCAATTCTATTAAAGGCCTCTTCCACAACACTAACATCTGTAGTACATGCCATTCTAATATATCCCTCTCCACATTTACCAAAACCATTTCCAGGAATCATAAGCACGTGGGCTTCCTCAAACAATTTATCAGTAACCTCTTTAGAAGTAAGCCCTGTATCTTTAATATTAATGAATAAATAAAAACTTCCCTTAGGAGGATATATGACGTGCATGTTCTTAATTTTATTTACTCTTTCTGCAGCATAAAACATTCTCCTTTTATACTCTTCGATGATTTTAGGCTGAATCTCTTTTCTGTTTCTTAATGCATGTATTGCAGCTCTTTGCGAAACAGAAGGCGCCGTGAATACAACGTTCTCATTTATCTTTTGTATTGTTTCTACTATTTCTTCTTGCGCCACTATATTACCTATTCTCCATCCAGTCATAATAAAATTTTTTGAAAATGAATTTATAGTTATAGTTCTTTCCCTCGCTCCTTTTAATGATATAAAAGGTACAAATTTTCGCTCAAAGCTATAGGCTGTATATATTTCATCTGAAATTACAATCAAATCATGTTTTTTGGCAACTTCCAAAACTGATTTCATATTTTCTTCAGAAAGTACTGCCCCTGTAGGGTTACTGGGTGAGTTAATAATAATTGCTTTAGTTTTATCAGTTATATATTTTTCTAAAACGTTTACATCTATTTGAAAGTCATCCTTTTCATATGTTGGTAATTCAACTGGTATCCCTCTAGCCAATTTTATTTGTTGTTCATATGGAGTAAAATAAGGAGACTGCATTAACACCTCTTCTCCATCATTTATTATTGATTCTAAAACTAAATACATTGCAATGCATCCTGAAGCGCTAACAAAAACTTCTTCTGTAGGAATTTTAATATTATACTCTTCATTATAGAACTTCGATATTTCTTCAATCAGTTCTTTATCTCCCCTAAAACCAGTATATTTAGTGTGACCAGCTTTAGCATCGGCAAAGGCATTTTTAATTATATAATCATCTGTTATCAAATCAGGATCACCTAAACTGAAATTGATAATATCATTAAACATATTTTCTTTACTGTCAATATCTCCCATAGCAGTTCTCGAAACGCCTTGATATCTATTAGCAATAAACCTATTCCCCATATTGCACCCCCTTAAGCTTATCTATTTATTATATTTTACAATATGAATAATTGCAAGAACCTAGTAACCTAATTTCTACTATAAAAGGAGAGTTTATTGAACTCTCCTTTATTTAAGCTTCAATCCATGATGCTTTCTCAGTAAAAATTAACACTTTATCTTTAACATCTATGTAACCATCTTTAATTTCAGCATATAAATATCCCTCTTTATCGGGCAATTTTATTTTCATTTTGCCTTCTGCTAAGAGTTTCGTGGCATAATTATGATTGGCCATAAAGCCTTCATATCCTGAAATAGTTTTAACCATTACCATCTCAACTTTATCATTAAAAAAGTGTTTTGTTGGCGTTACCACCTCTAAATTAAAAGTCCTACTCATGTCTTGTTATAGACCTTTCTTCGTATCTCTCAACCACTTCATCTATCCCTCCTGCAAATAGGAATAAATCTTCAGGAATGTCATCATATCTTCCTTCTAAAAGTTCTTTGAATCCACTGATTGTTTCTTTTAATGATAAGTATTTACCTGGCATCCCAGTAAATTGTTCGGCAACACCAAACGGTTGAGATAAAAATCTTTGAATTTTCCTAGCTCTAGATACTGTAACTTTATCATCTTCAGATAATTCATCCATTCCTAATATTGCAATTATATCCTGTAATTCCTTATACTTTTGTAATACTTCTTGAACTCCCCTAGCCACGTTATAATGTTCTTCACCAACTATTCTAGGATCCATTATCTTTGAAGTTGATTCTAAAGGATCAACTGCAGGATAAATGCCCAATTCAGTAATCCCTCTTGATAAAACTGTAGTTGCGTCTAAATGAGCAAATGTTGTTGCCGGAGCCGGGTCCGTCAAATCATCTGCAGGAACATATATCGCTTGTACCGATGTTATAGACCCTTTATCAGTTGATGTTATTCTCTCTTGGAGTTGCCCCATTTCTGTAGCTAATGTTGGCTGATATCCAACCGCAGAAGGAACTCTTCCCAATAGAGCAGAAACCTCAGAACCTGCTTGAGTAAATCTAAAAATATTATCTATAAATAATAAGACATCTTGGCCTTCTTCATCCCTAAATGCTTCTGCCATTGTAAGACCCGTTAATGCAACTCTCATTCTTGCCCCGGGCGGTTCATTCATCTGACCAAAGACCATGGCCGTTTTATTAATTACTCCAGATTCTATCATTTCATAATATAAATCATTGCCTTCCCTAGTGCGTTCACCTACGCCAGCAAAAACAGAGGTACCACCATGTTCAGTCGCTATGTTTCTTATTAGCTCCTGAATTAATACAGTCTTACCTACTCCAGCTCCACCAAACAGGCCGACCTTTCCACCTTTTGTATAAGGTGCAATCAAATCTATAACCTTAATTCCAGTTTCAAAAATCTCTGATGAGGCTATTTGGTCTTCGAAACTAGGAGGATTCCTATGTATAGATGCTTTTCGCTTAGCCTTAACTTCCCCTTTATGATCTATAGGTTCTCCCAATACATTAAAAACTCTGCCCAATACATCTTCCCCCACAGGAACTTCTATAGGTTTTCCAGTATCCAAAGCCTCTATTCCTCTTTTCAGCCCATTTGTAGATGATAAAGCTATGCATCTGACTTCATCGTCTCCAATATGTTGCGCTACCTCAGCTACGATTTTTCTTCCTTTATATTCAATTATAATCGCATTTAAAAGTGATGGTAATTCATCCTGGTCAAATTTGATGTCTAATACAGGACCTATTATCTGATGTACCCTACCTTTATGCATATTGCCCTCCTAGCTTTGTGTTTCTGAACCGGAAACAACTTCAATAATTTCATTAGTTATTGCTGCTTGCCTTGCTCTATTATAGTACAATGATAACTCTTTAATCATATCCTCAGCATTGTTAGTTGCATTATCCATTGCATTTCTTCTTGCACTTTGCTCACAAGTGGTTGATTCAATAATACTGCTATGTAAGCTCATTACCAAATATCTTGGTAGTAAATAATCTAAAATTTCAGTTGGGGATGGTTCATATTCCATATCGTGATTTAGTAATTCCCCTGACGAAAGTTTACAATCTATCATTGCATCTTCCACATCAAATGGTAATACCTTTATGCATTTTACCTGTTGCGTTAGGTTGTTTACAAAAGAAGTATATATTGTTTTCACTTGGTCAATTTCACCAGCTTCAAATCTTTTTAACAAAGGATCAATTATTTCCTCAACCTCATTAACAGTTACTTTTTCCAAAGGCTCAAAGTATTTTCCATAAATTTTTAGACCTCTTCTATTAAAGTACTCATAACCTTTTCTTCCAATTGTAACTAACTCTTTTCTTCCTGGGTCAATGCTCATTTGCCTTTCAGTTCTTTGAATTATGCTATTATTGAATCCTCCACATAACCCTCTGTTTCCTGTTATGATTATATAGCATACCCTTCCTATCTTATCATTTTTTCTTTCGTAGGCCGAAACTATATCTTTATTTTCTTCATGGCATAAAATACTGGCTATCGTTTGCCTTATATAATTCAAATAACCTTTGGATTCATCATAGGAAAGTTTCGCTTTTCTAAATTTTGCAGCAGAAACTAATTTCATTGCACTAGTTATTTTCTTCGTTCCAGTTATACTTTTTATTCTTCTATCAATGGCTTGTAAATCACTGCTCATTAATATACCTCTTCCATCTCTTCAAGGAATTTGTTTCTAAATTTGGTTAAACCTTCTACAAGTAATCTTTCGCCATGCTCTGATATTTCTCCATTTTTTAATATATCTTCACCCACTTCAAAATATGAATGCTCCATAAATTCAAGAAGTTTTCTTTCAAACTCTAACAGCTTATTTACCGGAACATCATCAATAAAATGATTAATTGCAGCATAAAATATCATTACTTGATGTTCAACAGCTAAAGGTTTATATTGAGGTTGCTTGAAAAGTTCCATAAGCATTTTACCGTGATCTAATCTATTCTTGGTTTCAGCATCCACATCAGCTCCAAATTGTGCAAAGCTTGCAAGTTCTCTGTACTGAGCAAGTTCTAACCTTAATTTTCCTGAAACCTTTTTTATCGCTTTAAGCTGTGCATTGCCACCTACACGAGAAACTGATATACCAGCATTGATAGCAGGTCTTTGTCCAGAAAAGAATAATTTTGATTCCAAATAAATCTGACCATCTGTAATTGATATTACATTCGTTGGTATAAATGCAGAAACATCACCTGCTTGAGTTTCAATGATAGGAAGAGCTGTAATAGAACCACCTCCCAATTCATCAGATAATTTTGCTGCTCTTTCCAACAGCCTACTATGCAAATAGAATACATCTCCAGGATATGCTTCTCGACCTGGTGGTCTTCTAAGAAGTAGGGACATGGCTCTGTATGCAACCGCATGTTTTGATAAGTCATCATATATTATTAAAACATGTTTACCTTGATACATTAACTCCTCTGCAATGGCACATCCTGCATAAGGTGCTATATATTGTAAAGGTGCAGCATCGCTTGCAGTAGCTGAGACTACAGTTGTGTATTTCATCGCGTCAAAATCATTAAGGGTTTTTACTATTTGGGCTACTGTGGATCTTTTTTGCCCAATTGCAACATACACGCATATAACATCTTTATCTTTTTGGTTGATTATTGTATCTATTGCAATTGCTGTTTTTCCAGTTTGCTTATCCCCAACAATTAATTCTCTTTGTCCTTTTCCTATTGGAATCATAGCATCTATAGCTTTTATCCCAGTTTGTAGGGGTTGGAATACAGATTTTCTGTCTATAACCTCTGGAGCTTCACATTCTATGGGTCTTGTTTTACTGTACCTAATAGAACCTTTACCATCTATGGATCTACCTAAGGCATTTACAACCCTACCTAACATGCATTCCCCAACGGGAACTTCTACAACTCTTCCTGTTGGCTTTACAATGTCGCCCTCTTTAATACCTGTATCAGAACCTAGTATTACAGCACCAACATTATCCTCTTCAAGGTTTAATGCCATGCCGTATACTTCACTAGGGAATTCTAATAATTCATTTTCCATACAGTTGGGAAGTCCATATATTCTTGCTATGCCATCTCCTACTTCCATAACAGTACCAAAGTCAGAGATTTCAATTTCCTTATTATAGTTTTTAATCTGTTCTTTAATTATAGAACTGATTTCTTCCGCTCTTAATTTCACTTTGCTTCCGTCCTTTATTCATTTAAAAGGTCTTTGCTTAAACCTTTTAATCTACTTTTAAGCGACGCATCTATGATTTTACCTTCAACCTTAATAGATACTCCACCAAGCAATGTTTCATCTAATTCATTTTTTAAATTTACTTTTTTATTTAATAGTGATTCCACTTCTTTTTCGAATAATTCAATCCTTTTCTGTCCAATAGGCATCATCGAGTAAATTATACCTGACGCTATACCTTCTTTTTCTGCGACTAATTTGTTGAATTCTTTTACAATGCCTTTAAAATCTCCCAATCGCCTTTTATCGATTAATACATTGATAAAGTTATAATTCAAATCTAAAACATTACCTTTAAATACTTTTTCAACAATTTTTTTCTTTTTTACAGTAATAACCGAAGGATTGCATAGCAATTCCATAAGCTCAGGATTATCTTTGAATAGCTTTTGTATCTCTTTAAGTTCTTCCCTTAAAGAATCTAGCATCCCTTCTTCCTTTGCCGCTAAATAAATTGCATTACCATATGTAATTTCGACTGTTAATCCTGCCACTTTGAATTACCCGCCTTTTCAATAATACCATCTATAATTTCGCTATGTTTTTTCTCGTCAATCTCTTTTTCAATAATCTTTTCTGCAGCCATAACCGCAATTTGTGCTATTTCCTTTTTCATTTCTTTTTCAGTATCTTCTTTTTTATGAGTTGCTTCAAGCTCTGCTTTGGAAACTATAGATTTAGCAGACTCATTAGCTTCTAGAATGATTTTTTCGGACACTCCATTTGCTCTTTTTTTTGCGTCCCCAATAATTTTTCTTCCGTCATCTTCTAGTCCTGATATCTTCGCATTATATTCTATTACTTTTTTATCAGCATCATTATTTTTTTTCTCCGCTTCATCTAGGGTTTTTCTTACGCTTTCTTCTCTTTGTACCATAAATGCATGGACTTTTTCAAAAAAGAAACGTTTTAGGATGAGATATAGGACGACTACCGTAATCATTGAAAATAAGAGGTTCCAATTGAACTCAATCAACCCTTGATGCAGTGTTACTTCCATTTATTTCATCCTCCTTTCTGTTTCTTAAAACATAGTTTATAACTTGCCTGATAATATTATAGCTACGACAAAAGTTAGTACCCCCATGGTTTCCATAATTGCCATACCTACTATTAAGGTAGTTCTAATGTCATTTGCTGCTTCAGGTTGTTTTGAAATACTTTCCACAGCATTACTTAAACTTTTGCCCTGCCCTAAAGCAATTCCAAATCCTACTAAGCCTACGCAAAAGGCTATAGCTGCTCCAATAATATTCATTTTATTCCTCCTTAAAAATTAATGATCTTTTTTTATATTTATTCCTATTCCTAGAAATATCATTGTTAACATAGTAAATATAAATGTCTGAATTATAGGTTCAAAGATATCAAAGAACCCATTAAGCGGTAATACCAAAACCGCTCGTAAAAATGGTATGTCTGTAAATAAACCACTTAGATATGTCATGAAATGAAGCCAAATATCTACAACTATAAGACCTCCTAATATATTTCCAAACAAACGAAAACCAAGGGATATTGGCAAAGTAAGTTCTTCTAATACCTTAAGGGGAAGCATAAACGGATACGGATCACACATATGTTTAATCTTACCAATTGCTCCGAACTTTCTGACCTCTGAACCTTGAATTAATAAAAATGTAAGTATTGATAAAGCAAAAGTTACATTCACATCGGCAGTGATTGGTCTTAAACCAAATAAACCTAAAGCGCTTCCCAATAAACAAAATCCGAATATCGTACCTACATAAGGAGCATATCCATCATGTCCTTTTCCAACATTTTCTCTTGTATATTTATATACCCAACCTACTATAAGTTCACTTATAACTTGTTTCCCTTTAGGCACCGTTTGAAGCCCTGTTCCCAACCATCCCCCTAATACGGCTAAAACAACAGCAACTAATATTCCAAGCAGAAAGCTTTCCGAAAGAAATATCTCACCATCACCAAATGAAATTATTATTCGAGCACCAAATTCATCTACGTTCATTTGTTTTAACCTTTCTAAAGAATATTACTAACGTTATATTTAATGAAGCCACTCCTATTCCATAGCCTAAAGCTCCATGTAAAGAAAACTCACATGATAAAAATGCAAATATCGCATAGATTAAAAGCCTAAAAAAATAAATTGCTGCTGCTTTTATCGCATTATTATGTAGCATTGCTCCTATTATTGTAAATTCCATTAAAAATAGATTTGTTGTGGATGCAAATACTCCTATAATTACTCCAATTATAATATGAAATGGATCGTGGTAAACAAAGATAGCTAGCGAACTAATAACTAAAGCTACAAAGCTTCCAATTATTACTAATTTCTTCTTATCCATAACCCCTCACCTATTTATGATAGCTTTCATTCCTAATTATCTTAAAGCTTCTATATATCTGTTCAAGAAGAATTACTCTCATCATTTGATGAGGAAATGTCATATTTGAAAAGGACAATCTGAAATCCGCCCTATTTTTTACAAAATCAGAAAGACCTAAACTACCTCCAACAACAAAAATTATATCACTTTTACCAGTAAGTGCAAGTTTATTAATTGTTTTTGAAAATTCTAGTGAATCCAACTGCTTGCCTTCAATCTCAAGTGTAATCACATAATCATTATCTTTGATATTGTTAATTACATCATTTCCCTCTTTATTAATTACATTAATCTCATCTGCACGGGAGGGATTACTAGGCAGTTTTGACTCTTTTAATTCAACTACATTGAATTTGCAATACCCACCTAATCTTTTTGAATACTCTTTTACTGCATCATTCCAATATTTTTCCTTAAGCTTTCCAATGCATATAATTTTAATATTCATCGCTTAACCTATATAATTTACTAATATTATCCTTCCCTGCGATATCGATAATGACATCTTTTCCAATAATGATATCGTTTTCTTCAAGTATATTAGTCATAACGATTTTAGCATTATAATAATCATTATTTTCAGAGCTAATATGCCCAAGTAGTACTTCTAAAGGTTTCCCCTTTTTTCTTTTTTTTATCACTTCACACAATGCATTTGCAGCTGTTTCATTTGACAAATGACCCAAATCGCTTAAAATTCTTCTTTTTATATGATATGGATACGATCCAACTTCTAGCATCGCAACTTCATGATTTGATTCTAGCAATATCATATCTGAATCAATCATTTCTCTTTGTATATCTTCAGTTACTTTCCCAGTATCTGTTACTACTACAATTTTTTTGTTGTCACATTCAAAAGAGTATCCTATAGGCTCTTGAGCATCGTGAGAAAGTACAAAAACCTTAATAAGTATATTCTCAATATAAAAAGAGTCCCCTGCAGAAACAATTTGCTTTCGGTTCTCATCTAAAGCACATATTCTGCTTGAGGCCATTTCAGTTCCTTTGCTACAATATATTTTAGAGTTATAAAAAGTTTTTGCCACAATTCCCACACTCTTAATATGATCCGTATGTTCATGTGTTATTAAAATCCCTTTTATATGTTCATAAGGTATTTTATATTCATTCAAAGCATTTTTTATCTTTTTTCCACTAACGCCAACATCTAAAATTATTCCAACATTTTCATTAAGTAATATATACGAATTTCCAGAACTACTACTAGCCACTGAAAAAAAACCTAAACTCATCTCTATCTCCCATGTTTTCAATATATTAATTATAACATAAAAATTGTTAAAATCTATTGAAAAAACAAAAAAATGCTAAACCTTTTTGGTTTAGCACAATTTTTTTCTTTAAAGTTGGGTAAAATCAAATTCTAAACTAGTTATCATCCCATGAACATCTTCCACATATGATGCATCAAGACCTAGGCCCCATATAATAACTATATAGTTGTATCCACCGTCCACAGTTCTAGGACCAATAAGGGTATAATATTCATTTAACCAACCAGTCATTTCATCTGTTCCAAATCTATAACCCCTTAATCCAGCAACCTCAACATCTATTATTTCTTCATCATTTTCAGCATAAGTTTGTAAATAAGCCCTTGCGCTCACATCTGCATCTTCTGCTGTAATTATCTGAACCATTAAGAAAGTATTTAAAAGCTCTGCTTCTGAATCTTGAGGTTTAACTGTTAAAGTGGCTAGGGTTTCTTCTGAACTATACGCCATATCTTCAATCGGAACATAACCGTCAGGAACATCAATCGTTATAGCACCAGTTGCATTATCTGTATAAATACCACCTTCAACTATATTGATTTCTACCTCCTCTATTTCCTCTTCTTCAGCTTTTTCCTCTTTTTCTTCTTCTATTTCCTCTTCATTTGTTTTTTCATTAGTAGCAACCTCATCACTGCCTTGGGAGCCATCTGTATTAGAACCACAAGCTGTGAATAATAAACTCAGTGTCAAAATCATCACTATAATTAGGCTTTTTTTCATATGTAACTCCTTTTTTTGATTTATATAAAAAATTATACTACATAACATTTATTTAAACAACATAATTATGTATTAAAAAACCGAATCCCCTAACTTGAAGAATTCGGCTCAATTAACAATTGTTAAAATCCGTTAATTACATTTTAAATGACTGAAGGATAATATCTGACGGTACTTCAAACTCGCTATCATCTACTCCTATTTTTATGTCTTCAAGCTCGTAAGTGTACCCTTCACCCGTACTTTCATCCAAGGCTTCCATTTTCATAATGATACCATACTTTTCACTAATCCACATTTTTGCAGATGATGAAGTTACCATGTCCATGGTTTCAACTACATAGCATTCTTCGCCATTTATTGTTTCCCTACCTAAGTTTTCAAATCCTGTAGTATCAATTCCTTCTTGGAATTCATTGATATCAAAATAGTTGCTATCAGCCTCACCTTCCGTTAAAGAAAATACTGTTCCCATGTTTTGTTCAGGATAGTAAACTATACTTTCCTCCGTCTCGTAATTAATGATACTAACTATTTCTTGACCTTCCATTGAAGCAGAAGTTTTGTAAAAATCAGATTTCATCCATGTTTTTATGGTCGTGGTCATATCTCCCATTGTCATAGTTTGAGTATATGAAATTCCTTCTTCTGTATAATCATCTGATTTTGAAAAAAGATCAGCCAAGTCTTCTATAGCATTAGCGGTGTTATCACCCTCATTGTCATTATCACTACCCGCGGAATCCGAAGAATCTGAACAACCTGCAAAGGTCATTAATATGGTAAGCAGTAATGCTATAAAAATAATTAAATATTTTTTCATAAGCACCTCCTAACAAATCGAAATAACTTCTACTTTAAAAGTAGCAAAATATTCACATTAAGTCAAGTTTTTGACAATTAAAAAACGGTATAACATCAATTGCTGCTATACCGTCAGTTATATTAGTTATTTACTGTAGTCATAAAAACCTTTTCCAGATTTTCTACCAAGCAATCCACCTCTTACCATTTTTCTTAATAATGGGTGAGCTCTGTATTTAGGATCACCATATTCACTATATAAAACGTCCATGATGGCTAAGCATACATCAAGTCCAACTAAATCTCCTAATTCTAAAGGTCCCATTGGATGATTCGCACCAAGTTTCATTGCCGAGTCAATTCCTTCTGCAGTTGCAACCCCATCAGCATAAATTCCAATTCCTTCATTAATCATAGGTATTAAAACTCTATTTACTACAAAGCCAGGAGCCTCTTCAACTTCTACCGGAGTTTTCTTTAACTCTTTTGAAAGATTAACTATAGTTTCCATAGTCTCATCGGATGTAGCAATACCTTTAATGATTTCAACCAATTTCATCATCGGAACTGGATTAAAAAAGTGCATACCGATAATTTTATCAGGTCTATTAGTAGCTGCTGCTATTTCAGTAATTGATAAAGATGAAGTGTTCGTAGCAATAATTGTTTCAGGTTTGCATAATTCGTCCAATTCTTTAAATAAAGCTTTTTTGGATTCCATTTCTTCAGTTGCTGCTTCAATTACTAAATCAGCATTCGCAATAATGCTTATATCAGTAGACCCTTGAATTCTTCCTAATACTTCGTTCTTTGTCTCTTCAGTAATTTTTTCTTTTTTTACTAGTCTGTCTAGATTCTTTGTTACTGTTGCCATTCCTTTTTCAACGGAAGTTTCTCTTCTAGCCCTCATCACAACTTCGTGACCATCTTGCGCTAAAATCTGTATAATTCCAGCTCCCATAGTGCCTGTTCCTAATACGCCTACTTTCATAATAAATTCCTCCTCATTAACTCAAAAAACATATATTGTTAATAAAATAACTAATCTCTCAATACATTATAACACTTTATTATTAATTGTAAAGCCTTAATTATCTCTAGATATAGTTATATTTATTCCCCTCAAAATCCAAATCAAACTTACAAATTCCTTTATATTTACAATAAGTGCATTCTAACAGCTTACTACCTGTAGTCAATTTAGCAGGCTTGATTTCAATATCACCCTTTATAATATTTTCACTAATTTCTTTTGCCGCTTTTACTGCGCTATTCTCTAAACTTTCAAAGTCTTCTTTACTTAACGAAGAACTACTAGATGACGGAATCCACTTTCCTGATTTTTTATCATACCTTACCTTAATTATATTTGAAGGTTCATGCTCGTCATAATTTCCCGAATTAACTAATTCATTAATTATGGTTTCGTCCTCAACAAACAGTCCATCTAATCTATAAGCTTGCTTAACACTCTTTTGAATGCTCGCTTCTAAATCATCATTTGTATTTTCATCTGCCTTAAAAGTATTTTCCTTAATCAAAAAGTAAAACACCCCCGCTGTATTATGCAAATCTTCTTTGGCTGCTTTTAAATAAAGCATTAATTGCAACCTATAACCTTTTTTTACTTGGTTTTTATCAAATTTTTCATTACCCGTTTTATAATCTATTACTCTAACTGAGTTACTCATCAACAAATCATATCTGTCTATTTTACCTTCTATATATATATCCTTGTCATTTACCTTGAATAATATAGGTTTAATATTACCATTTTGGCCAAAGCTTTCTTCAAAATACGCTTCCTTTACATCAGAGCATCTCATCTGTATCACCATATTCCAAGCAGCTTCCTTACATATTTTCTTTATTCTGTTTAATCTATATTCTTCTCGTTTAGTTGACTTCAATAAACCATCTCGATATTCATTAGCTAAATTTTCAACAATATCATTAACCAATTTATCGCATTCTTCTTTTTTAATATTCAACCATTTGGAGTTTTGTTGGGTTATTAAAACGCCTTCTTCCGTTAACTCTTTTGCCAATCTCATTAAGCATTCGTGATAGATATCACCAATTTCTCTTCCCTCTGATTTGTATGTCCTTAGTTCCTTGGGTTTTAAACCATAGGAAACATAATGCTCAAATGGACACTTAGCATATTTTTCCAATCGAGAAGGACTAAAAGAAAATTTGCTATTTTTAGAAAAAAGTTTAGTAGAAAGTTCATCACTGAGCGATTCCTTAATGTTATCTTCACATAAACCTTTGATCATTTGCTCAATTTTTGCTTTTTCATATTTATTATACCAACTATAAACATTGGCCCATAATTTTTTATCTTTGCTTGATTGTATATTTTCGGTTAGATGTCTTAGTGTGCTGATTCTTCCGTTTATTAAATTAAAATCATTATCATCATTAACGATATCTTTATTAATTTTAATTTCAGAAAATACGGATTTTATCTCCTCAATTAAAGATGATGGTTTTAAATCATTCCCTGCATCATCAGATAAAGAATAACTAAATACTAGTTTTTCTTTGGCCTTACTCGTGTTCCTATATATTGCAGCCATTTCTTCTAGTAAAAGATTTTCTTCGTCTTTACCAATTTCATATCCATCTTTATAGACCAATTTCTTTTCTTCTGTTGATAAAAGGTTATTGGCACTGGGTTCATTTGGCAAAATGCCTTCATTTACACCTACCATAATAAGTACTTTTACATCACCTAATCTTGTACGCTGATTAGTCCCCATGACTATTTCATCAACCTTCGGAGGGATAGTTCCTATTTCTGCATACTTTAAACCTATTAAATACGTTTCAATGAATCTATCTAAATCAAACTCTTCCTCTCCTAATACTTCAACCAATTGGTTCATTATTTCGAAAGCAACATTTAATATCTGTTTAGTTTCTAAAGCTTCCTCTAAATACCCCGAATTTTTTTGTTCTTCACTTAGACTTTTAATTCTTTCAATCAAATTCAGTTCGTTAACTAAATATTTATAATATGAAACAACAAATTCTTTATATGTGCTACTAGTCTTAATTATCTCCTCTAGCTTTATAAAAGGATTAATTATTTGTGATCTTAATTTTTCTAAATAAGCTAATTCATTTTCAGTATATTCAAAACTTCCGTACTTTATTGATTTTTTCCATGTGTTACCTTTGATATCATATTTTTTCGCATAATTTTCAAAGATTTCAATATCATCTCTTTCTAACCCGCTTAAGTTCGTCTTTAACATCGAAAAAATACAATCCGAATTATACTTTCTTCTCATAAATTCTAGTTGATTAATTATAAAGTGTATTATTGGCGAAGTTGTAATAACCTTGGTTTTATCATGAAACAATGTAATTCCATATTCTTGGAAAGCTCTTTCTAAAACCGAACCCATCTTTTCCAAATCATTGCAAATTATAGCTATATCTTTTAATCTGTACCCATCTATCCTTATCATATTGTATATTTTACAAGCAATAGTTTCTGCCTCGTAATAGGGATTAGCAGCTTCAATAATATCAATATTACCCAAGCTGTTTTTTTCTAAACCAACAACACTTTCGTTAAATAAGTATTCTTCAAGAAGCATTAAATCATCCGCTTTTTCAATCTTATATTCGTCGTCAACTTTTTCATATGATAAAATTTCGTTTTGTTTACGCAGCTTATTAATTAGCTTGCTTGTTAATTCAAACTGTCTGTTATCAGAATCTTCATCATAGCTTAGTACGATATTTACAATTTTTGATTTTTTTGTTAATTCATTAATTAAATCGGTCATTATGGCAGTCATACTTTCAAATCCATAAAACCAAACTTCTTTGTCTGAAATCACATCGGAACTTAGAATTGCGGTCACATATTTTTTAATAAAGTCTTCGTTGTCCAAATACACCCCGTCAAGTATTCTTTCATATTCTTGTAATACAATTTTTATGTCTTCAATCTTGTCTTTTAAACTGTTGTCTACTCCTTGAATTTCATCTAGCAACTCCTTAGTCCCACCATTTTGTTTAAACTCACTGATGAAATCGCTTATTAAATCAATGAATGCTTCTTTTTCAGAAATTCCTTTGAACGCTTTAAGCTGTTCTTTGTTGTCCTTTATAACTCTCCCAAGTAACATATGTCTTCCATACTTATCTATAACTTGAGGCATTTCAATCATTTGTCCTTTAATGAGCCTTTTGCCCAATCCAAATAAATCCGTTATTTCAATATCTACCATGCTTTCTTTTTTTAAATATTTTAATGCTTGTTTTTCAGCTGTAAGTTTGTATTGATCAGGCACTACAACATAGGCATCATTGCCAATGTTGTCATAAACAAACTTTTCTAAATTTAAATTATTTCTTCCATAATAGATGTTAAGCATTATATCACTCCCAAAAGCTCCATTGGTTCATTAATTATATATTTTGGTTTATATATTTCTCTGCCTTCATCATTATTATATGCTATGCCCCATCCCACTAAAACAGAATCAATACCTGCATTATTAGCACAACCTATATCAAACTTCGTATCTCCTATCATAATAGTTTCATAATTCATTACTCCCATTTTTCTTAAGGCTATCATTGCAGGCTCCGCCTCGGGTTTATGTACATCAGTATCATCACAAGTAACAATCTCATCGAAATATTTAAACAAGTCAAAATGCTCAAGATATTTTAATGTGGTATTTTTTAATCTTGAAGTTACTATGCTTAGCTTATACCCCTTACTTTTAAGCTCTTTAATAAGTTCTATTATACCATTGAATAATCTAATTTCTTTCTCACTATTTGATATTTGATATTCTCTGTATTTTTCAATTGCCTTTTTTGTGTCCACCTCAGGTAGCAAATTTTTCATTGAAAGCTCTAAAGTTTCACCAAAAGTTTTATAAATTTCAGTTTCATTTCGTTTTTCACCTTCAAAATGTAAAAATGTATGTTGCCATGAATTTAATATCAATCCATTAGTATCCAATATCGTACCATCAAAGTCGAATATTACGGCTTTCTTCATCTTATTTTATCCCTTCCTCTTTTGAATCTTCTTTTAATTTTTCTGATATGAAATATTCTAAATCTCCGTCCATTACCGCATCCACATTGCCTTTTTCTGCGCCTGTTCTATGATCTTTAACCATCGTATATGGCTGAAAAACGTAAGATCGAATTTGAGCTCCCCATGTTATTAAAGAAAAATCTCCTTTTAGTTCATTAAGATTTTCTTTATGTTCCTCTTCTTTTAATTTTGCAAGCTTTGCTCCTAAAAGTTTCATAGCAACCTCTTTGTTTTGATGCTGAGATCGTTCATTTTGGCAGGTTACTACAACATTAGTAGGTATATGAGTTATCCTTATTGCTGAATCTGTGGTATTTACATGTTGGCCCCCAGCACCACTACTTCGATATGTATCTATCCTTAAATCCTCCGGATTAATACTAACAGCAAAATCATCATCCACCTGAGGAGTAACTTCAACGAGAGCAAAAGATGTTTGTCTTTTCCCTGCTGCATTAAAAGGCGATATTCTAACTAAACGATGTACACCATGTTCATTTTTTAAATATCCATATGCATTTTCGCCTTCAACAATTAAAGTAGCACTTTTAATACCAGCTTCCGTATCATCTTGATATTCAACAACTGTTACCTTGAATCCCTTCTTTTCACAATATCTAACATACATCCTATAAAGCATATTTGACCAATCCATTGCATCAACCCCACCCGTACCTGCATGTATTGATACTATAGCACCTTTAGAATCATACTTTCCTTTCAGAAGAATTTTAATCTTAAGCACTGATAATTTTTCGTCCACATCTTTAAGTTGAGTATTTAATTCTTTAATTTCTTCTTCAAAATCAGAACTTTCTTCCTCTTCTAACAACTCGATTAAAGTTTCTATATCTAAAATCTCATTTCCTATGCTTTCATACTCTAAAACAGAATCCTCAGCACTCTTTTTTTTGATAAGTAATTCTTTCGCTTTATCAGGATTGTCCCATAAATTACTGTCGTTAACTTTTTCGTTTATCTCTGTTAATTTTTCCTTTAATTTAGATAAGTCAAAGAGACTCTCCAATTTCTTCAAAATCGACTTTAGCTTTTTCTATTTCAGTTTTAATATATTCTATATCTACCATTTTATAATCCTTTACCACAACAATTTTTATATTTTTTACCAGATCCACAAGGGCATGGGTCATTTCGTCCTATCTTAGGAGCATCCCTTTTTACAGTTTCTTGAGTTTTTTCCTTGTTTGCTTTAGGTGCTGATTTAGGAGCTTGATTTACATTATCCCTAAACTCCTCTTTTTTAGAAGCATCTATGCTTGCAGCATTTCTTCTCTTAACTGATGTATTAACCGTTACATTGTAACAATATTTTACAGTTTCTTCTTTAATATCCGAAATCATTTCATCAAACATAGCAAATCCTTCACTGGCATATGCCATAGCGGGGTCTTGTTGCCCTAGTGCTCTTAAACCTATACCACTTTTTAACTGATCCATCGCATCTATATGATCCATCCAGCGATTATCTACAACTCTAAGAAGTATCATCCTCTCAACCTCACGAATGTGCTCCTCGCCAACTTCTTTTTCCTTTTCTTCATATAATTCGTCAAATATTTTATATATATCTTCCTTGAGTTTTTCTTCAGTTAAATCAATCTTTTCTTCATAAGTATAGTTAATTTTACCTTCTGATTTAGGTGCGAAATTTTTCGCATTGTTTTGGATTTCTTCCATATTCCATTCTTCTGGATACTTGGATGCTACAGTTACATTTGCAACAATTCCATCGATTATTTCATGCGTCATATTGCTTATATATTCTCTTAAGTTCTCACCGTTTAAGACCATTTTCCTTTGCTCATAAATAATCTCTCTTTGTTTATTCATTACATTATCATATTGTAATACATATTTTCTTATGCCAAAGTTTTTGCCTTCAACTTTTTTTTGAGCATTTTCTATGGTCTTTGTAAGCACACCCGCTTCAATGGGCTCATCTTCATCCATCCCTGCACGGTTTATGAAACCTTGCATCCTTTCACCACCAAATAGTCTCATCAAATCATCTTCTAAGCTTATAAAGAACTGAGTATTACCAGGGTCACCTTGTCTACCAGAACGGCCTCTTAGTTGGTTGTCTATACGTCTTGACTCATGTCTTTCCGTACCTATAATGCTTAACCCTCCAAGCTGTTTGACTCTTTCCTGCTCTTCTTTTCGCTCTTCTTTGTATTTGATTAATAACTCGTTATATTTGTCTCTTGCTTCTAAGACTTCTTCATCATCGCTTTTTTCAAATCCTATGGCAAGATTAATTTGTTCAGTAGTATAATCCATTTTTTTCATTTCTCGTCTTGCTTCAAAATCCGGATTTCCTCCTAGTATTATATCGGTACCTCTACCTGCCATATTAGTCGCTATGGTTACAGCACCTTCTCTACCTGCTTCTGCCACAATCTCTGCTTCTTTATCATGTTGTTTAGCATTTAAAACGTTGTGCTTGATACCTTTCTTATTAAGCATATTACTTATTAATTCTGAGTTTTCTATCGATATTGTACCTACTAGAACAGGTTGCCCTTTTTCATGAGCATTAGCAGTCTTTTCCGCTATTGCTTTGAATTTCCCTTTTTCATGAGTATATATGGAATCTTGCATATCATCACGGACAATAGGTTTATTAGTAGGAATAACAACTACGTCCATATTATATATATCTCTAAATTCATCTTCTTCTGTTTTTGCTGTACCTGTCATTCCAGAAAGTTTTTGGTACATTCTAAAGTAGTTTTGTATAGTTATTGTTGCCAGAGTCTTGGATTCCGATCTTACGAGCAATCTTTCTTTTGCTTCAATTGCTTGATGTAATCCATTACTATATCTTCTTCCAAACATTAAACGACCCGTAAATTCATCTACAATAACTATTTCGCCATCCTTAATAATATAATCTACGTCTTTTTTCATAAGAACCTTTGCTTTTAACGCTTGAATTACATGGTGATTAAGCTCCATGTTTTCAGGATCAGAAAAATTATCTATTTTAAAATGATTTTCGCATTTGTTAACGCCTTCTTCCGTTAATGAAACTTGCTTATCCTTTTCGTCAAGTGTATAATCTTCCTCTAGTCTCAAAGTGTTTACGAATCCATTAGCACTTTGATACATTGTACTAGAATCATTTCCTTTACCTGATATTATTAACGGAGTTCTTGCCTCATCAATAAGAATTGAATCCACCTCATCTACAATGGCAAAATTTAAAGGTCTTTGTGTTAAATTTTCCTTATATATAACCATGTTGTCTCTTAAATAATCAAAACCAAACTCATTATTTGTACCATAAGTTATATCGGCTCCATAAGCAGCTTTTCTATTTTCGCCTTCTACACCATGAATAACACAGCCCACTGTAAGCCCTAGAAAATTATATAATTTCCCCATCCATTGAGCATCTCTACTTGCCAAATAATCATTTACAGTTATTATATGTACTCCGTTTCCACCTAATGCATTTAAATAAGCAGCTAATGTAGCCACCAAAGTTTTTCCTTCGCCGGTCTTCATTTCTGCTATTCTTCCTTGATGTAAAACAACTCCACCTATTAATTGCACTCTAAAATGTTTCATTCCAAGGCTACGCCAAGCACCTTCCCTACAAACTGCAAAAGCTTCTGGCAATAAATCTTCTAGTGTTTCTCCTTTTCCGTATCTTTCCCTAAACTCAGAGGTTTTAGCCTTAAGCTCACTATCTTTAAGACCTTGCATTTCTTCATCATATAACTCGATTTTGTCTACTATTGTCTCAATCTTTTTAACTTCTTTTACATTAAGGTCGCCAAAGATTTTTTCCATTAAACCCATTAAGTATCCCCTTTCTATTCGTCATCTTCTTCAGGTTTTTCTTCTACTTTTATGTTAACTTCTAAAGCCTTTCTTTCATCAGCCTTAGTAACTATTACTTTAAAATACCTGTTTTTTGTTTCATATGTAAATTTGTCTCCCACAGTCGGCAATTTATCAAGCTGCAAAGCTACCCAACCATTTATTGTAGTTACATATAAATCAATTTCTTCGTTAAACATGTCAAAAACTTTTTCCAAGTTGGCACTACCCGAAACTTTGTAACTATCGTTGTATAGCTTAGTAATGTCTTTCGACTCTATGATATCATGTTCATCATATATTTTACCGACAAGTTCTTCAATCAAATCCTCCATGGTAACAAGACCAGAAGTACCACCGTACTCATCCACAACTATTGCAATATGTGTTTTATTCTCTTGCATTTTCTTAAGTAATACCGAAGCTTTCATAGAACCTGCCACAAAAACTACCGGTTTTACATAGTTATTAATCCTCTGATCTTTACCAACAATATAATTATGAAAATCCTTTTGATTGAGGACACCAAGAACATTGTCCATATCATCATCATATACTGGCATTCTAGAAAAACCTGTATTTAAAAAGATTTGTGATATTTCTTCCACTGACATATCAATATCTATTGCTACCATATCAACTCTTGGAGTAAGAACGTCCCAAGCTTCAATATCATTAAATTCTATTGCGTTTGTAATTAAAGCTCCTCTTTCTTCATCAATACTTCCTTCGGTTTGAGCTTCTTCAACAATTGTAATCAATTCATCTTCTGTTATTGTATTATCGCCTCTCACATTTAAGATTTTATTTATAAATTGTTTCCATTTTGAAAACACCCAATTAATAGGAGTTAATAAAATCATAAAAAAGTTAATAAATGGCGCCGACCACATGGCGAATCTCTCGGGTTGCTCCTTTGCAATATTTTTAGGAGTTATTTCACCAAATATTAATACCATTATGGTTATTGTTATTGTTGCTACAGTTGCACCATAGGATCCACAAATTTCTATAAACATTAAGGTTGCAACTGCAGTCATTGCGATATTAACTAAATTATTCCCTACTAAAATAGTTGATAATAATTCATTGTAATTTTCTTCTAATGCTAGTACTTTTTTAGCTCTATTGTTGCCTTCATTGGCAAGATTTTTTAATCTTATTCTATTTATTGAAGTAAAAGC
The DNA here is from genome assembly GCA_035268985.1 of Anaerovoracaceae bacterium. Lineage (GTDB taxonomy): Bacteria > Bacillota > Clostridia > Peptostreptococcales > Anaerovoracaceae > JAAYHV01. The sequence goes on along the minus strand of DATFJV010000035.1, from coordinate 3,540 downwards.
TGTTTCTGTTGCAGAAAAATATGCAGAAAAGATAACTAAGGTTACTATTCCAATAATATAATAAGTTAACGTTCCTTCATCCATTTTTCAATCCTTCCAAAATCACATAATAAATCAATATATATTATACTATAAAGCCACGTATATTAAAAGTGAGGAATTTGTGTTTATAAAAAAACAGCAACTATTGGCTGCCGTTCAGATAATCTTTTATATTAATTTCTTCTAAAACACTATCCTTTCTCAAGTAGAGAGGATGATGGGGATGTCCTTTTTTGGATCTTTTCCCAGCTATATACCATAAGGCATTATGTTTTAATCCAATATCCACCATATCATTTAAACAATCAAATAAGTATTCTCTCTTTTCTATAATTGTTCCCCATGCAGCCCATAAAGAAGGGTTTTCTTCTTTTGAATTTTCAAGAATATATTCGAAAGCTTTCATGTTCTGCCAATGTAAAAAATCGTTGCAACAATTTTCCATATTGTTTGGGTCTGTAGCTCTATGTGGGTACACATTAAACATTATAAAGCTATCATAACCGTTGTTTAGTGCTATTCTTTTAACTGATTTAAGAGTGTTATCAAGCTCATTAGGTTTTGCGGTTGAAGGATTTATGCCTATGCAAATTAGAGGATTTTCGCCTTTGGTCCCTAAAATATACCTATAGTTTTTATATTCACAAGGAACATATATCCATTCATTAACATCATACTCTTCATTTATTTCCATTGATTTTTCAAGTTCTTCATTAAAATCACAGTTGGTTTTTGTAATAGTCTCCTTATTCATCGCCTCTCCATATCAAAAGTTTATTAAAATCCACAGCAATTTCTATCAAATCATCGTTAAAATCATACTCTACTGAATGTAATGGATGACTATCTGTACCTGCTCCAATCCACATCATTGCACCTTTAGTTTTTTCTAAAAAGTATCCATAATCCTCTGAAGTTCTCAAGGCTTCCATTTCATATATATTATAGCCATTTGATCTTGCTATATTTCTAATTTTATCGGCAGCTTTTTTATTGTTTCTAGTTTCAGGGAATATATCCGAGTATTCTATTTCTAAACTAAGTCCATATTTTTCAACCTGTTCTTTTGTGAATTCTTCAATATTTGTTTTTAATTTTCCCATTTCTTCAGCAATCTCTGCTCTTAAAGTAATTGAAAGTTTACCTTCATGGGCCGACACTCCAAAGGCTTCCTCACCAATGTCAACTTGTACAACTGTAGCCAATACTAGCCCTTTATTTATATCAACGCTTGTTAATTCGCATAATTTGTTAATTATATTTGCTGCAGCAAAAGCAGGGTTTATACCTTTTTCTGGTTCACTTGCATGAGACGAAACTCCGTGGAGCTTAATAATAATCCCCATGGATGCAAAACACACAGTAGCGTCAGTAATTCCTATATTACCAAGAGGAATACCTGGATAATTGTGATAAGCATATATCTCCTTTATATTTTTTTCTAAAACTATTTCAGATGCAAGCTTCGCCCCAGTTCCGATTTCTTCGGCATGTTGAAATACAAAATATGTATCTCGCTTAGCTCCGTATTTGTCAATCTCCAAAGCTAACCCCATAAGTGTAGCCGCATGACCGTCATGGCCACATTTGTGAGAAACTCCTTTGTTCTTCGATGCGTAGGGTAATTTGATAGTTTCATCTACGCTTATAGCATCAAAGTCTGCCCTAAAACCAATGGGGTTTTCTGGGCTTTTAGCGTCATATTTGGCGTAAAACCAAAGTCCTTTATCAATAACTTCTAAGCTTGTGTTTTCTTTTATGTATTTTATCAAAAGCTTTTTAGTATTTATTTCCTTTTCGGACAATTCTGCTATTTTATGCAATTCATGTCTCAATTCTATTGCTTTATTTAAATTATTCTTATCCACTTTCCCCTCCAAATCTAAACATCAAGGTAATTATACTTTTTTTATGCTTTAAATTCAATAGCCCTTTAGTCACCCTGTTGCAAAATTAAGTTGACAACCCTTTCGAAATATGCTAAACTCCGCTAAAAAGGAGGCCCTTATGAAAACAGACGGCGAAATATTAGCTCTCTTAATTGAATATAGAGACAAAGAATATTTGTCAGGAGAAAAACTTGCATTGATGCTAAATATTAGCAGAAATTCTGTATGGAAAGTAATAGAAAAGCTTAAATGTTCAGGTTATGAAATAAGCAGTATCCATGGCAAAGGTTATAAGTTGATATCAAAATCCGATATTTTATCAAATGTTATAATATCTAAAAACACTCAAACAGATATTACAGTATTCGATGAATTAAAGTCAACTAATGAATATATAAAAAACAGCGCAATAGTAAATATGCCAACTGTTGTAATTGCCGATGGTCAAACCCTAGGTAAAGGAAGATTGGGTCGTGAATTTATTTCAGCAAAAGGTAAAGGATTATATATGTCATATTCCTTTAACCCCAAACTGGGACAAGGTGATACAATGCTAATAACTTGTGCTGTAGCCAATGCAGTGAGAGATTCTATTTCGGAAATCTGCAAAATAGACACTAAATTAAAATGGGTTAATGATATTTATATGAATGAAAAAAAACTATGTGGTATATTGACTGAAGGAGAATTTAATTTAGAAACTCAGTTATTTGATCGTATCATAATAGGCATAGGTGTAAATTGTTATCATTATGGTCTACCTTTAGAACTAAAAGATAAAGCTGGTTTTATTGATGATTTTACGGATAAGAATTTTACAAGAAATGATTTGGCTATAGCGATTATTAACAATCTAAATAAACTTTTTTACAATCATAGGAACTTGGATAGTAAAAAAATAATAGAAGAATACAAGTCAAACTGCTTTATGATAAATAGAAAAATTAAACTCAATACTTTTTCAAATAAACTTTTAACCGTAAAAGTTTTAGACATCGGAGAAAACGGAGAGTTGATAATAGAACATTTAGATGGCACTAAAAAGGGAGAGGTAGAAAGCATAATTAGCGGGGAAATAATATTATGAAATCATATAAAATAAGCTTAATAGGACTATTTGTGGCAATTACTGCTATTTGTTCATGGATAACAATACCATTGCCTTTTACACCAGTACCGATTAATATGGCTACTTTTGCAGTAATAATGTCAGGCCTAGTATTGGGCGCACGATTGGGAGCTATATCACAAATTATATATATATTTATAGGCATAGTTGGAATGCCTGTTTTTAGCGGGTTTTCTTCTGGATTTGGAGTACTTGTTGGACCTACTGGTGGTTATTTGATGGGATACATTTTCATTGCTCTTCTTAGCGGTATATTATCTAAAAACCACGATTATAAAATTTTTATAGGTATAGTTCTTGGCAATGTAATGTGTTACATACTAGGTAGTCTTTGGTTTATGTATATAACAGAATCTAATCTCACTACAACTCTAACATTATGTGTCTTTCCTTTTATACTAGGCGACATCTTAAAAATCTTATTGGCATATTTAGTTTTTAAAAGAATTCCTAAGAGATATATAATATCACAGCAAATAA
>DATFJV010000034.1:0-6425 GCA_035268985.1 Anaerovoracaceae bacterium | reverse complement strand
TTTGATATTTCTATAGGATTTAAACCGGAAGAAAAGGAACCAAATATTAAAACCACATAAAGACCCAAGATTACTAATATTGCTATCTTTTCACTCACGCCTAATATCTTAAGACCAAATAAGGCAATAACTGCTGCTATGGCATAAAAGATAACTTGGGCAAGTAACTCGGATATATTAAGAAACTGTAGAATAATCTCCGCTCCTCCAACAATATATACCGATAGACTGGTTATAAACACGAATAGCATAACCCCAAAGAATATCACCGTAAGTATTTTGTTATCTTTAAATAGATACTTTTTGGCAATTTCCACCACCTGTAAATTACCTTCATTGGTGGTAAGCTCAGCCATCATTAAATGAAGTAGCAAGCTTCCCACATATGCCGCCAGGATTAAAATCAAAGAAAAATACGGATTGGTCTTAGAAACTAAATATGGCACCGCCATTATTCCTCCACCTATTCCATAACCCGTAATTATTGCAGAAGCTTCAAACAGAGAAAGTCTCTCTTTATTCATAACATTCTTCCTTTCTTGAATAATATCAATATTATATCATATTATTTAAATATTCTGAAAAGAGCGTTTATAATAAAAAACCATAGTGCTTGATATTATCAAACACTATGGATTATTCTTAAACAGTATATTAAGAACCGAACAAAAGATAAATAAGTATTTTACTTAAAATATTTCCTTTTAATTATTGTCATTTTTCAAAACAACGAAAGCAATAGCCATAAAAACCGAGACTAAAGAAAACGTAAAGTAAAATCCAATAAAATCAATGAAAAACCCTCCAAGAATAGGTAGAATAACTATAAGGATATTCATGGTTCCATTAATTCCAAGATACTCTGTTCTTTGATCTTCGGGTGCTATATCCAGTAAATACGGTTCAAAGCCAATGCGTCTTCCGCTAATAATAAACCCTAATAAAACAAATACCATCGAATACATATATGGTGTTGTAAAAGACAATGCTATTGCCAGAATAGGTAATAGCCCTCCTAAAATAATACACACCTTAATTACTGATTTAGCGTTATACTTAGTAGCTATAATTCCCCAAAAAATATTAGACAATATAGTGCCAGATATTTGGAACAATAAATAAATACCAATAAAGGAGGGACCTAGGTCAAAAACTTCTTTAGCAAATATAATATAAAAAGGTAAAACCATAATACTGAAACTTGCAAGGTTTTCTGCAATTATAAACTTCTTAAAAACATGATCTTCTTTAATAATTTCCGGTATGGATTTTAAATAATCAATAAGTTTCCCGCGTTCTTGTTCATTAACGACGCTGTCCGGCTCATCAATTGTAATAACTGCTAGAGAAGCAACAAATAAACCAATTGCTCCAATAAACAAACTAATACTATATTGAGTTGGATACATAATAGAGGGTAAACTAAATATTTTTTTAATTAAAAATCCGCCAAATAAGGCTGCAATAGATCCTACAAATTGTTTAGCTGCATATAATTTATTTCTTTCTTTTGGAGTCATTGTCTTTGCTACAATATCAGCATATGATATTCCAGCAAATCCAGCGCTAATAGAGAATAGAAATATCCAAAGGAAAAAGCTGCCTGTGGTAAGTAATGGTCTATCTATCGCAAAATAAGTTGTAAAAAATGCCATTCCTAGAAAAGAAAAACTTCTTAAATAAATGCCAAAAAGTAATATTTTTTTCTTTTTTCTAAATTTCTTCAAGTAATGACTAAATACAACATTAAATATTAAGGGCACGCCCAACATAATAGCATAGAGAAACCCAAAAATAACTTTGGAATGAGTCATTTCATCAATTAAAGAAGGAAATACTGTATTTAAATCTAACATGGACATGGTTAGCGCTAGAAATAAACCATGCCATATAAATACATAAAATATTTTTTTATTATTCATAATATGCCTCTAAATTCATTTTACATTCTACCTTTATGCAAAGCAACAAACATTTTGAGCATAGAAATATCATAACTTAGTATTTGACATATGTCAACAACTAGAGTATTATATTGTTTAAGTTAAGAAACAAATTAAACAAAGGAGTAAGCCAATGATTATTGCATGTGCAACAGACGATGGAAAATTTTTCATATCAAGACATTTTGGAGACGCTAAATATTATTACATTTTTAAATTCGAAAAAGGAGTATTTAACCATATGGATACTGTAGTAAATACTACAGAAGGAGAAGAACGACATGCTGATCCCTTAAAAGCAAAAGGTATTACTGAACTTTTAAAGGAAAAAAATGTCGACGTAATAATAACAAAAAGATTTGGGCCAAACATTAAAAGAATAAAAAAACATTTTGTTCCAGTACTTGTATCAGTAGATGATTTAGAATCTGGTCTTTTAAAGCTCGTAGAATCTTTAGAATCAGTAAACGCTTCCTTAGCATTGGGAGTAGATAGACAGCATGTTGATTTAAGACGTATGTAATAAATTGCTATTAAATAATCAAATTTTACGCAATAAAAAACCATAGTGAAGGATTTATATACCAATAAAGTACTCATCAAACACTATGGAGTATTATTCTTAAATTTCCTGTTATATTATTCGGTTACTTCTTCCTTCTCATCAGTTTCTTTATCAGCTTCCTTTTGAAGTTTTGCCGCTTCTTTAGCTTCTGCTTCAGCTTCTGACAAATAATTAGCAGGATTTAATGCCCTTACTCCGTTGTGAATAACAGCAGCTACATAAATAAGTAGTGCATAAACAAAATAATTTATAACAGAACTTAAAATATAATTAAATGCTTCAAATCCTGTAATATCATATGATTGTGCTGATACGTTTAAATATTCCACTACAGTAGTTATAGTGTATATTCCATATACTATAATGAGAGCTGATATTACATACAATATAATATTTAGTTTTGATTTCTTTAGTTTTCTCTTTTCCATTTTTAACCTCTTTTAATTTTTGAATTCAATATTCTAATATTTTAACACATTAAATATCATTTATATATGTTAGATTTATGAAGATTCTATTTCTTCAGTTCTTAGAATCAAAATTTTGGGTTCTATAAAGCCTTGCATATACTCCATCTTTTTCCATTAAGCACTCATGATTCCCATCAGCTATGATTTCACCACTATCAAACACTAAAATTCTATCGGCATTTCTAACGGTAGATAATCTATGGGCAATGATAAAAGTTGTTCTACCAATTATTAGACTATCAAAAGTTTCTTGTATTTTAGCTTCAGTAACACTATCAAGGGCAGAAGTTGCTTCATCTAGAATTAGGAAAGGCGGATTCTTTAGAAATATTCTAGCTATTGAAACACGCTGCTTTTGACCACCCGAAAGCATAGTTCCGCGCTCCCCAACAAAAGTATTAAACCCATCAGACATGGCCATTATATCATCGTATATCTCGGCTTGCTTAGCTGCCATAGCAACCTCATTATCCGTAGCATCCGGCCTTCCGTATCTTATGTTCTCCATTATGCTGTCAGCAAAAAGAAATACTTCCTGATCCACTACTCCAATATTTTTATGAAGTGATTCTTGGGTTACATCACGTATATCTATATTATCGAGAAGAATTCTACCTTTATCAACATCATAAAATCTAGGAATCAATTTACATAAAGTAGATTTTCCTCCACCAGATTGACCCACAACCGCAATTGTTTCCCCAGGATCTACATGAAGCGAAATTTCATGCAACACTTTGATTCCTTCTTTATATGAAAAGCTTACGTTTTCAATGTCAAGTTCACCTTTTACCCTATCAAGGGTAATAGCATTGGGGGCATCCTTCATTTCTGTATCAGTACGCATTATATCAACAAACCTTACAAGACCGGCACCGCCCTTTGAAAAAAGCTCCGCAAAATTTGAAAGTTTTCTAATTGGAGTAATAAATGTTGCAATATATAGACTAAAAGTAATTAAATCGATTTGATTCATTTTTCCTTGCATTATTAATATCCCGCCTACTAATATAACTGTAACCGGCAATATGCAAAGAAAAAATTCCATTGTAGCAACAAACCTTCCCATCGCTTTGTAGAAACCTGTTTTAGATTTTTTAAAAGCATCATTTGATTCACTAAACTTATCAAATTCAGAGTCTTCATTTGCAAAAGCTTTAGCGGTTTTCATTCCAGAAAGCCCGGACTCAATGTTCACATTAATAGAAGCCGTTTTTTCTTTAACTTCCAAGGAAGCCTTTGACATTTCAGAACGTCTAAACCATATTACTATTAAAAATATTGGTAAGATTAATGCAATCACCAAAGTTAATTGCCACTGAATAGTAAACAATATACCAAGGGAACCAATTATTGTTAATAAGGAAATGAAAACATCTTCAGGACCATGATGAGCTAGCTCTGTTATGTCAAACAAATCAGCAGTAAGCCTGCTCATCAGTTGACCAGTTCTATTTTTATCAAAATATCCATAAGATAATTCTTGCATATGCTTAAATAAATCACTTCTTATGTCCGCCTCCACAAGCACACCAAAAGCATGACCATAATAGGTGATTATATAATAAAAAAAAGCCCTTGCTGTATAAGCAATTATCATAATTGCCATAACAACCATAAAAGTTTTAAAGGCACTCACCGGCAAAAGCTCATATAGTGAATACCGCGTTATAGCAGGAAATGATAAATCAATAGCTGCAATTAAAAATGCACATGACATATCTAAAACAAACAATTTTTTATGTGGTTTAAAATACGAAAAAAATATCGAAACCAACGATCTATTTTGAAATTCTTTTGTATCCATTCATATTTCACCTTTCATTTATTTCCCTTGCATAATAAAATTTCCACTTACAGTAATCTATTCATTAGTTAATTACCCTTTTTCTTCTTTATATTATAGTTATTTCTCTTATGATTAGATTTAGATTTATTCCCATCATAGTGGTGAATTTTTACTTCCTTCAGTTCTATAGGGCTTTCTACTAATGGGTACGGATGATCTTCTATTTTAGGTACCTTTTTGCCTATTAACTTCTCAATATCCTTTAATAGAGGCTTTTCTTCTTGGTCACAAAATGCAATCGCAACTCCGCCAAGTCCAGCCCTTCCTGTACGCCCTATCCTATGAACATAGGTCTCTGGAACTTCAGGTAAATTATAGTTGAACACATGAGATAATTCATCCACGTCAATCCCACGAGCTGCAATATCAGTAGCAACTAAAACCTTAGTTTTTTTGTCCTTAAAATTCTTTAATACTAGCTGTCTGTTGTTTTGAGACTTATTACCATGAATAGCCTCTGCTTTAACACCATCTTTTGCCAACGTCTTAACTATTTTATCCGCTCCATGCTTAGTCCTTGAAAATACCAAGGCAGAATCAACATCTTCAGTTTTTAATAAATGGACTAATAGATGCGTCTTATTCTTTTTATTGACGTAATAGACCGACTGTTCAATAATATCAACTGGAGACGACACAGGAGTTATAGCAACCTTTACAGGATTATTTAGCAATTGATTGGCTAACTTTGAAATCTCAGTTGGCATAGTAGCAGAAAAAAACATGGTTTGCTTTACCTTCGGAATAAACTCAATTATTTTTCTAACATCGTGTATCATTCCCATATCAAGCATGTAGTCCGCTTCGTCCAATACGAAATATTTTATATTATCCAAACGTACAAATCTTTGATTTATTAAATCAAGAAGTCTACCCGGTGTTGCAACTAGAATATCCACACCCTTTCCCAGTTCTCTTGTCTGAGGATTTTGTGAAACACCACCAAATATAACCAGTGTTTTTAAATCCAAATGCTTACCATATGTTTTAAAACTATCTCCTATTTGAATAGCAAGTTCCCTTGTTGGTGCTAGAACCAATGCCTTTATTTTTCTCTTCCCCTTATAACTATTTTCCCCCTTTGAAAGACCCTGTAATATGGGCACAGCAAAAGCTGCAGTCTTTCCCGTGCCTGTTTGAGCACATCCTAATAAATCCTTACCCTCAAGCAAAGGTGGAATCGCCATTCCCTGAATAGGCGTAGCTTTAGTATATTCCTCATTTTTTAAAGCCTTTTGAATAGGCTCGATTATATTTAAATTATTAAATTGCAATATTGTTTTCTCCTTTATTTATTTATTATTAACTTATGCAAATACATGTATAACTATATCATACTTTTGTACCTTAATTATGTGCAAATACTTCACATGGAATTAATTAAAATAAAAAATGCTATAATTTTATATATTAAGGAAAATATTCAAATTTTTAATAAAATCATCAACATTTCTCCGGAGTTTTGCAGCAAGGTAATGCATAGTTAAGTCTGAACTTAAGAAAGATGAATAGGTTCAGAATTTTTTTATTTTATTTTTCTTTCGTTTTAGCGTGCTTTTATATGCTTTTTATGGTATAATATATGTATATTAACCCAC
>DATFJV010000033.1:0-11219 GCA_035268985.1 Anaerovoracaceae bacterium | reverse complement strand
AAAGATTAAAAGCTAACATCAAGGAAATGGAGTGTCAGCATGAGTTACCGAATAACGAAGTTGAATCAAGTTATTAGGGATTGGGTAAACTACTACAGAATTAGTCGGATGAAAACGGTGTGCAAGGAAATAGACGCACATATGAGATTCAGATTAATAATGTGTATTTGGAAACAGTGGAAGGAAATAGGCAAACGATATAGAAGTCTAATTCAATTGGGAATAAATAAAAGCAAAGCTACGCAAGAGTAGCAAGGTCGTTTATAATGTGTAGAACTGTAAATAATACAAAGAGGTCTAGTGTTTCTACTAGGCCTCTATCAGATGGTTCGTATTCAGTATGAAATTGAACCGCCGTGTACGGAACCGTACGCAAGGTGGTGTGAGAAGTAGGGAAATTAATTAATTTCTCCTCCTACTCGATTACTCCACGATTAGTTTATTGATTTAATTAAACTATATCCTGAGAGGTCATTAAGAGTAGGATTGCCCAAGTAAAAAAAGAGGAAGGTTAATGTGGCACAGTAAAAAGGAAGGACTGTTATATAAGGTGTTAAAATAAACATCATTAGTCAGTTTTGTAATAGAAAGCCATATATTTGTAATAACAAATTTAACAAAAATAGTTTAAAAATGTTAAAATATATATGTACCGCAAATAATCTAATAATCTCTTAATATGTAATTTATTGCAAAAGCTAGGGACTTTCCCTGGCTTTTTGTTTTATTTGTGAATTTTTATAGCAATGGTTGAATTCCCCTAAATCCTATGGTAGTATAGGGATAATAAAGGAGGAAATACATATGATGATATCAACTAAAGGTAGATATGCAATTAGAGTTATGTTAGATTTGGCACAGCATCAAGATGAAGGATATGTTTCTCTTACTGAAGTTTCGGATCGTTTGGGCATATCTGTTAAATATTTGGAGTTAGTTGTTTCCATTTTAAATAGATCAAGTTATGTTAATAGTATGAGAGGCAAAAATGGTGGATATAAATTAAGTAAGGAGCCATATGAATATACAATTGGATCAATACTAAAGTTAACTGAAGGAAGTTTGGCCCCTGTTAACTGTTTGCATGATGGACAAAGTGACTGTGAGAAATCTAATATATGTTTGACGCTTCCTATGTGGAAGGAACTTGATTCAATAATTGATGATTATTTAGAAAACATTACTTTATATGATTTATTAAAATAAATTAACTAGTCGCCTAGGGCGGCTTAAGTTTTAAGATAATATCCTACTAAAATGGTAGGAATAGGAGGTAAAAATGAGAGTGTATGCGGATAATGCGGCAACTACTAAAATGAGTGATATTGCCATTGAAACTATGGTTTCATATATGAAGAACGAATATGGAAATCCGTCAAGTCTTTATGAAAAAGGTCAAACTGCCCTAGAGGCAATAGAAAGAGCGCGAAAAAGTATAGCAGAAGTGATAAACAGTAGACCTAAAGAAATCTACTTTACTTCGGGGGGAAGCGAATCGGATAATCAAGCTATAATTACTGGTGCGGAAATAGGGAAGAAAAAGAATAAAAGGCATATTATAACTACTGCTTTTGAACACCATGCAGTACTACATTCATTGGAGAAACTCAAAAAACAGGGATTTGATATTACACTATTACCAGTCTATGAAGATGGATTGGTAAGACCTGAAGATTTAGAGAAAGCATTAAACGAAAATACTGTAATGGTAAGTGTTATGTTTGCCAATAATGAAATAGGTACAATACAGCCGATTAAAGAACTAGGTGCAATATGCAGAGAAAAGGGTGTGATATTTCATACGGATGCGGTTCAAGCTTTAGGCCATTTAAAAATTGATATAGAAGAAATGAACATAGATATGCTGTCTATGTCTGCACATAAATTCCATGGTCCTAAAGGTGTAGGAGCCCTATTTGTTAGAAAAGGTATTAGAGTAAGCAACCTTATTGAAGGTGGTGCTCAAGAAAAAGGCAAAAGAGCAGGCACGGAAAATGTACCAGGGATAATGAGCATGGCCGCTGCATTACTAGAAAGTGTAAATGATATGGAAGAAAAGGGCAAGGGAATTGCATCCTTAAGGAATCAACTAATAGAAGAGCTTATAAAGATTCCTCATTCAAAAGTAAATGGTAGTGTAATTGATAGATTGCCAGGTAATTTAAATATGTGCTTTGAAGGGATTGAAGGAGAATCGTTACTTCTTTTACTTGATGATAAAGGAGTATCAGCATCATCAGGATCCGCATGTACATCGGGATCTTTAGACCCAAGCCATGTACTACTAGCTATTGGCTTACCCCATGAGATAGCCCATGGATCCCTAAGGATTTCATTGAGCGAATATAGCACGAAGGAAGATATTAAACACATAGCAAAAGTGGTACCTGAAGTAGTATCATATCTACGTTCCATTTCGCCAATTTGGAATGATTTAAAGGAAGGAAGGAAAGAATATGTTATATAGTGATAAAGTAATGGATCATTTTAGAAATCCTAGAAACCTAGGGACTATGGAAGACGCCGATGGCGTAGGGGAAGTTGGAAACGCTAAATGCGGTGATATCATGAAAATATATATCAAGGTTAATGACAATATCATTACAGATATTAAGTTTAACACATTTGGTTGTGGTTCTGCTATAGCAACTAGCTCCATGGCCACAGAAATGATAAAGGGTAAAACATTAGATGAAGCTTTAGAACTTACTAACAAGGCGGTGGTAGAGGCGTTAGATGGATTACCAAATCATAAGATTCACTGCTCAGTGTTGGCGGAAGAAGCTGTTAAAGCAGCTATAGAGGACTATAATAGTAAAAATGGTAAAGGGAATAAAATAGAGCATAACTGCAGCGGATGCTCAGGATGCTGCGGATAATGACAATAAAAAAAGACCGCATGGTCTTTTTTTATTGGTTATTCCAAAATGCGTCCATCGTTAGAAATTACTACTACTTGCCATGGAATGAATTTGCCACTGCTTAGTAAAGCATTTTTAACAGCAGCTTCGATACCACCGCAGCAAGGTACTTGCATTCTAACAACTTTTACACTTTTAATATTATTGTTTTTAATTATCTCTGTTAGTTTTTCAGTATAATCTCCAGCATCAAGCTTTGGACAACCGATTAATGTTATATGGTTTTTAATGAACTTGTTATGGAAGTTTCCATATGCAAATGCAGTACAGTCTGCAGCGATTAATAAATTGGCACCATCGAAATATGGTGCATTAATAGGTGCCAGTTCTATTTGTATTGGCCACTGAGTAAGTTGAGATGGCATTTCATTTTTATCTATATTTATTGCCGGGTTTCCATGGTTTATTTTTTTTGATTCTATTCCAGGGCATCCACAAGGTAGTGGTTCACCTTGTTTATTTAGCTGATTTTTAGTTACAGCTTCTTCGTCATATGCTTTAGCTTCTCTTTCTATAAAACTAATTGCATCCACAGGGCATGCAGGTAGGCAGTCACCTAATCCATCACAATAATCATCTCTTAATAGTTTTGCTTTTCCATTAACCATGCCTATTGCTCCTTCGTGACATGCTTCGGCGCAAGCCCCACAACCATTACATTTATCTTCGTCTATTTGTATTATTTTTCTAATCATAAATTACCTCCTTTATTTATATATTGATTATACCTTTCGGTAAAAAAATAATCTGTTGCAATTACAACGTAATTTAAAAAACTGGTATTAATTTTAATCTAATTTTGTTATAATTAAAACCTAAATGCATGAATAGAGGTAAATAGAATGACAAAAAAAGACATGATGGAATTAAGAAGAAGATTCACAAAGGAAGATTGCACTTTCACAAAAATGGTGGGGTGTTATGTTAACAGCGAAAAAGAAAAAATTCTGAGTTTTAGTGAGAATTTTTTAAATTTAGAAAAAAGTGAATTTAATAAATATTTGGATATTGCAAAAAAAACAACTGGCGGAAAAATTGGAAATAATCTTTTGAAATTGGGATTTAAAACTCAAGAAAAAATAGAAGAAAGCAGTCAAAGGTTATTGCTGGGAATAAGAGATAGTGGTCTTAAAGATAAAGAGCTGTTGAACTGCTTATATGATTTAATAATTGAGAATTATGATTATTCGGGAAATTACTTAATTCTTTTATATCATGATGTATATGATGTTATTGCTAAAACAAGTGACAATATTAAAATGGATGATTCGTCAGAGCTTTATGAATACGTTATATGTTCAATATGTCCAGTGGAGCTTAGCAAGCCGGGCTTAGGTTACATCAAAGAAGAAAACAGAATTGGTAATAGAATTAGGGATTGGGTTGTGAAAGCTCCGGATAATGGATTTATCTATCCTGTATTTAATGATAGAAGCAGTGATATTAATTCAATTATGTATTTTACTAGGAATATAAAAAGTCCTAAAACAAAGTTCATGGAAAACGGTCTTGGTTGCATATCAAAACTAACCAATGAAGAAGAAAAAGTATCATTTCAAAATATATTAAAAGATACATTGGGAAAAGAGAATGATGTTATAATAAATGATATAAATAATAGGCTAAAGGATATTACAGAATTTGAAGAGCCCATAGAGTTGGATAATACTTTATTAAAAGATGTATTGGTTGAAAGTAAAGTTCCTGAAGAGTTTATCCCTAAGATTGAAGCGGATTATACTCATTTTTTCAAGGAAAACCTTCCCATTGCAGATAGTGTGCTTGATAAAAAAATCATTAAAAAAGCTCAAGAAAAACAAGTCGATGAAATTCTTGAAGCTAAAAAAAATTCAACTGTATTTATCAATATAAATGAAGGGTTAGGCAGAGAAATTAAAAAAGATATAGTAGAGGGCAAGGAGTGTTTAATAATACCACTAGATGAAGATAGTGAAATTAAAATCAATGGTAAAGAAATGTAATGGGCGAGACCCATTATTTTTTTACTTGACATATACCCCAATGGAGTATATTATATAAAAAGAAGATACCCTTAGGGGGTATAGGGAGGTAGAAATGGATAAATGTGATTGTGTTAGTTATAAGGTTAGAGATGAAGTAGAAAAGAAAGCATTGATGAACCGATTGAACAGAATCGAAGGACAGGTTAGAGGTGTGAAAAATATGCTTGACAATGATATCTACTGTACTGATATTTTGGTTCAAGTTGCTGCAATTCAATCTGCGTTAAATTCTTTTAATAAAGAATTATTATCAGAACACATAAAAAGTTGTGTAGTTGAGGATATTAGAAATGGTAAAGAAGAAGAAACATTAGAAGAATTGCTAATTACCATTAAAAAACTCATGAAATAGGAGGAGATATGAAAGAATTTTTAATAGGTTTAATTGACATATACATTAAAATGGCGCCGTATATGGTGTTAGGATTAATTTTTGTAGGAATCCTACATGTATATGTTAGTAAAGAAAGAATAATTAAGGCTGTTGGTAAAAACTCCCTTGGTTCTGTGGTTTTAGCCAGTGTATTAGGAGTGCCTTTGCCATTGTGTTCTTGCGGAGTAGTTCCCACAGGAATTGAATTAAAAAAAGCAGGAGCCTCAAATGGAGCAGTTATTTCATTTTTAACATCTACACCTCAGACAGGCGTGGATAGTTTAATAGCGACTTACGGAATGATGGGTCCTTTTATGGCAGTTTTTAGAGCTATTGCGGCCTTTGTTTCAGGTATTTTTGCAGGAGCCATAGCAAACATATTTAGCAAGGAAGAGATAGGAGAAAAAGAAGAAGAAAGTTGTTGTTGTCATTGCCACGGGGAAGAAACTGAAGTTAAAAAGAAAAAATCGGTAAAAGAAGTTTTTACATACGCTTTTGATGAATTCTTAAATGAAATAGCTTTGCATTTTGTAATAGGTGTGCTAATAGCAGGATTGATTACTGCGGTTATACCAGATGATTTCTTTATGACATACGGACTTAATTCTGGTTTGATTTCGATAGTTATGATGATTGTCATTGGAATTCCAATGTATATTTGTTCCACGTCATCAATTCCTGTAGCTGTAGCTTTTTTGTTAAAGGGTATAAGCCCAGGGGCAGCGTTTGCGTTTCTATTTGCAGGCCCAATAACTAATGCTGCTACAGTAGTATTATTAGTTAAAACTATAGGTAAAAAACTTACAACCATATATATTGCCTCAGCTGCTTTTATGGCATTAGTATTTGGTACGATATGCAATATTCTAGTGCTTGAATTTGGATTTAGTATTTTAACTGACAGTAAAGGAGCGATGGATATGGTAGATGGTTTTAGTATATTTATAAGTGTTGTATTTTTAGGATTCCTAATTAGAAGTATAATAAAAACTAAAATTACAGTGAATAAAAAACAAGAAAAAAGCTGTTGTCACAATTAGTATGATAAATCAAAAGAGGATTCCTAGGAATCCTCTTTTGATTTATGTAAGTTTATATATCGGTTCTGCTAAGTATAGCAGCCGGAGTCTTGCGCATGGTTTTAAATACAGGCAATAATCCGATTATTATGTTGAATACAAATACTAGTGCAAATGATATAACTGCAATATTTGCATTAACCATGTATTGGTTTTCTAAATACTGTATCTGGGAAAGGTTTCCTAAAATATAGTACATCAGTGCAATACCTGGAATTGACGTTATTATTGTTATTGCAACTATTTCACCTGTAAACATCCTATAGATGTCAATTTTCTTTAAACCTATAGCCCTTAATGTTCCGACTTCTTTAATTCTAGATAAGAATGAAGATCTTAGCATCAAGAATATTTCTAAAAGAGAAATAGCTAGGATTATACCAGCGGCTATTAAACTTGCTCTTATGGATTTTTTAATTTTTTCTGTATAAAGCTCTCTATCATTTGAATAATTGATTTTGTATTGAATGTTCTCTGCTTCCAATGAACTAATTAATAAATCTTTATCACTAGGGTATATGGTTACTGATTTGTTATTACTTATATAATCATTTTTTATAGTTTCGCTAGTTACAAAGTAATTATCAATATTAGCTTTAGTATCATAGTAACCAACTACTGTAAGTTTTTCATCATTCATTTTAGTGTCAATATTTTTACCAATTTTCATATCCCATCTATGATTATAGTTTACTAGTGTTTCGTTGGCTTTATCCGGAAGACTCCCTCTTTTTAGAGTGTATTCTTCAGGTAAAAATTGAAGATCTTTAACATTGTTTTCTTCTTTTTCTTTAACATATTCCCCCGATTCATACATCGCGCCGTCGGAGGTGTTGCCTACATTTGCATGTGTTAAAATAAGCAAAAATTGATCTTTTTCAACATAGAAAGCAGGACAGTTTGTGTTTGAGATTCCTACTATTCTATAGTCATCTAAACCACTAATTCGAATAGTTCTTCCGACTAACTGTTCTTTGTTATTTATACCTGCAGTTTCGCCTGTTTTGTTTTCTATGAACTTTTCAGCAATCATTTCATCAATCACAATATCGTTCTTATCCTTAGGCATAGTACCTAGTATAATATTTGTCGATTTTAGTATTTCATTAGAAGCCAATGAACCGCTTAAGGTAGCCCATGCCCTTGAAGTTTGATAATAGTCATTCATAGGCATATTTAATGCTACAACAGAATTCCCTGGAATAACATAGTTAGTGCCATCCAATTTTTCTATGGATGCGTATTCTTCCGGTGATCTACTTGCATTTGTCACTGTAATATAGTCAGTTTGAGTTGTTAGGAAATCCTTCTCCTCTATATTGCTAATCCCTGCTATGTTACTAACTGCCATGAATAAGAACATGGAAGCCAACACAAACCCAAATAGTAAAAATTTCTTTATTGCACTAAAATGATTAATGCTTTTGAATCCATTAATAAGTGAATGCAATGGATTAAAAACTGAAGTATACTTAGGCGTAAATCTATCGTCCATATGCTTTTCATATTCAAAATTGGATTTTTCATAAATGCTTTTATCCATTTTATTATAGTGTTCATCAACCATTTCGATGTTTGTTTCTTCATCGATAACGTTATATTTGCCCCCGGTATTTATGTACAAATTGTTGCCTCTTAGAACAAACTTGATATCTACTTTTCTGTCTTTGTCACTGTAATACTTGATGTTAATATCATCTTTATTTAGATCTTTAGTGACGGGCATATCCTTAAGATATATTTTATTTTCAAGCTGAAAATCCAGATAATTTTCAGTATCATTAGCATAATCATTAACAATAGCACCATCTACGATTTCTATGATTCTACTGGAATAAAAATTAGCAATTTCTTTTTCATGAGTTACAAGTATAACAAGCTTTTCTTTGGAAATTGACTTGATTATATTCATAACCTCTATTGTGTTGCTACTATCCAAGTTACCAGTAGGTTCATCTGCAATTATTATCTTAGGGTTTTTAACGATAGCCCTGGCGATACCAACTCTTTGCCTTTGCCCGCCCGACAGTGCGTTGGCTCTTCTATTTCTAAATTGATATATACCTACTGTTTTTAAGCAGTAATAAACTCTTTCTTTTATCTGTTCTTTATCTTTTATTCCAACCATCTTAAGGGCTAAAGCAACGTTATCAAAAACTGTCATGTTTTCAATTAAATTGTAGTTTTGGAATATGTAACCAATATACCCATTTCTCAAAGTATCTATTTTATTGGAGGTTTTGTGAGTTAATTCTTGGTCGTCAATATATACTCTTCCTGCGTTCGGTTTATCCAAACCGCCGATTGTGTTTAATAAGGTGGTTTTCCCACAGCCCGAATGGCCTAAAAATGTAACAAGTCCATTATCAGGGAGTTCCAGCGTAGTATTATTAATTACATGAATTTCGTTTGATCTATTTTTGTTATAAAATTTGTTTAGCTTTTTTAGTTTAATCATGTTTACGCCTCCTCTCTATAAGTACTCATGGCACTCTTTTTAAATAACTGTTTAGAATACCTTTTTGAAATCATCATTGAAATAAATATTAGTATTGCAAACAAGATGAAGTAGTCTGCAATTGTAAGGAATGATACAATTTCAGCTATTGTAGTTATATTTATATATCCTAAATGGATGAGATAAATAAAGGCAAGAACCATTGCATATGCAATAATAAGTATGTTTAACAATTCGATTTTAATAAGTCTATCACAGTTTTCCTTCGTTCCTCCCAAAATTCTAATAGTTGAGTAATAGGTATTTCTGGATTTCATTACTAGTCTAATTACAAAGTAGGTAATAAAGAATAAAACTAAGATAATTATTATAAGTGAAGCTCCGGATATTAGTTTAAGTATAAAATCGAACTCTCCTGTCATGCTTGATAAGGCATCCTTCATAAGGAGCGGCTTGAAACCTGCAGCTGTAAGAGCGGCTTTTGTTTCATCCGATTTTTTCTCATCGCCCATGTACACTGTAGATTGATAGTACCCTTTGTCAAATAAATCATCAAAATCAGAAGGATTAATAAATACTGTTGATGTATATTCATAATAATATTCTTTGTCTATGCCAAAATATTTGTTGATAGTTTTCTCAGTAAAGTACTTATCAACTTTTAGTTCTATATTTGATTCAAAATAGATTGTCTCCACATTTATATTTAAAGGTTTATTTTTGTAATAACCATTTTTATAATTGTATCTAGACTCATTTGATATATATGCTTTGCCTTCAGGTACTGTATCCGAAGATTTTATAACTTGGTTATAGCCAGTAGCAGGTATTTCTATAGTTTTGCCATTAAAGTCAAAAGTAGCTGCTGCATTTCTAGCAAAGAAAGACCTGGTTATTTTTTGGACATAGCTATCGTCTACGTAAAAATTAACTGTATTCATATCTGCTATTGATAGTTGTCCTTTATCAATTATTATGCCAGTTAAAGTCAATTTTTTATCAGTTAATAAAACTCCTGAGTTGTCATCGTTTAACTCGAATTCAGTTTCAAAATATTTTTCTCTGTTGTCAACTAGATTGTCGTAAGAATAACTGTCTTTGTTTATTTCAATTAAAAATTCATTATCATTTTCTGGCATTCTACCATATTCTATGGTTTTATCTTCCATATTATCAAAACTGTAGACAGGACCATTGAAATAATATTCGTCGCCATAAGTTGATGCTTTAGAATCAAGTACAACATCATTTTTTACAATGCCTTCTATGTTATCGATAGAAGCTAGTTTTTCGTAATCGGCATCGGTTATTTCTGATTTATCTTCTTTTTGTACTATTATTCTCTCGGGACTTGTATCAGAAAAATATGGAGAATAACCTAAAATATCTTGTTGATGACCTGCATTTATAAATGATGAATATTGACCTAATACTGCAGATGTCATGAATAGATATATTAGCAGTAGCAGAATAAACTTCATCGGTAGATTGAACGTGTTTCTATTTCCTAATCTTAGTTGATTTGAAAAAGACAGGTTTCCTATTTCCATTTCAACAATGCCATCAGTTGTAGGGGTAATTTCTTTCATATGTTTATCTTCAACAATTTTGCCATCGTGCATTGTGACTTTTCTTGTGACATATTGTTCTATTTGTTCATAGTTATGAGTAACAACTATTACAAGTTTGTCTTTGGATACTTTATTAAGTATTTCGATTATGTTTTTAGCAGAGGCACTATCTAAATTACCAGTTGGTTCATCTGCAACAATTATTGGTGCATCCTTTGCCAAAGCTCTGGCTATTGCAACTCTTTGCTTTTGGCCTCCAGAAAGTTTAGAAACTTTGGTATTTTTGTACTCAGTAAGATCTACTTGAGCAATTAATTCCTTGATTCTTTCTTTGCATTCTGACTTCGTTAAGCCACATAATAGCATGCTTAATTCAATATTTTGATATACTGTATAGCTGTTAATTAGATTAAAATCTTGGAAGATATTGCCTATATAGTTTTTCCTATACATTTCGTAATCTTCCGTAGTATAACCGCTGGTATCTTCGTTATTTACGAACATCTCACCTTCTTCATAAGTGTCTAATCCCGAGATGACATTCAACAAAGTGGACTTACCAGATCCGCTTTCGCCAGTTATAACCACAAATTCTCCCATATTGAGTTCTAAGTCAATTCTAGAAAAACCAGTGCTAACAGTATCGTGATTTGAATAAAATTTTGATACTTTGCTTAATTTGATCATAAAAAAACTCCTTCCGTAATATGCTAAGATTATAACATATGTTTAAGGAATGTTATACAAGAGTAGGGAATTATAATATTTTCTTAAGGTTGTTAATAAAGTTGTA
>DATFJV010000032.1:0-5605 GCA_035268985.1 Anaerovoracaceae bacterium | reverse complement strand
ACAGTAGCTCAAAATATGCACTGGGATATAAAAAGTAAAAACTGGGATGACTTTCCTAAATCACAAAAATGGTTTGCAGTTGGTGAAGCTCATGCTCATTTAGAACACCTTAGAGCTTCGAATGAAATAACTGTGGAAGAGGGAAATGGTGTACTATACTACCATCACTTGTCTACTAATTATAAATAATCCCCATTATTTTACTATGATATTGATTCCTCATCATCATTATTTTATTTAGATTAGATATATGCCTTGAAAAAAACTTACAATAATTTACATACAGAAATTATAAGTTAATTAGTTCTAATAATTTTTTTACTACAAAAAAGTTCAGATACAATTTTGCCTCTGAACTTTTTTTATTTAAAAAATTAAGCTATTCTTATAAATTTTCTTGCACTTTTCCATTTTCATCCCAATCCATATACTTAAAATATTCCTGTTTCATATCGAGAAAAGCTTCCTTATCAATGCATTGTCCTTTTAGTGCTCCATTTTCAAGAGGCTGGTGGAGTCTTTCAGGAAGATTCTCTTCCTTTTCATCAACCCCAAATTTATAGTTAAATATCCTGGCATCATCTATTCCTCTTTTTCCAATCTCCAAAGCTTCTTCAGAAGTTACATCCCATCCAGTTGCAAAGTTAAGCAACTTAAGTAATGTTAGAACCGGCATTGATCCACGGGGTGCAGGTATAAAAAAACATACTCCAGCCATGTTGAGAAAACTCCACCACTTTTCAAGAATTCCATACATCTCAGCTTTGTCTTTGCTTATTTCCTTCGGTTCTATTGTATGACTCAATCCAAAATGTTTCATTTCGTCAAGTACAAAGCCTTCCTTGGCAACTAGTACATCGTGTCCAGCCTGCATGTGATCAGCACCTGTGGGAGACACGGAATATCCCAGCGCTACACCTGTTTTTCCTCTAGGATCATGCATAGGAAGCTCCTGACCTTTTACTTGCATTGCAAATTCCGAAGAATCTTTTCCAAATAACTCGGACATATGCTTTACTCCGTTAGACAATATCTTACCAAAATCTCTTCTATATGCGATATCTTCAAGAAGTTGAAGCAGTACTTTTTCATTTCCAAATTCCAGTTTTATTCCACCAGTTATCTTTTCATCAATAATATTTTTTTCAAAACATTCTATAGCAAAGGCGATACATACTCCTGCTGATATTGTATCTATACCATAGTCATTACATAATTCGTGAGCCTTAGCTATAACTTCAATATCACCAATTCCGCATAACGAACCCATAGAACCTATAGTTTCGTATTCTGGACCGCCAAATTTGGGATCGACTTTGAAATCTTTCCTATCAACCTTGACTACCCTTTTGCATCTTACGGGACATGCAAAGCACCCTTCCCTTTTTATAAGTATTGTTTCTGCCATATGCTGTCCTGATATTTCACTAGCTTTCTCAAAGGAACCATCTCTAAAGTTTCTTGTAGGTAATATTCCACTATATGATGTAGGTACTACACCTCCTGATGTACCATAGAGATATAGACCGTTTGAGAGTGGATTATCCTTAAAAACTGAAGCATACCATTTGCTAATTTCTTTTATACCTTCAGGGTTTTTAAAATTTATCTTGCCTGTACCTTTTACTGTAACAGCTTTAAGATTCTTACTTCCCATAACAGCACCAATTCCACATCTTCCACAAGCATGTTTCAAATCATTTATTACACAGGCATACAATACTTGATTTTCTCCCCCTATACCTATCTGGGCGATTTTCACTCTTTTATCATTTAACTCTTCTTTGAGCATTTCATTTGTATATCCAATGTTTTTTCCCCAAAGATGGTCTGCATCCTTTATTTCTACCTTATTGTCTTCTATATTCAAGTATACGGGACCTTTAGCTTTGCCTTCAACAATTATTCCATCCCAACCTGCTTTTTTCAACTCAGTAGCTATATATCCTCCTGATTCCGACATCCCAAAAGCACCCGTAACAGGAGATTTTGTTCCCATAATCATTCTTGAAGTGCCTGCAGCAGGAATGCCAGACATAATTCCAGTCATGAAGTATAATTTATTATCTTTAGAGAAAGCGTCTATATCACCTTTTATATCTCTTTTTAGATAATATGAAATAAGACCTTTTCCACCCATGTATTTTCTCATCATTTTTTCTGTTACAATTTCTTGACTTATTTCTGAAGTGCTTAGATTTATCTTTAATATTTTTCCTGAATAACCATAATTCATAATTATCTTGCATACTAAAAATACATATGTTTAGTATACTCTCCTTTCATAATATTTATGCTAAAATTTAAAGTGCTATTTTATAAAGTTTAATTATATCTTCAAGCTCTGTTTTTCTTGGATTTGCTGCAACATTACCACTTTTCATAGCATCCACTGCCATTTCTTTAATCTTTTCTTCCTTTACTCCAACTTCTGAAAGTGATTTTGGAATTCCCAATTCAGCATTCAACTTTCTAATTTCATTAACAAGCATTTCTGGTTTAAAATCATCTACCGTCTCTCCATCATTAATATAATTATAGATAACTTCATATCTCCCCTTGTCCACAAGAGAATTGAATTCAACAACAGTCGGTAGAATTACAGCATTTGCTACACCATGTGCCACATGAAAATATGCACTTACAGGATGACTCATGGCATGTACATTTCCAAGTCTTGCCCATGCAAATGAAATCCCGGCAAAAGTACTTCCTGCCATCATTGCGCATGCAGCTTCCTCATCTTTTCTGTTTGCAACAAACTTTCTAAGGTTTCCTCCTATAAGTTCCATTGCCTTTTCAGCCATTGCATCTGAAAATGGAGATGCAAATGTTGAGAGATATGCTTCAAGTGCGTGAATAAGGGCATCAACACCACATGCAGCAGCAATTGACTTTGGTGCTGTCATAATCAACTCCGGATCTAATATTGCGTATTTAGGAAGAAGCTCATAACTAATTACTGAAAACTTGTAATTATTCTCTTCATCTGTGATTACTGAAGATGCTGTTACTTCACTGCCTGTTCCTGCAGTTGTAGGAATTGCAATCATAGGTACGATTGGTCCCGGAACATTACCTATTCCTTCATAATCTGTAATCTTTCCACCAAATTTAGCAAGTACTCCTACTGCTTTTGAAACATCTATGGGACTTCCTCCACCTAAGGCAACAATCCCTTTTGCTCCACATTCCTTATATGCATTAGCAGCAGCTTCTACAACTTTTATTGGCGGATTTGGCTGAACATCCAAATATGCTGTACATTTAATTTCAACAGATTCGATTATATCCTTTACTTTCTTAACAACGCCAATACTCTCCATACCTGGATCGGAAATCAAAAAAACATGATTCAATTTATTCTCTTTCAATATTTTGGGTAATTTTTTCAAACTTCCCATTCCAAATTCAACGTTTTGCGGTATTTTAAAATTAAAATCTTTCATTATTCAATTCCTCCTAATATTTTATTTAATATTTATTTAAATTTTCTTTGGGTTTTACATACACATTAATTGTAAAATTATTTTTTTCTAATTAAACAAGTATGGCAAATCACCATATCCAGGAAAAAACTTCACAGCCAGGTAACCAAAAATAATAATTACAATCATATTTATTATAGTAAAGGGAATACCAGGCTTCAACATCCTTTTTGCGTCAAGTCCATAACCTACAGGTATAGCACGGACGCTAACCGGAAGTAAAAATTCTTCGTTATAGGCCATTACAGTGATGAACCAGTAAGGAATAGGATTTAAGCCGATATTAGTTGTTAATTGTAAGATGATCGGAGCCATAATGGCAGCAGCAGTTGTACCAGTTGTCGCCTCGGCAATAGCACGGACAAAAACTACTAAAGCTATAATAGTTATTAAACCACCATCTAAAGGTAATATACTAAAAATTTCTCCAATACTCGTGCTGGCTCCAGAGGTATTAATAAGCTTTCCAAGTGCTAAACCACCTGCGAAAAGGATCATCATCCCCCACATAGTTCCTTTTTGAGCTCTTTCCCATGTTAGTAAAAAACCTTTGTCAACTGTGGTTATAAAGAAAGATATAAATCCGATAGTGAGAAATATATAAGGAGGCGCAGCAGCTGGTAAAAGATCAGCATATAGTGGTCGAGTAAAAGCTAATATTAAGCCAATGATAAAAAGACTGGCACAAATTTTCTCGTCACGGTTTATGGTACCGAGACTATTGTAGCTTGTTTTAAAAAAATCCTTGGTACCTTCTAATTTCTTGACTTTCAAAGGCAATGCTAACATACAAGCAAGAAGTACCAGTGATGCTATGATGAGATAGGGGGTGACACGAATAATCCAGTCAACATACATGAATTCGTTGCCTGTAAACTCTTCTAAAGCAGATATTGCAGCTTGGTTCATTGCACCACCTAGAGGTGTTCCTGCTCCACCTAGACTTACACCAAATGCGATCGAAAGCAAAATTGGTACTGCTGGTTCAGCTGAAGGAATATGGTGATACCCTGCAGCAGCCAGCATAGAAATAGCAATAGGGCAAAACAAGGCTGTAACTGCTACATTTGGAAGTACAGTGGAAAGCAAAATACTAGCAAGCAGCCAAACAGTAATCTGCGACTTCATTGATGGACCAACAACAGAAAGTATTTTAAGTGCAACTCTCTTATCTAAACCCACTAAAGCCCAAGGTATAATAATAAGTTGAGAACCTAAAACAAGAATAATAGCTGGGGATGAATATTGTGAAATTATAGGATCCATTTCGGCCATATTTAAAAATGCATTCGCAATTACAGGTATAAAGGCTGTTACTGTGATGTGAACAGGACGTGTTATCCACCAAAAAATCATCCAAAGTCCTATACCAATTGCTTGGGCACCGGAAGTAGGAAATATATCGGGTAGTAGTAAAACACACAATATGAAAATAACAGGACCTAATAAGATGTGGATCATCTTTTTTTTGCTGTACAATGTTTTTTTGCCACCTTTATTTATTTTTGGATCTTTTTCTCTGTCTAAACTAGACATAATGATTCTCCTTTCATTCATAAATTAATTTAATTTATACATAGGCTTATAGTAATCGTATAAAACTAATCTGATAATTTAGATAACCTCTTAATCTTAGTATATTTATACTCCCCCTCAATATTTTAACAATTACACTCAACCTTTTTATATAGATTCTATAAAACTATAATTAAATCTTGACTATTTAATATGCAAAGGTTATACCACTTTTATTATCTTTTAATTAAAAAAATGATTTTTTATATGCTTAAACAAATTAAATATAGAGTTTTTTTATCTAACCCACTAAACTAAGTATTTAAAAGTGTCCACTTGTACATTCTATTGTTTTATAATAAGCTTAGGAAGTTTATAATTCAGCGTATATTAGTTCGATTCTTTTCTTAGAAGAGGTTTCTTGAATCTTTGTTTCGTATAAATTTTATACTATACTTTATTTTATGTATAAATTTTATACATAAATATTGATGATGATAATTAAAATATAGAGTACTTCTTGTTCTTCAAATATATAGTTCTACGAGTAACTCCAAGAATTTTAGCCGCCTCCGTAATGTTACCATCGACATTTTTTAGGG
>DATFJV010000031.1:0-4863 GCA_035268985.1 Anaerovoracaceae bacterium | reverse complement strand
GGGGAGGCTCCTCATTTAGTCTTTCGTATAATTCTTCTATAGTTAAATCTTTGTCAATTATTCGATCGTACAAATCCCCGATAATATCATTATCGAGTATACTTTTAAAACCCTTTATTCCCACAAAATTTTTAACAAAATCGCTATTAGGATTAAATAATAGTTCTTCCTTTGTCCCCACTTGCTCGATTAATCCTTCACTCATAAGAACAATTCTATCTCCAAGCTTTAAAGCTTCTTGAATATCATGGGTCACAAACATAATTGTGGTTTTTAATTTAGTTTGTAGATTTAAGAGCTCATCTTGAAGTATTGATCTAGCAATTTCATCAACTGCACCAAAGGGTTCATCCATAAGTATTATATCTGGCTCTGCTGCTAAAGCCCTAGCAACTCCTATTCTCTGCTTTTGCCCACCACTTAACTCGATAGGGTACCTATCCAGTATTTCCTCATCCATACCTACAAGGGTTATTAATTCCTCGGCTTTTCTTCTTCGGCTTACTTTGTCTTTGCTCCTTAGGGCAAGAACATATGTGATATTATCTTCTATCGTCATATGAGGAAACAAACCTATTTGCTGAATTACATAACCTATACTTCTTCTTAGTTCGATTGTATCCCAATCTGAAATATTTTTGCCTTTTATATAAATATCCCCTTCATCACGTTCTATTAATTTGTTTATTGTTTTCAGCAGAGTTGTTTTGCCACAACCAGAAGGACCTAATATAGTTACAAGTTCCCCCTTTTCCACTTTCAAATCTACACCATTTAAGACTTTACTATGCCCATCATAGGACTTATTCAAATCTTTAATTTCGATTATCATTATTTAAGGATTCCCTTCTCTGTTAAAAATTCAATTGCAACATCTTTGGCTTTCATTTTTTCTATTTCCACTAGATAATTCATATATGTCATTTCATCATTATTAATTTGTCCGTCAAGAAGTGATATTGCATCCATAAGTTCTGGATATTCATCTAGGGTTTCTTGTCTAATTAATGTTGCAGCATAATATGAAGGAAAAAAATACTCATCGTCTTCTAAAACAACCATATCGTATTCCTTTAGCTTGCCATCTGTTGAAAAGATATTGATAACATCAACTTCACCCGATTCTATGGCTTGGTATTTAAGTCCTATGTCCATGCCAATTTCCTTATCAAAATTAAAGCCATAAACATCGTCTATACCGGGGAAGCCGTCGTCTCTTTCAAAAAAATCATGTTCTGCACCAAACACAAGTCCGCTACTCTTTTCTGCTAAATCGGAATATGTTTCGATCCCCAATTCCTCCGCTAGTTCCCTTTTCATTGCTATTCCAAAGGTATCATTAAACCCGTAAAGCTCAGACCAATAGACATTAAACTCATCCATATATCCTGCTTTAACTTCTTCATATAACTCAGTAGGATCATTTATTAAAGCTTGCTCTAAAACAAACATCCAACCTGTTCCTGTATATTCAGGATACATATCAACTTCCCCATTAATAACAGCAGGATGAATATTAGATGTTCCACCGCCGACACCTTCCTTGTGTTCAACCGTAATATCTGTTTCTTGTTCAATTACTGCAATTAGCATTTCTGCAATAACAAATTGTTCGGTCATAGGTTTACTTGCTATAACTATAGTTTTTTCCTCTGAGCATCCTGTAATTGTTAAAAGCATTGCCAACATCAAAACAATCAGTAATATTTTCTTTTTCATAATTCCTCTCTTCCTATAACTACGCACGCTTTCTTTTCCCTAAAACCCTTAAAGTCAATCTATTCTCTATCCTTTGCAAAATCCAATCTGTTATTATGGCAAATATTGCTACTAGTAAACTACCTGCGATTATCATCTCTGGGAAATACGTTGAAATACCTCTGTATATTGCAACGCCAAGTCCACCTGCACCAATAAATGAAGCTATTCCTCCTAGTGCTATCGTCATGATAACCATAGTTCTAAAACCTGAAATTATAACTGGCATGGCTAACGGTAATTGTATTTTGAATAACAGCTGTTTTTCTGTTGATCCCATTCCAATGGCAGATTCTATAACTTGATAATCAACTTCCCTAATCCCCACATATGTATTTCTAATAATAGGTAGCATACCATACATAACTAACGCTATTATCGCACTTTTATTACCAATTCCCGTTATTGTAACTAAAAACCCGAAAAAGGCTATGGATGGAATCGTATACAAAAAGTTGGTCAAGGTTAATACAACACCTGCCAACTTATCGTTCTTTGTCATATATATTCCAAGACTTAAACCTATTACCGTAATTATTGATACTGCTATTAAGGTAATTATTACATGCTCAATTAGAAGCTCTAAAAAAAACTCCCATCTGTCCACATAAAGATTGAATACATCAACAATCATAATTGTCCTTTCGCTACTAGTCTTTATAAATAACGGTTCCTGTAATCCCTTTTAATGCATTAGGGTACAACTCATATACCATAATGTTCTTTTTGAATTCTTCATCAACCTTTATGTTGGATTCTATATCATGGTCACAAGTTGCAACAAAACCAAATCTATTATAATAGTTTTCGTTCCCTGCTAGAAATACTGCCTTGTATTTCATATCTTTTGCTTTGTTTAGAGAATACTTAACTAATCTACTTCCTATGTTTTCTTTTCTAAAGTCTTTATTAACAACTAATGGAAATAAATATAGCATCAAATAATTATTTCCTTCACATTCAACATGGGTTTCGCTTATCATAATATACCCAACAATTTTGTTTTTCTCCTCAGCAACTAATGATAAATCATTAATATATTTGCCACTTCTCCTTCTGTAATCTACAAATACATGTTCTTCACCATCAGTAAACTCTGCAGTTTTAAAAGCTTCTTTAACAAGATCACGTATTATCTCATAGTCCGCCGGTGTTTCTTTTCTAATTAGCATTTTTACCGCCTCCCTTGCTTGCAAACATACAAGTTATTATCAGCTCTTAACAATGCATCGGAATATTTTTCATCTCCGTCATAATACTCTGACGCCCCTATGCAAAATCCGTGATTTTCGACTATTTCATTTAGCTCTAAAGAAACTTCTTCTTTTATATCTCTTGTTAGTTTCTTCATGCCATCTTCATCAGTGTCAGGACAAATTAATAAAAATTCATCGCCTCCCCATCTTCCAAATCTGTCTGTATTTCTTATTCTCGAATTAATTCCCTGAGCTAAACCTTTTATAAATTCATCCCCCTTAACATGCCCATTATTATCATTTATCTCCTTTAGTTTATTTATATCAATTAATGCGACAGAAAATATTTCTCCTGTTCTTTTACTTCTTTCAAACTCATCAATAATTATTTTTTCAGTTTTGCCCCTATTTAGAATGCCGGTAGGTAAATCCATATCCGCTATGTAACTCAACTCCTTTTGATAAGTCAAAACCTTTAAATCAGCTTCTATTGCCTCTTTAAACTCTTTTAGTAACTCCTTATAATCATCTGTATATTGATTGGTTTTACTATCTAATACGCATATTGTCCCAAAAAATTCATCATCTGGCCATTTTAATGGAAGACCATAGTATGAAATCATATTCAACTTAACATCAGGATTGTCCTTCCATCTTTCTTCTTCTAATGCATTGGGAACAAGTAGTTCTTTGTCTGTACCTATAACAGTTTCACAGTATAATCCATGTCCTAGTAAATCACTTCCATTATTAGGATAGGGATTTTCTGAGTTTTGACTTTTTACAAACACCACCATAGATTCTTCGGTAATGTTCATCAAAAGGCCCGAGGGCACATTGATTATCTTTGCCATTAAATTGATAATTCTTTGCCATTTTTCCATAACATCAGAACTTATTTCAGGCTTTTTACTATCAGTTATTTTGACTCTTTTTTCCCTGTCCTCTTCCCTCAGATAAACTTCAGCGTGTTTCATTTTACCACCTCACAGTCTTTTAATTAATTATAGCATAATATTTAAATTATTAAAATTAGTTCATTATGCTTCTGCCTGCTATAGCGCCAAATACAAAACAATCTGTAATTGAGCAACTGCCAAGTCTAGATGCACCGTGGACACCTCCAGTTATTTCTCCAGCAGCATAAAGCTTATTTATGGGTTTATCATTAACGTTTATTACCTGCGCTTTTTCATTAATCTTTAAACCTCCCATGGTAAAATGCACTTTAGGCCATAGTCTAATGGCATAGTATGGAGATTTGTCTATTCTTTTGCATTCACTTATCAATGTCTTTTTATACTCATCATCTAAATTATTATCTATACAAAAGTTAAACGAATCTATAGTGTCTAAAAGATTTTTATACTTAATGTTATAGTAGCAGGATAGTTCTTCTAAACTATCAAACTTTATAACAACCTTTTTATTTATAGCTTTGGAAATATCCCATCCTGATTCAATTACTGCCCTTTCATCTGCTATTCCAATGCAAGGATGTCCAATTGATAGGAGATTATCTGACAGGATTTTTCTGTCTACCAATTCGTTTATAAAGCGTTTCCCTGTTGCGGGATTAACTATTACGCCTTTCTGAAACACTATATATTCAGAAAACATTGGGCCTGCTCCATAACCTTTTTCATCAGGAGATGCCCATGGGCCTAATTGTATATACTCCATACCAACCGTATCTGCTCCAATTTCCATGGCTTTTTTTATTACCTCTGCAGTGGCAAAAGGTTTATTGGTAGAATCGATTTTATCATCTAACCTATCATCAAATTTCTTTCTAAATGACACATCACTGCCAAATCCCCCGGCCGCTAAAACCACTCCTTTATTAGCTTTTATATATTTACTTTCTCCAGCTCCTCCGTTTATATAATCGTAACCTTCTTTAACGATT
>DATFJV010000030.1:0-58351 GCA_035268985.1 Anaerovoracaceae bacterium | reverse complement strand
AATGTGTATGCCTGGAGATAACGTAACAATGGAAATCAGCCTAATTACACCAATCGCTATCGAAGAAGGATTAAGATTCGCTATCAGAGAAGGCGGAAGAACAGTAGGTTCTGGCGTTGTTTCTGAAATTATCGAATAATAAATAGAATATCAAAATATATTTCCCAGCTTAATTGCTGGGAATTTATTTATGTTATGGTTCTGTTAAAGCATATAGATAAATTATCTGATACGAAGAAATAACAAGTCTATCATTGGTTAAGCATTACTTAGAACCTTTATTTTTTATCAGTGGAAGCTTAATTAATGAGATGCGAGAAACTTGCTTCAAAGAAGGGCTTGAATGTTCGCATTGTGATTCAGAGCAGATCGTTTGATTTGGAAAATATTATTGTCGTTAACGCTGTAAATACTTTGGCAAGACATTTACAGATGCCACTAAATGTGAATGGTGTCCATTCTCGTATGAAGAAATGATAGATTGTTTTAAGGTGTGGCCACAAAATATTTAGACAATTACCATGCTTGGTTTTTGTTTGTAGATGATTGCAGTAACGAAAATGCAAAACACACATAAAAGGGTTTCTATTTACAGCATTTGTATTTGAAGTGACGGATACTTATAGTAGCCGCATATTGTCAAAAACAAAATCCAGTTTCTCAATATGCTGGAATAATATCTATAATTGTTGCATAATCAAATTTAAAAACTATCACGTAATACTTAGAAAATATGAAAGGAGATTAGAATATGAGTATAGCAAAGAAAATTGCCCTATCCATTTTAGCAATGGTATCAGCTTTAATCATTTGGCTAGACATACAACCTGAATGGATAAGATATGTAGTAATAATATTGTTTTTAGTTGGGATTTGGATTCCTGACAAAAATAAAAGTTCATAATCTTAGTATATTGCGAACTAACATAACGAAGAATTTTATGTGGAAAACTCTAAAGATTAATTTCGATGGAGTTTTTCTTATACTTCAATATTTTATATATCTTAATCCTTCTCGTAAATCAACATTAAAATATAACACAGCTTGTGTTATAATTAATTGGGTTGTTATATAAAAAACATATAAGAAATTAGATAATCGAAGACATTTATATGGGATGCATATATGGCAAGAAAAGGAAACGATTTCGAAAAAAGTACGAAGGATTATACAACCTAGATGAAAAAAATATAAAGCAACTAGTCCAGTTTATTTAACAGATATTACAGCAGGAGGTAAAAGAGAAATTGATGAATTAGTTGAATATAAAGATACTATAGGTCATAATAGGAAGGTATCCATTGAATGTAGAGATCAAAAAACAAGGAAGATGCCACATGGATAGAGAAACTTAAGGCAAAACGTGAAAATTTATAACTAGACTATATAATAGCGACTACGACTAATGATTTTATAAAAAATACAGTAAAAAGCTAAATACTATGAAGTAATAATAAAAAAGTTCGATATGGTTTCTGCAAATACTATTGTTAATTTAAATGATTTCTTTGTAGATATATTATTCATTGGAACCACAGGGGTTAATAGAAAACCTGGGCATTAGTGAATATGCTTATTATGAAATAATAATATTGGAATACAGTAATTCCAGATGGAAATGTTCCTAAAAAAATCATAATTGAAATGATAGAAAAAAGTTATGAACTTACTAAGTAATATTAAAAAGCTTGAATTCTAAGGGGTTTATGTTGTTTAAAAAAAAATCTTATGATATAATATCTTAAGTATGCATTGCATAGGAGGATTAATAATGGAAAAAGAGATGCAGAGTAATTTTATACACAATATAATAGACAAAGATTTGGAAGAAGGGACTTATGGGAATAAAGTTCATACTAGATTTCCACCAGAGCCAAATGGTTATTTACATATTGGACATGCAAAGTCGATATGCTTAAATTTTGGTACAGCCAAAAAATATAACGGGAAATGTAATTTAAGATACGATGATACTAACCCTATTAAGGAAGATATCGAGTATGTTAATTCCATCGAGGAAGATGTTAAATGGCTAGGTTTTAAATGGGAAGAGAGGCTTTGGGCATCTGATTATTTCGATACGATGTATGAAGCTGCCATGGAGCTAATTAAGAAAAATAAAGCATATGTTTGTCAGCTTAATTCAGAAGAGATAAAAAAATATAGGGGAACTTTAAAAGAAGCGGGCAAAGATAGTCCTTATAGAAACAACTCTGTTGATCAAAATTTAAGAGATTTTGAAAAAATGAGAATTGGCGAATACGATGATGGAAAAGCAGTTTTGAGAGCTAAAATAGATATGTCATCGCCTAATATGAATATGAGGGACCCAATTATATATAGAGTAGCTCATTCGGAACATCATAATACTGGAGATAAATGGTGCATATACCCTATGTATGATTTTGCTCATCCAATAGAAGACG
The DNA here is from genome assembly GCA_035268985.1 of Anaerovoracaceae bacterium. Lineage (GTDB taxonomy): Bacteria > Bacillota > Clostridia > Peptostreptococcales > Anaerovoracaceae > JAAYHV01. The sequence goes on along the minus strand of DATFJV010000030.1, from coordinate 55,924 downwards.
CCATTGAAGGAATAACCCATTCTGTATGCACATTGGAGTTTGAGGATCATAGACCTCTATATGATTGGGTGTTAAGAGAAGTTGGTTTTTGGCCAAATCCGCCTAAACAAATTGAATTTGCAAGACTTAATATTACAAATACTGTAATGAGCAAAAGATTATTAAAAGGTTTGGTTGATGACGGTGTTGTTGATGGTTGGAGCGATCCTAGAATGCCTACAATAGCAGGTCTAAGGAGAAGGGGTTATACTCCAGAATCTATAAGGACTTTCTGCGATGATATAGGGGTTGCTAAAGCTAATTCGACAGTTGATATTGCACAACTAGAAGCTTGTGTTAGGGATGATTTAAAAGATAAAGTGGAAGCTAAAAATGTGGTGACAAATCCAATTAAAGTTATTATTACAAATTATCCTATAGATCAAATAGAGATGTGCGAAGTTGAGAATAATAGAAATGTTCCAAAACTAGGCAATAGAGAAGTACCTTTTGGTAGAGAACTTTGGGTTGACGGTGATGATTTCATGGAAATACCTGCTAAAAAATACTTTAGGTTGTTCCCAGGAAACGAAGTTAGATTAAAAGGTGCATATTTTATTAAATGTGAAGATGTAACAAAATATCAAGATGGAACAATCAAAGAACTGTTATGTACCTATGATCCAGAAACGAAGAGTGGTAGTGGTTTTAATGGTCGAAAAGTAAAAGGGACTATACACTTTGTTGAAGCGAGCACTGCGGTGAAAATCAAAATTAGAGAATATGATTATTTAATGGTTAAAAATAACGAAGGTGAATATATATTAAATGAAAATTCTCTGAATACAATAGACGGTTATTCAGAACCTAGCATAGATGATATTAAATCAAATGAAAGACTTCAGTTTTTTAGAAAAGGTTACTATATTTGTGATGAAAAATCCTCAACAGAGGATGAAAAAGTATTCAATAGCATAGTGGGGTTAAAGAGTTCATGGAAGAAGTAAAAAATAATTATAGGGCATTAAATAAAAAGGCAATTAATTGTATGAGATCGGCTTCAGCAGTAGTTTTAGTTATTACTTTCATAATAGCTTTGGCTTTAATAGTTATGTTAACAGAAGTAAAGTGGCTTGTCATATCTCTGATAGCATTACTTATAATTGAGGCGATTGTCGTTGTCTTTGTTCCAATTATTAGGTATAAAAGATACAAATATAGAATAACAGATGAAGAAATAGATGTGATAGAAGGCTTTTTATGGATTACAAGAAAAATTGTGCCAATAGAACGACTACATAAAATAGAAATAGCTCAAGGACCAATAGATAGAATGTACAACTTAGCTAAGGTTGAGGTTACCACGGCAGGTGGTGATATTACCATAAGGTTTTTAGAAAAAAAAATAGCAGAAGAAATAGCTGCTACTCTAAAAACAAGAATCAATGAAATTGTCAGAGAAGATAAAAATTTGGAGAACACAGATGAATAAAGAAAAATTCAGGTGCCATCCAAGTATAATAATTGAAAACCTAGGAGCAATATTCATCGTTCTTGGTTTAATACTAATAAATAATATAGATGATTTAGGTAATATATTGGTTGGTATTAGAACAGCTCCTTCCATAGGAGTTTTAGTAGGTTTAATTGCATTAATTTTTGGAATGGCCTTATATGTTTTTATACAATATAGAATATGGTATAAAACATGGATTAGTATAGATAATAATGCTATAGAAATTGAAAGAAATACTATAAATAGAAAACATAAAACTTATGGCATAAAGAATATATCAAATGTTAATTTAGAACAAAATATATTTGAGCAAATAATAGGTACATATAAAGTAAAGATAGACACTGACTCTTTATCAACTTCCAACGAAACAGATATTAAAATAGTATTAAAAAAAGAAAAGGCATATACCTTTAAGAGTGAAGTTATGCAGTTGGCGTCTAAAGCGAAAAACAACAAAGAAGAAAATGCGAATTTGTCACAGGCCTTAAAAAGAGAAGATTATGACATTGCGTATTCTGTTAAAGATATATTTATGCATTCTTTTTATGCATTGCCAATTTCTAGTATAATTTCTTTTATATTGTTGTTAGTTTTAGCATTTGTATTTTTGGGAGCCATAGATATATCAGAAAATATAATTGAGATAATAGTTAAATCTCTAGGTGGATTGATAGCCATATTAATTGGTATAGGGACAAGTGCAACTCAAGGTATTGTTTCGTTTTTAAAATTCTTCAATTTTAGAGCAAAACGTCTAGATACAAAGATAATAGTCTCCCAAGGACTATTAAAGAAAAGAACATATGAAATCCCAATTAACAGAATAAATGCTATAAAGATAGTAGAGCCTACTATTTCAAGGTTCTTTAATAAGCAAAGCATTGAACTTGTCAATGTGGGGGCAGGCGATGAAAAAAATGAGGGAGCTTTTTTACTTTTATCAAAATCAAAAGAAGACATTGATTTGCTAATGAAAAAATTGTTACCCGAATTTGTTACAAACACTGATGAAAATGTTAAAAAGCAACCTAAAAAGGCATTACCGATAATAGTGTTTCATATAATGCTCTTTATAGTACCTCTTATTATAGGATATGTAATATTTATGACTTTAACAAACTTAGGGGAAACTGTATACTTATTGTCAGGGTTAGGTGTTATACTTATAATTGCATTTCTTATCTTAACTGAAATAATGAATTACTTAACTGTTGGTTTAAATGTGGGTGATGATTATATAGCAGTAGCCAGTGGATCATATAAAAAAATTACTAAGCTAATCAAGTACGATAAAATTCAATACTTAAGGTCAAAAGAATCTCCTTTATCAAGGCTAAAAAAATTACAAACATATCAATTATATATTTTAGCTAATAGCCAAAATAACATTAATACGACAGGATTATATGAAAGGGATTTATTTGATAAGATTTATGAAAGGATGTAGTGCGTATGAGTAAATTTAAAGATTTTGTGGATATTAAAAATCATGTAATTGAGCTTTCAAAGAAAAAACCCAAGAAAATTTCAGTTGCATCAGCAGGAGATATTGAAGTATTAAAAACAATAAAAATGTCTAATGATATTGGTTTAGCCACAGGAATATTGATTGGAGAAAGAGAAGAGATAACTAAGTATGCCGATGAAATAGGTCTTGATTTATCAATAAACACTATAGTAGATGTTAGCGGAGAAAAAGCTATTGCTGAAAAGGCGGTAGAAAAAGTAAGAACCGGTGAAGCGGACATGCTAATGAAAGGGCTGATACATTCACCTACATTTATGAGAGCTATTTTAAATAGCCAAACAGGTATTAAAAGCGGTGGATTTGTACACTTAGTATCAGCGGTATATCATCCTAGTCTAAGTAAAATTAGGCTTTTTAGCGATCTTGGTATGGTAGTTGAACCAACGCTAAATGAAAAAATAGAGATGATAAAAAACGCAAGTGAAGTAGCAATTAAAATGGGAATAGAAAAACCGAAGGTGGCCCTTTTGGCGGCAATGGAAACTGTATCAGAGAAGATTTCTGTCACTAATGAATGCGCAATTATTTCTAAAATGGCAGATAGAGCTCAAATAGGAGATGTTATTGTGGATGGTCCACTTTCATTTGATTTAGCATGTTTCAAAGAAGCTTGTGAGAGGAAAAGGTATGAAGGACCCATACAAGGAGATGCAGATGTATTGATAATGCCCAATTTACATGCAGGTAATATATTCTATAAAAGTGCAGTATACATGGCTGGTATGGAAACTGGAAGCAATTTTGCAGGAGTTAAAAAGCCAATCGCTATATTTTCTCGCGGGGATACTGCAGAAGCTAAGCTTAATTCAATTGCTTTTGCATTAATGTTATCCGAATAAATTAAGTAATTATGCTAGGGCTATTGTCCTAGCTTTTTTCATGATATAATCGCATTTATTGGAGGGTTATTTAATGGGTATAACAAATTTTGATATTTCTATATACACAGATGTTGTCAGATGGATATTTGTATTCCTAGCAATGTACATTTTAATAAGTAATTTGAAGTCACTACTTACAACTAGAGTCACACCTGAAGTATGGGCATATTTAAATATAGATGAGAAGTATAGTATACCTATTACTCATTGGGAGAACGTTATAGGACGTTCTTCTTCTGTTGATTTGAGAATTAAAAATAAAACTGTTTCAAAAAATCATGGAATATTAATGCGAAATAGTAATGGTACTTGGAATTATGAAGATTTAGATTCTACAAATGGAACTTTGATAAATTATAAGGCTGTTAACTATAGGGAAACTGTAACCTGTGAAATAGGCGACAAAATTCAAATTGGAGGAGTGTCATGCACTCTTTTCCCAATAAGTTTAGAAGAGAAAAAAAACAATGAAAGCTTGAGAGAAAAGGATAAAAGCCCAATATCTCCATGGAGAATTTTATTGGCAATTTCCCTTTTTCAAATGCTTACAGTTGTTCAATTGGTAATTAGTTTAGGGGACGGTTACACATCTATGATTAGCCTATCAATGTTAGGTTTAATGGTACTTATGTGGACATATGTTCTGGGTTTTAGAATGATGGGAAGTAGAGGTTTTGAATTAGAATTAATTGCATTCTTCTTATCAACCATAAGTTTAGCTATTGTTGCTTCATCTTCACCGGATTTGATATTTAAACAGTTTATAGCAATATTTATAGGACTAGTTGTTTTAATAATAATGTGCCTTTATTTAAGAAGTTTAAAGCGTTCCAAAATAACTAGATGGTTATTAGTATTAGGTTCTGTTGGCATTTTAATCATAAATCTTATATTTGGAACATTGAAATATGGAGCTGTTAATTGGCTTGAATTAGGCGGAGTATCTTTTCAACCGTCAGAGCTTGTTAAAGTTGCGTTTGTTTGGATTGGCGCAGCAACGTTGGATGAACTTTACAAAAAGAGGAATTTGAATTTATACATGATATTTTCGGGATTCTGTTTAATTTGCTTAGCCATTATGGGCGATTTTGGTACAGCATCAATTTACTTTGTGGCTTATTTAATAATATCATTTTTAAGAAGTGGGGACTTCTCAAAATTTACGCTTACATTTGGAGGAGCAGTACTTCTTGCTGTTATGGTAGTAAGATTTAAGCCATATATAGCAAATCGCTTTTCTGCTTGGAGACACGTTTGGGAATATTCAGATTCTTTAGGCTATCAACAAACTAGAACAATGAGCGCAACGGCAAATGGTGGTCTTGCAGGATTAGGTGCAGGAAATGGAATGTTAAAAAATGTTGCGGCTGCGGATACTGACTTAGTATTTGGAATGGTAGCAGAAGAGTGGGGTATGATAATAGCCATATTATTGGTAATATGTATAATTACTTTTTTACTATTTTCTACCATGTCAATAGTGGCTGGGAGGTCAACCTTTTATACGATAGTAGCTTGTGGAGCTACTTCAATTTTAGTATTTCAAACTATGCTTAATGTATTTGGTGCACTTGATTTATTACCGCTTACGGGAGTTACTTTTCCCTTTGTTTCCAATGGAGGAACTAGTATGGTAACGTCTTGGGCAATGCTAGCATTTATCAAAGCTACAGATATGAGAAAAAACTCCAGTTTAGCTATTAAAAATAAGTTAGTTAATGTGGGGTATTCTCAAGAGGAGGACTATAATGCTTAAAGTAGAACGAAGATCATTAATATGTGTATTACTTGCAATGGTACTTTTCTTTGGACTTATGTATTATGTTCTTAAACTTTCATTAAATGGGGAAGAATGGGCTACATTTGAAGGTAATATGCTTGTATACACTAATGGGCAGATAAATAGGGGAAGCGTATATGATAGAAATGATGTTTTACTTTTAGATTGTAACGAAGAAGGAATAACATTTAATGAAAATGCTAAGATTAGACAAGCACTAGTACATACATCGGGGGATATTTACGGAAATGTTTCAACTGGTATATTGAGTAGTAATAAAGGGGCTTTAATAGGGTATGACTTCATTAATGGGGTATATACAAGAGATAATGAAGGTGAAGATATTAAACTAACGTTAGACGCGAATGCATGTAAAGTTGCATATGAAGCGTTAGGTTATCATAACGGTACAGTGGGAGTATTTAATTATGAGACCGGAGAAGTGCTTTGTATTGTAAATAAACCAGCATTTGATCCAATTTACCTGAACAACGTTGAGGGTGCATATTTTAACACTTTTTTACAAGGCACAGTGGTTCCAGGTTCTACATTTAAAGTGGTTACGACCATAGCAGCTATAGAAAACATAGAAAACATAGAAGAATTTAACTACAATTGTGACGGTAACAGTGATATTAATTGTAGTTACAATCATGGTAATGTTGACTTTTATTTAGCTTTCGCAAAATCATGCAATGGGGCATATGGTGAGATTACAAATGAATTGGGGGCAAGTATGATGACAGATTATGTTAAAAAATTAGGCTTAACTAATTCATATAATATAGAAGGTATAAACACTAAAGAAGGAGAATTTTTATTTTCGGAAAATGAAAATGCATTAGCATGGGCAGGAATTGGACAAAATATGGATAGAGTAAATCCATGTTCCATGATGATACTTATGGGGGCCATTGCAAATAAGGGCGAAGCCGTTAATCCGTTTTTTATATATAATAGCGAAAAAATATTTAATTCACAAAATCAAAGTCTAGGGCAAATGTTAAACAAGGATACGGCTAAAGAAGTTGAAGCCATGCTAAAAAATAATGTGGTTGTTACTTACGGCGAAAGCAATTTTGATGAGCTTGATATATACGCCAAATCAGGGACTGCAGAAGTTGATAATCAAAATTTATCCAATGGCTTATTTACAGGATATATTAAGAATGAAGGTTATCCATACGCATTTTTTGTTTTTGTTGAAAATGGAGGCAGTGGAAGCTCAAGCGCAGGTAGTGTGGCAAAAAAAGTTTTAAATGAACTTATAAATTAATAATTTCTTAATAAGTTTTAAATATATATGTAATAGTAGAGTGATAGTATAAGTATAAGAGGTAGTTTATGAATATTTTAGTATGTGATGATGATAGAGACATTGCAAAAGCAATAGCGATATATCTAAAAAATGAAGGTTATGACGTATTATTGGCCAATGATGGGTTTGAGGCCATAACAGTTGCAGAAAAGAACGATATACATTTAATAATTATGGATATCATGATGCCAGGGCTAGATGGAATTCAAGCCACAAAAAGCATAAGAAATGAGAAGAACATACCAATAATTATGCTATCTGCAAAATCAGAAGATTATGATAAGATAATCGGATTAAATATAGGTGCAGATGACTATATAACTAAACCATTTAATCCATTGGAATTAATTGCAAGAGTTAAATCTCAGCTTAGAAGATATACTGATTTTGGTAATTTGGATTCCAAGAATAAGGTATATAAGTCAGGTGAATTGGTAATAAACGATGATAACAAGGCAATATGTGTGGAAGGAGAAAATATAGTAGTTACTCCTATAGAATATGGGATACTTAAACTACTTACAGAAAATGCAGGCAAGGTATATTCCATGAGTCAAATATATGAAGCGGTTTGGAATGAACCAGCTATAAATCCTGAAAACACGGTGGCGGTACATATAAGAAGAATTAGAGAAAAAATTGAAATTGATACTAAAAATCCCAAATATTTAAAGGTGGTGTGGGGAATTGGATATAAAATCGAAAAACTATAAAAACAAATATTATGATTCTAGAATTATAACATTAACAGTTATTTTCTTAATAGCAGTTACGGCCCTTGCAATATCTTTAATGGGCGTATATGTAATGACAGATGCTCAGTCTTTCTTAGGAAACAAAGATGTTCAAGTACTATGGGCATCTAAAGAATATGTTTCCTTATCTTTGGTTATAAGAAATGCTATTACAGCTATTTCCATAATGGCTGTAATTTCCATGATAGTAACTTTAGTAAGTTTAGTAGTTGCATTAGTAGTTGCCGGGAAAAAAGATGAAAATGGGGAAATTCAACTGAATTGGTTTGATAAAATATTTGGAGAGATTCAAATACTAGCATTAGCAGGAGTTGTAGCGGTTTCTATATTAGTAACAGGAAACAATTGTTACAGGTATTTTTATTTTAAACCCAATATATTTATTCAATTAGAACAAGGATTGCATGATTATATATATGAATACACCATGGGATATGCATCTGTAATAAATCTTTGGATTGCAATATTAATGATGCTTTTGGGAGGGTTTTTATCATTTATGCTTATTCTTTCCTTGGTAAAGAAAATCAAAGCCAAGTCATTTACTGAATATACAATAATAGGTAGTTTTATCAGAGATATCGAAAGAAGCTTAAGATATAGAGCTACGGCCTATTGGAAATTGCTTTCTGCATTAGTTATAATAGCAGTTCTATCGTATATTTCTTTTGAAACTTTATTAATAGTAGTAGTATGTATATTTATTATCTTGCCTAAGAAAATGGATAAATATTATAAAATAAAGGAAGGTGTTAAGCAATTAAAAAATGGAAACTTTGCTTACAAAGCAGAAATAAAAGGTAGAGGTGAACTAGATACTCTTGCTGCGGATCTTAATGAGATATCAGATACCTTAAGTGAAGTTATGGAAAATGAAATCAAGAATCAAAAAACTAAAACAAAGTTGATTTCCAATGTTTCTCATGACATAAAAACGCCTTTGACATCTATGATAACATATATTGATTTGTTGAAATTTGAGGGCTTAGATAGTGCTAATGCAGAGGAATATTTGAATATTATTGACGAAAAGACTAAAAGACTTAAAAAACTAACAGAAGATTTGTTTGATGCAGCCAAAGCTAGTAGTGGAGATTACCCGGTTGAATTTTCAAAAATTGATCTTTACGCAATATTGAATCAAAGCATAGGTGAAATGGATAGCTACTTCACACCTAAGGAACTGGAAATTGTTTTAAATAATCATACTGAGAATTCTGTGGTATGTGCAGATGGAAGATTGTTACACAGAATACTTGAGAATTTATTCGTAAATACAAGTAAGTACTCCATGGATGGAAGCAGAGTTTACATAGATATGTATGATTATAGCGAAAATTATATAAAAATGGTAATCAAAAATATATCTCAAAATAAGCTAAATATTACCGCAGAAGAACTAATGGAAAGGTTTATGAGGGGAGACGAAGCTAGAACAACGGAGGGTAGTGGCCTAGGGTTATCAATTGCTAGGGACTTAGCAACTTTAATAGAAGGAGAATTCAGAATTGAAATAGATGGAGACTACTTTAAGGCTAATTTATTGTTAATGAAATCATGCGAAGAAAAGGAAGAACTTGCCCATAATTAATATAAGATGTTCATATTGTAGTCATAATTCTCCTTTATTATTTAAACAGTAAAGGGGGAATAGTTATGAAAAGTAAGCATACTTTAAAAATATTGCTTGATATTGCAATGTTTGTTACATATATTTTACTGATGTTTGGATATGGTGTAAGTTCATATTTTCATGAAATTATGGGAATAATGATAGGATTTTTATTTGCATTGCATTTAAGCTTAAATATAAAAGAAACTAAAGTGGCTTTTAAAGCTTTTCGAAATAAAAAGGCTGGTTTCGAAAAGAAGCTTAAGGCCATTTCAGATTTAGTGTTAATGATTAGTATGCCCGTGGCAATTAGTACAGGCATTATTATTTCAGGGGTTTTATTCAACATGGATTTTGATCAAAACATCTATGCAACACACTATTTTGCTTCGTATCTATCCCTTGGTATAATGCTAATGCATTTTGCACTTCACATGGATTATTTTTCAGCTGTGCTATTAAGAAGTATTAGAGAAAGAAATACAGCAAGTGTAAAGAAAGGTATCAAAACTTTCGCAACAATTGGAGCAATAGTCTTAACCATTTATGCATCTGCCAATAATTACTTAAATAATATAAATGTACCGGTTTTATCCGATAAGGCTACAGCAGAAAGCAATCAAGGCAATGATGAAATTCAAACTTCTAGCGAAGAGATTCCGACCCTTAGTAAATATTTATCAAATTTAACATGCACAGCATGTCCTAAAAACTGCTCTTTACTAGCGCCAAAGTGCAGTAAAGGTGTAGCGCAAGCCGCAGCAGCAGAAGTAGATTATCATGAAGAATATGAAGAAGAAATAAGCACCTCATCAATTTGAGGTGCTTGCTATTACTCTAATCAAATCACTGAATATCCCATACCCCGTTTGAACTAAATCGGGGTCATGCTCAATAATACTTAATTTGCCCATATAATTAGTTGTAATTTGAACCATAGAGGATGTTCCATCTATATCAGCTAGTAAATCTTGTTTATCTATCAGTGTAGGTTTTACGTATGCTGAATTTTTATCTCCATGACATATTAATTTTATTACCTTATTATCTTTTTTTGCTTTCTCAATATCTTCTACAGTTATGTCTTCAATACCTTTTCTGTCGATTTTATCTGGTGTTGTATTGGCGTCCATTAGTACATTAAGTAGAGCTGTCAGTTTAGCTGCTGAATCATACCCTTCAATATCCATAGCAGAGTCTGCTTCAATGAAACCTTTATCTTTACCGTCTTTTATTACTTCATCATAATCTTTTCCTTTAGCAAGCTCTTCCAATATAAAATTTGTAGTTGTATTTAATATGCCATCCACCGCGGTTACTTTACACATTTTTAAAGTATCATTAACTAAATTGAAAACAGGTGTTCCATCCATTACTGTGGTTTCATAAAAGAATGCACATTTATTATTTTTGGCTAGCTGGTTTAACTCGTTAAAATACCATGCAATAGGCCCTTTATTTGCAGTAATCACTGCTTTATTTCTGTTTAACGCAGCTCTTATGTGGTCTGTTGCAGGTTGCCCGGTATGAATGTTCAAGGGAGTTGCTTCGATCAATACATCATAATCGCCTTTTTGGGCTAATTCCATTGATGACATTTTAATAGGGTTTATAAAGTTTCCCGTATTATCATAATGTTCTCTAATGCTATTTAGATGAAGTCCATCTGGATTATATATTGTGCCATGACTTCCGGTTGTAATTCCAGTTGTTACTATGGAAACATCATATTCAGTTAATATGTTTGTTCTCTCATTCTCTAATATTTTAGCAAAAGCTCTAGAAGCGTTGCCGAAACCTAAAATTGCTATTTTTAATTTCTTAGTCATTATTATCCTCCCAATAATTAAAAGAATCCATGAAACGCATTTTAAATTGATTGATTTTGTTTAAATAATCAATTCTTTCTTTGGTTTTCATATCTTCAATTTTTCCAGTTCTAATGTATTTATCCAAGACTTCATAAGTAAAACCCAGTTTTTCCTCATCTGTTAATCCACTTAGTCCATCTACTGGAGTTTTATCAACTAGTATACTTGGTAATCCTAGATATCTACCTATTTCGCGTATCTCATTTGTTGTAAAACATGATATCGGACTAAAATCACCCACTGAATCTCCGTATCTTGTAGAATAACCAACCCAATCTTCTGATAAATTACATGTGTTTGCCACCCTACCATTTGATGATTGAGCAACTGCATAAAGTGTTGACATTCTAAGTCTTGCAGGTAGATTAATTTTACTATCTTTTGCAACATTATCTAAATTGTTCTGAAGTTCATTTATCAGTCCTTCATAAGCATTGTTAATATTTATTGTGTAAGACTTAATGCCCAAATGATTGACTAATAGCTTAGCCATATCTATATCATCTTGTACTCCCTTGGGCATTAATACCCCAATTACACGATCTTTACCCAAAGCTTTAGCTAAAAGTGAAGCTACAACAGAACTGTCTTTACCACCACTTATGCCTACTATTGCATTGCATCCTTTTCCGTTTTGTTCAAACCAATTCCTAATCCAAGTTACAGATGCGTCCGTTGCCTCTTTTACATCAAATCTCATAATACTCCCCTTTCCTTTAAACTATATTATATACTAATTTATGTAAATGTGAAGTGAAAATTCTTATCTAGGTTGATGTAAAAAGAAATATGATATATAATGTATTAGACTATAAATGAGGGAGATATATAATGAAAGAAATATTCATTTCACAGCTTAAAAATAACCAAGAAGTAATTGAGTTTTTTATGGTTAAAAGTATAGCTGTAAAACTAGGGTCGAATAAGAAAAAGTATTTAGACTTGCTCTTAGGAGATTGCACTGGAGAAATAACTGCAAAAAAATGGGACCTTTCTGATGAGGAGCAAGAGTCCACTGAAAAAATTGCAGAAGGCGATATAATAAAGATTAAAAGTACCATTAATGAATGGAAGGGTATGAAACAGATGAGGGTGACTAGAATAAGAAAGGCATCTGACTCTGAAATAGAAATAAGTGATTTTATTAAAGCCGCCCCCGAGAAATCACAAGCAATGTATGAATATATTTTAGGAGTAATAGAAGGCTTTGAGGACGAACAACTAAAATCTTTATGTAAATCTTTATACGAAGAGAACAAAGAAAAACTGATGTATTATCCGGCAGCCAAGAAAAATCATCATGCTCAATATGGAGGGCTTTTATATCACATAAAAAGGATGATGATGGCTGGGGAAAGGTTATGTGAGGTATATACTAATATAAATAGAGATTTATTGCTTGCAGGTGTAGCCATACATGATATGGAAAAATTAAATGAGATAAACTCAAATGAAAACGGAATATCTGACGGTTATTCCTTCGAAGGACAATTATTAGGCCACATTGTTCAAGGAATAAAAAGCCTAGAGATAAAGGCTGAAGTAATAGGAATGGATAAAGAAAAGATTGTGATGCTTCAGCACATGATATTATCCCATCATTATGAACCGGAATTTGGTAGTCCAAAGAAACCACTTTTCCCTGAAGCTGAAATGCTGCATTATTTGGATATTTTAGATGCGAGGATGTTTGATATGGAAGATGCACTAAATAGTGTAGATAAAGGAGAATTTACAGATGGAGTTTTTTCACTGGATTACAGAAGATTGTATAAAGCTAAGTTTTAACTGGAGGTAGACTTTTGATTAAATTAACGAAGGAAGTAAATAGTGTTTTTAAAGAACTTGAAAAAAACGGCTATGATGTTTATGCTTATGGCCGATGCGTAAGAGAAAGCATGATTGGAATAAAAACTTTAGATTGGGACTTGGCAACAAGCGCTAGAATAGACAATATTAAAGAAATATTCAAGGATGCAGAAATAATTGATGAAAAGAGAGAAATTGCTAGATTTGTATACGAAAGTGAAAATGAACAAGTTATAATTGATTTAAGCCCATATGGAACGCCTATAGTGGACGAGAATATTAAATTTTATGATAATATAACAGACCAGCTTGAAAAAGAATACTTTGTGCTTGATGCAATGGCGGATAATCCTAACAGAACATTCTGTGATCCTTTTGATGCTAGACAAGACATGAAGGCAAAAATAGTAAGATGCACATCTGATCCGATTGAAATTTTCAAAAAGAATCCTACAAAAATGTTTGATGCTGTTGAGCTAGCAGCAGAACTTGGTTACGATTTGGAAAATGAGTTGTACGAAGCGGTTAAAGCTAACGTAGATCTAATAAGTGATGATTCATTAAGTTACGTAACAAGATCTCTTGAAAGAATTGTAGTTGCAGATCATTCAGGAGTAGGTTTAAATATTTTAGCAGAAACAGGTTTACTAAAAGTGATTGTAGGCCCTGAGATTTTTGATAAAATGAATAGCACTGAAAGATACGATTATATTGGTTTATGTGAAGGTATAGATAAAGTAAAAAAAGTAAAAGACAGAAGGTTAGGTCTTTTCTATATTTGCTTCTCAGGTAAAAGAGCCCATGCAGCTATAGATAGGTTGGACTTTTCTGAAAGAACCAATTTTAGACTACATGATGGTATAGATAATATTATAAAGATTAACTTTTTGGGTTCATATATTGAATTTAAACACTATTTGGCTGATGTTGGGACGGAAAGATATAATTACTTAAATAATTTATCTAAAGCACAAAGAATTGTATATGATTTCCAAGATACTAAAATTCAAGCTCGAGTATATTACGAAACTGAAATTAAAAAGACCGGAGAAGCGGTTTTTCCTGAAGATTTAGTGATTGATGAAAATGATATAATGGAAGCAGGATATGCCGATACCAAAGAAAAAGCATACGAGTTGTTAAAGCTAGTAGTAGATGTTGTTCATATTAAACCTAATAGAAATGATAGGCAAGAGCTTCTTAAAGAAGCTAAAAAAATGAGCAAGAGCAAGTTTGCTGTTGCGACTAGAAGAATATTATGGTTAAAATAATAAATGAAAATAATCACTGGACAAATCACAGATGTAAAATATCATAATGATGCCAATGGCTTTACTGTGGCTATTTTAGAGACTGAAGACGATGTAATCACCATTACAGGAAACCTTGCATATGTTAATCCAGGCATAGTTTTTGAATTGGAAGGTAAATACAAAACTCATCCCAAATATGGTGAGCAGTTTACCTTTTTTTCGTTTAAAGAAATAACGCCCAAAGGGATTAGCAGTATAGAAAAGTTTTTAGCATCAGGAGCGATTAAAGGTATAGGGCCTAAAACAGCAAACCTATTAATTGATGAATTTGGAGAAAATGTACTTGATATAATAGAAAATGAATATGCAGAGCTAACTAAGGTTAAAGGTATAGGGCCCAAAACGGCAGAAAAAATATATGAATCATATATTATAAGAAAAGAATTTGCAGAAATTGCCCTTCAATTGGAAGAGTTGGGGATAACGACAACTTACGCATTGAAAATATATAAAGAGTATGGCAATCATTCGGTACATGTTGTAAAAGATAATCCATATAAATTAATTGAGGATATTTATGGTATAAGTTTTCAAAAAGCTGATGATATAGCGAAAAATCTAGGTATTGATAGAAGCAGTAAATATAGAATAAAAAGCGGATTAATATACTGCTTAAATCAATATATAAATTCTGGTAACACATATTTACCTAAGGATGACTTAATTGAAAAAGCAGGAACATTATTAGATGTTTCCATGGAGATAATTGAAGACAATTTGATCAATATGGCTTTTGAAGGTAGTGTTCAAGTTGATGTACTTGAAGGATTGAATGTTGTATATATATATAATTATTATTTTGCAGAAAAAAATGTATGTAGCAATTTGATTCGTTTAAAAGATGGCTTTATAACACCCTTAAATTCAGAATCATGCAACCTTATTAATGCAGTTTGCAAAAGTGGAAATATAAGATTATCAGAAGAGCAAAGCCATGCTGTTGAAAAGTCTTTAAAGAACAATATTTCAATTATTACAGGAGGTCCAGGGACAGGGAAAACTACCATAATAAATACAATTATTGGAATAGCCGATATTTGTAATCTGAAGTCTGCAATTGCAGCGCCTACAGGAAGAGCAGCTAAAAGAATAAAAGAGACTTCCGGGTATGATGCATCAACTATACATAAACTATTAGAGTATCATTATTCAGATGATTCGGGAGAACCTAGATTTTTAAAAAACTCTGAAGATAAACTCGATTATGATATGATAATTATTGATGAAGCATCAATGATTGATTTGAAACTCATGAATGCTTTATTGGATGCAATACCTACGGGGGCTAGACTTGTTTTAGTTGGCGATGTTAATCAGCTACCATCTGTTGGTGCAGGAAATGTGCTTAATGATTTAATAATTAGTGAATATATACCTACAATTAAACTAAACGAGATTTTCAGACAAGCCAAGGAAAGTTTAATAGTGGTTAATGCCCATCAAATCAATAAAGGTGAATACCCTTCTTTTAATGAAAGAGACAAAGACTTTTTTATGTTTAAGATATCCAATGAAGAAGATATGATGAACCGTATAATAGAGTTGGTTACGGGAAGACTAGAAAAATATTATGATTTTATAGAATCGTCCTCGGATATTCAAATTATTACTCCCGTTAGAAAAGGAAAACTTGGTGTAATAAACTTGAATAAAAAACTGCAAGATGTTCTTAATCCCCCAAAAGAATGGTTGCCAGAAAAAGTATATGGCGAAAAAGTATTCAGAATAGGTGATAAGATTATGCAAATAAGGAATGATTATACTATTAAGTGGAGAAAAAAAGGCAGCCTAGTTTCTGGAGATGGAATTTTTAACGGTGACATGGGTATAATTGATAACATAGATATTGAAAATGATATAATCACTGTAGTATTTGATGATGATAAATGTGTGGATTATGATTCTACACATTTAGATTTGTTGGAACTTGCCTACGCTATAACGGTTCATAAAAGCCAAGGTAGTGAATTTCCGGTGGTTATTATGCCAATTTCGTGGTTTCCGCCAATGCTAGCTACTAGAAATTTATTATACACAGCGATAACTAGGGGAAAGAATTTGGTTGTTCTTGTGGGATCTGAAAAACGAATGCATTTTATGATTGATAATAATCGAATTGAAAGTAGGTGTTCGGGATTAGGAATTAGATTAAAGCAAATAGATTTATATGGTTTTGCCAATGTTGATAGTTGATAAAATAATTGAATTAATTTATCCTAGTAGTATATATTGTATGTCTTGTGGAAATATCATTGACGAATCTAGAAACTATTCATTATGCAATGAATGCTTTGGTAGGTTTAAATGGATTGACAACCGTACTTGTATAAAATGTGGCAAAAGACTTGGAGAAAACAACATTGAGAATACTTGTTATGATTGTATGTATAATCAGCATGAGTTTGATAAAGGGTATGCATGTGTGCAATATGGAACAACAGAAAAACAGTTAATATTTAACTTGAAATATAACAAGAAAACATATATCGCTAGAGTTATGGCAGAGATAATGCATGACAGAATATTAATAGAAGATTTGGATTATGATATAGTTATTCCTGTTCCCATTCATAAAAATAAAAATAGAAAAAGAGGATTCAATCAAGCGGGATTAGTTGCAAAATATTTTTGCAAAAAACAATGCACTAAAATTAATAACAATATTGTTAGCAGAGTCACTGATACTGAACCTTTAAAAAGCAAGGATCCCATTGAAAGAAAAATGAGCTTAATAAAGGCATTTAAGGTTGAAGATAAAGCTAAAAGTCTAATATACAATAAAAAGGTTTTGATAATTGACGATATATATACCACAGGTGCTACTGTAGATGCTTTAAGTAAAGTGCTTAGAAAAGAAGGGGTTAGTAAAATTTATTTCTTGGTTTTTGCCATAGGTGGGGACTTGAATAATCAATAAAACATATGGCAGCTGCTTATGTCTGTGGTTGAAAATCCAAGCCAGTTACGGGCAAAGGGATCCACGTAAGCTGCTCGCAAAGCGGCAGTGATCATGGCGTAGCTTAGAAGTAAGTCCTCCGGAAAATCCGGGTAAAGGCGAGTGTGGGGGCAAAGACCAGGTCAGGTAAGCAGCTGCCATATGTTTTAATTAGGAGGGTAATATTGGATAAGAAAAAAATGGCATTGGAAAAGCATAAGCAGTGGAGAGGAAAGCTTTCAACTGAGCTTAAATCTCAGATTGAGACCATGGAGGATATGTCTATTGCATATACGCCAGGGGTAGCGGAGCCATGCCTTGAAATAGCTAAAGACGAAATGTTATCTTATGAATATACAGGCAAAGGAAATCTAGTTGCCGTAATAACAGATGGTACCGCGGTTTTAGGCTTAGGAGATATTGGACCAAGTGCAAGCATGCCTGTTATGGAAGGTAAGTGTGCTTTGTTTAAACGTTTTGCAGGAATAGACGCAGTTCCGATATGTATAGATTCAAAAGAAACGGATGAAATAATAAAAACCATTAAATTAATATCAAAAAGTTATGGTGGTATAAATTTAGAAGATATAAGTGCTCCTAGGTGTTTTGAAATAGAAAAAAGACTTATTGAAGAATGCGACATACCTGTTTTTCATGATGATCAGCATGGAACAGCAATAATAACAGCAGCAGGGGTTTTAAATGCAATAAGGTTTACCAAAAGAGAAAAAGGCAAACTGAAAATTGTGATTAATGGTGCTGGGGCCGCCGGAATATCCATAGCCAAAATGTTCCTATTAATGGGTTTTGGCGATGTAATTCTTTGTGATGTAAATGGAGCAATATATGAAGGCGCATTACATAATAATGAAGTGCAAGAAGACATAGCAAAAACTACAAATAAAAATAATCTAAAGGGAACACTAAAAGATACTATTAAAGATGCAGACGTTTTTGTTGGTGTATCTAGACCTGGTTTAGTGGATAAGGAAATGATTAAATCAATGGCAAAAAATCCTATAGTTTTTTCAATGGCAAATCCAATACCGGAAATTATGCCAGAAGATGCAAAGGCTGGTGGTGCAGCCGTTATAGGAACAGGTAGATCTGACCATCCTAACCAGGTTAACAATGTTTTAGCTTTTCCTGGAATATTTAGGGGTCTTTTGGATGTACGAGCAACTAGAGTTACTGATTCAATGAAAATAGCAGCTTCTTTTGCACTAGCACATGTTATTAAAGAAGAAGAGCTAGACAGTGAATATATATTACCGGATGTTTTTGATAAAAGAGTGGTTGAAGTTGTGGCAGAGGCAGTTTCTAAAAAGGCCATTGAAGAAGGATATGTAAAATAATTGGAGGAAAGCATGGGACACAGAGTTGAAAAAGATACTTTGGGAGAAGTACTTGTACCTAAAAATGCATATTGGGGAGCTCAAACTCAAAGAAGTTATGAAAATTTTCGGATTGGGGATAAAATGCCCTTAGAAGTAATTAGAGCATTTGGTATACTAAAAAATGCAGCAGCAATTTCCAATTGCAAGCTAGGTGTGTTAGATGAAAACATTAAAGCATTAATAGGGCGTGTTTGTGTAGAGATAAATGAAGGTAAATTAGATAACCATTTTCCTTTGGTTATATACCAAACTGGCAGTGGCACGCAAACCAACATGAATTTAAATGAGGTTATAGCTAACCGTGCCAATGAAATAGCAGGGAAAAAACTTATACATCCCAATGATCATGTTAATAAATCACAAAGCTCTAATGATACATTTCCCACGGCTATAAATATAGCTGCGGTAATTTCTATAAGAAAAAAATTAATACCAGTTTGCAAAGGCTTAGTAGAAACACTAGATAAGTTGGAAAATGATAATAAAGATATAATAAAAACTGGGCGCACGCATCTACAAGATGCAACCCCTCTTACATTAGGTCAGGAGATAAGCGGATGGAAGTCTATGATTCTTCATGACCTAAAAATGTTAGAAGAATCTATAGAACACTTAAAAGAATTAGCCCTAGGGGGGACTGCTGTTGGAACGGGATTAAATGCGCCTAAGGGGTTTGATGTTTTGGTTGCTGAAGAAATTTCCAAATTAATAAATGAAAAGTTTATTACAGCAGAAAACAAATTTCACAGTTTAACATCTAAGGATACTATTGTTTATGCCCATGGGGCACTGAAAGCCCTATCTGCTGATATGATGAAAATTGCCAATGATGTAAGATGGCTTGCTAGCGGTCCAAGGTGCGGTATAGGAGAAATAATGATACCCGCGAATGAACCAGGAAGTTCTATTATGCCTGGCAAAGTAAACCCTACCCAATGTGAAGCCATGACAATGGTATCCACAAAGGTAATGGGTAATGATACTACAATAGGGATGGGCGCATCTCAAGGTAATTTTGAGCTTAATGTATTTATGCCGGTAGTCATTAGCTGTTTTTTGGAAAGTGTCAATTTGCTAGCGGAAGGAATTGAGTCATTCAATTCAAAATGCGCTATTGGAATAAAGCCCAATGCTAATAAAATAGAAGAAAATCTTAATAAGTCACTTATGGTGGTAACAGCACTTAACCCATATATTGGTTATGAGAAATCTGCAGAGGTGGCAAAAAAAGCATATGAAAATGAAATATCACTTAAGGAATCAGGGATTAAATTGGGGTATTTTAATGAAGAGGAATATGACTTATGGGTGGACTATAAAAAAATGATTGGAACATTAAAATAGGATATGATTGAATATTTAATAATTTATTTAGCTTTAATTAATTTGTTCACCTTTTTACTTATGTTTATGGATAAAAGAAGAGCTAAAAATGATAAATGGAGAATACCAGAAAAGAATTTGTTCACCTTCATCCTTTTAGGAGGTAGTATAGGTGGATTTTTAGGAATGAAAATGTTTAGACATAAAATAAAACGATGGTATTTCAATTGGGGAATACCTGCAATAATATTAATTCAATTTTCTCTTGTAATATTTATTACAAGAAGTTAACTTTCATATTCTTTACATTTTTAATATATAATAAGGATGTAAAAGAAAAAGGTGCTAATTTCGTTTCACAATTATACCAATAATAAAAAAATACCTCCGGTTTAATCTAGAGGCATTTTTGATTTGATTAATCGTTGCTACTTGGCAAGTAAGGTGCTACAGCAGAAGCTAAAGCGCTAGGTGACAATGTTTGTAATCCTATTTTACCAGGTCCAGTTACTACTGTGTTGAATAGTCCTTCGCCTCCTAGGAATATGTTTTTTGCACCTTTTACGCTAGATACATCTATAGAGCAAGTTCCGCTCATATATGCTAAATGTCCAGAGCTAACAACCATTTGTTGACCGGCTTCCAATGTGTATTCAATAACAGCACCATCAATTTCAATAAATGCCATACCTGAGCCGCTAAGTTGTTGCATTATGAAACCCTCTCCTCCTACTAGGCCAGCTCCAAATTTCTTTTGGAAAAACATGGATAGCTCCACTGAACTTTCGCTAGCTAAGAATGCTGTCTTTTGCACTACGTAATCTTCTTTATTCACATCAATTGGTACTATAGAACCTGGAAAACTTGAAAGAAATGCAATTTGCGCACCATTTCCTTTAGCAGTATAAATGTTTCTGAAAAGCGATTCACCTGAGAACATTCTTCCCAAAACTTTTTTAGCTCCGCCGCCACTTGTTTCCATATTGATGTTTGGAGTCATCCAACCCATGCTTCCACTTTCAGTAATCATTTCTTCGCCAGAGTCCAGTGAACAAATTAATACTGGAAGTTGTCCTCCCTCAATGTTATAACGCATAATAACCTCCTTGATAACTTCAATAACGTAATTTAATTATATAAGCAATATTACGATAGGTCAACTAATTTAACTCATTATATGCATCATTTATAAGTTCCATATAACCGTTGATGATTGCTTCATCACCAACTCCAGGAGCTCCTAGTTGTCTGCTGCCAATAAAATTGCCAGTGGAATCCACAAACACAGTTGTTGGAATTGCATCAATGCTAGATAAGAATCCACTTTCCATTTCTTCAGATGGAATTAATGTTGTAAAATTAGCATCACTCGATGTAAGAATATCTTTGGCACTTGACGAATCTTGGCCTCCATCTGTGCAAATAGATATTAGGTTAAAATTATCTGGCAATTGTCTTTTAAGTTCACCTAAAGATGGGATTTCGTCTATACAAGGTGGGCACCAAGTAGCCCATATATTTATCATGGTTACGTCATAATCTGAAAATATTTCTTCTGTTATATCTTCGCCAGATAAATTGACTGTAACAAAACTGGATAGATCACTATTCGTGTTATTAATAGATTTTTCTGAACTGCTACATGCAGTTAAGAGGAGTAAGCTTATTATTATTGTTGTTATGAATGTTTTTTTCATATGTTCTCCTTTACAATATTAAAACCATAGTAATTATACTAATGATTACTCCGATGATAATACCTGCTATTACTTCAGCTAAGTTGTGGCCAGTAAATTCGTCAAATTTTTCGTATTCTTCAAATAGCTCGGGGTGTTCTAATTGTAAACAGTTTAGCTTCTTAGAAAGCTTTCCTGTGGTTTGCCTAACTCCTATAGAATCATAAACCACAACTCCAGAAAATATTAATGATACTGCGAAAATTGGTGAATTAAAACCATATACTATTGCAGAACCACATGTTAATCCGGTTACAGTAGCCGTATGTGTGCTAGGGAAGCCCCCAGAACTTACGAAATATGAAAAACTGAATTGCTTGTTCTTTATGCTGTAATATACTATCTTTGACATTTGAGCCATTGCCCATGATAGAAATGATGATATTAATATATAATTACCCAATATTTCCGACATATAAACCTCCATATTAATTTAGAATATTATACATTGAAAACTTATTAAATGCAATAAAATAGAGCTCTTTAGCCATGCTAAAGAGCTCAAAATTTTTTTTAGAACAATACACCTTTTTTAGTATTTTCTATTGTAGGGATAGGAGTTAAATCCTTATCCATAATATGTTCTGGGTTAAGATATTGCTTGCCCTCTCTAGCGATAACACCTGACAACAGAAGAACTGCTACTAAGTTTGGTATAGCCATCATGCCGTTTAATGTATCTGCGATATTCCATACCATTGACATGCTTGAAATTGCTCCTATAAATACTAGAAGTGTCCAAATAACTTGATAAGGTCTCTTGATTTTTTCACCACCCAAGTAAACTATACAACGTTCACTATAATAGTACCAACCTAAAATGGTGGAAAATGCAAATGTTGCCATACCTAAAGTTAAAACTATTGGTCCTAGTACTGGTATCATTGCAAATGCTTGACTAGTTAATACTCCACCATTACCTGAAGTTGCATCGATTCCTGGATATTTAATTACGCAACTAACTAATGTTAAGCCTGTTATCAAACAAACCACTACAGTATCCCAAAAAGAACCAGACATTGATACTAATGCTTGTCTTACTGAGTTTCTGGTTTGTGCAGCTGATGCTACTAATGGTGCAGAACCTAACCCGGCCTCGTTTGAGAATAAGCCTCTTGCTATACCAAAACGTGCGACTACCATAATGCTAGCTCCGATAAATCCGCCGCCTGCTGCTCTAGCCGAGAATGCAGATTTGATTATAAGTGCGATTGTTTCTCCTAATACATCTGCATTTAGAAATAAGATTATAACACATCCTATAAAATAAAATACTGACATAAAAGGAACTAATTTTTCTGATACTTTAGTAATGGATTGTATACCTCCTATAATAGTAACACCTACTAATGCCGCAAGTATTAGCCCCATTACCCAATAAGGAGCTCCTGTATTTTCATTTACAACTGTTGCTACTGCATTTGCTTGCACAGTGTTACCTATACCAAATCCAGCTAGACCAGTGCATATTGCGAATACTACTCCTAACCATTTCATGTTTAGGCCTCTTTCGAGTGCGTACATAGCTCCACCTATCATGGTGCCATCTTTACTTTTAACTCTGTACTTAACACCGATAAGACATTCTGCATATTTTGTTGCCATGCCGAAAACGCCTGTTAGCCAAACCCAAAGTATTGCTCCTGGCCCCCCTAATGCTAAAGCTGTTCCGACTCCTACGATATTACCTGTACCAATTGTAGATGCCAAAGCGGTAGTTAAAGCGCCAAACTGTGATACATCTCCCTCTGCGTCAGGGTCTTTTGTAACAGACATTTTAATTGCCTTAAAAATGTGTTTTTGTACAAACCCTGTTCTAATCGTCATATAAATGTGCGTTCCGAACAATAAAATTATCATCGGCGGTCCCCATACGAAACCGTTAATCGCATTAATGACGCTGTTTAAAGCCTCCATAAATTCACCTCTCCTAATTATTTTATATATTAAACAAATTACTTGTATATTCTACCATAGTTTTGAATAAATTACACTAAAAATATCAATTTGTTTTGGGTGTTAATTAAGAAATCTAGCTTGAATTAATTTAATAACTTTTGAATATTATTCAAAATTGTATTTTGAATAATGCAATTGGCTAAAAAACCTATTAAATTCAACAAAAAAACCTGAATTATTTGTATAATAAGTTGACAGAATTTGGTTTTAAAACTATAATATTTACATTGGGTATTGTTATATTTGATAAATTTATTTTAGGAGAAAGATATGGACAAGAGAGAACAATTTGGATCTAGATTAGGATTTATTCTAGTTGCCGCAGGTTGCGCAGTTGGTCTTGGTAATGTATGGAAATTCCCTTACATGGCAGGACAATATGGTGGTGCTGCATTTATTTTAATTTATTTAGCATTCTTGGTGCTTTTAGGCATTCCAGTAATGGTAGCTGAATTTTCAGTAGGTAGAGGCGCACAGAAATCAATAGTTAGAGCTTTTAAGACGTTAGAACCCAAAGGAACCAATTGGCACCATGCAGGTTACATGGGATTTGTTGGTAATTATATGCTTATGATGTTCTATACAACTGTAGCAGGTTGGATATTATTCTATTTATACAAAACTATTACTGGAACATTTAATGGCATGGCACCTGATGAAGTAGGTGGAGTATTTGGAGGTTTGCTTAGCTCCGGTAACACACTTGTATTTTGGATGATATTGACTGTTTTAATATCATTTGGAGTTTGTGTCTTAGGCCTTAGAAATGGAGTTGAAAAAATCACAAAGGTAATGATGATTTGTTTGTTAGTTCTAATGGTTATTATAGCAGGTAGAGTATTAATGTTACCTGGAGCAGAAGAAGGACTTAAGTATTATTTGGTACCAGATTTTGCAAGAGCAGCAGCTAATGGTTGGGGCAATGTAATATTTGGAGCTATGAGCCAAGCCTTCTTTACACTTAGCTTAGGTATTGGTTCAATGATGGTTATGGGTAGTTACTTAGGAAAAGATAGATCAATTACAGGAGAAGCAATTAACGTAACAATTTGTGATACATTTGTTGCAATCATTGCTGGATTAATTATCATTCCTGCATGTTTTGCCTTTGGCGTAGATGTTGGAGCAGGTCCTGGATTAATCTTTATAACATTACCTAACATATTTAATACTATTTCAGGTGGGCAAATCTGGGGATCTTTATTCTTTTTGTTTATGGGATTTGCTGCACTATCAACGGTTATAGCTGTATTTGAAAATATTATTGCTTTTGCTATGGACCTATGGGGATGGACTAGAAAAAAAGCTGTAGGTGTTAATATAGTAGCTGTAATTATTCTTTCACTGCCGTGTGCATTAGGATTTAATGTATTAGCAGGATTTGTACCATTTGGTCCAGGATCAGTGGTGCTTGATTTAGAAGATTTTATAGTTTCTTATAATTTATTACCATTAGGTTCATTAATAGTAATGAGTTTCTGCGTACAGAAGTTTGGATGGGGATGGGATAATTTCCTCAAAGAAGCAAATACAGGAATTGGAGCGAAATTCATGTATCCTAAATTCTATGTACAATGGGTTATTCCTGCTGTCGTAGCTGTAATATTTATAAAAGGATATTACGATTTCTTCTTGGGCCAAGGCATGAACACTACTGTTGGAGTAGCAATAGCGCTTGCATTATTAGCAGTTACGGGTTATATTATGTTTGGAAGGAAAAAAGATACAGTCCCTAACAAATAATGGAGGAAAAAGATGAGCATGAATATATTGGTAATTAATCCAGGGTCAACAACTACTAAAATAGCTGTGTACGAAGGTAGTAACAATGTATTCACCGAAACGATAGATCATCCAGTTGAATTAATTGGTCAGTTTAATGATATAACTGACCAATTTTCTATGAGAAGAAAAAGTGTGCAAGAAGTATTAGATAAGCACAGAGTGGATGAATTAAAATTAGCAGCGGTTGTCTCTAGAGGCGGTTTGTTGTTTGGTTTAGAAGCAGGTGGATATAGGATAAATAAAGAATTGGTGGAAGCATTTAATAGTGATATAGTTTCTCCCCACGCCTCAAATCTTGGGGCAATTATAGCTTATGATATTGCTCAGCCTCTAGGCATACCTTCATTTATTTATGATAGTGAAGCTTCAGATGAGCTTGAAGAAATAGCAAAAATAACTGGAATGAAAGACCATAAAATAAAACCATTGGCTCATGTATTAAACCAAAAAGCTGTGGCAAGAAAAGTTGCCACTGAAAACTTTAATAAGGATTACAAGGAATTTAGAACGGTAGTAGCACATATGGGCGGAGGAATTACCGTGGGTGCCCATAGAGACGGGAAGATAGTTGACTCGGTAAGGGACGATGAAGGTCCTTTTTCCCCTGAAAGGTCGGGAGGAATACCTCTTCTTGACTTAATAGATATATGTTATTCGGGTAATCATACAAAACAAGAAATGATTAAAATGGTAAGAGGAGATGCAGGGATAAAAGTTTTATTAGGTACAACCGATATGAGATTGGTAGAAAAACAAGTGAAAGATGGCGAAGCAAAGTCGAAAATAGTTTATTCAGCCATGGCATATAAAGTGGGGAAGGCGATAGGTAGCATGGCTACAGCTTTAAATTGTAAAGTTGATTGTATTATACTTACAGGTGGCATTGCATATTCTAGTTATATAGATGAAATAATAACTGAAATGGTAAAAGAAATTGCTCCTGTTGTAATTGTGCCAGGAGAATTTGAAATGCAAGCTTTAGCATCAGGCGCGGTAAGAATACTAGATGGAAAAGAAAAAGCAAAGACATATAAACAGGGAGAATGCGTTGAGTAATGGTAAAAAAGGACTGTTGGCTGCAATTATGTCAGCTGTATTATTTGGGTTTATGCCTATAACCACAAAATACCTTTATGGTTTTGGATGTAGCACTATAACAGTCGTTTTTTTTAGGCAGTTGTTAGCTTTGCCCATAGTTTTAATTTTGTTTGCCAAGGGTGAAAAAGTAAAGATAAAAAAAAGAGAACTTTTAAGTGCATTAAATATTATTATTGTAGGTATGCTTTTAACACAGACACTTTTGTATGCATCCTATAATTATATTTCCACGGGTCTAGCAACCACCTTACATTTCAGCTATCCAGTTTTTGCTGTTGTTGGAATGCTAATTTTTTATAAATCAAAACTAACCTGGATAAAGATTCTCTGTGTGGCCCTTTGTACTTCTGGTATTTTATTGTTTTATGAACATACTGAAGGAATTGCCTTTAGGGGAATGATAATTGCTCTATTATCTGGACTTACTTATGCTTATTATATAATTAGGTTGGGAAAATCGGATTTAAGATTTATGCCGCCTATGCAATATGCGGCTTTGTATATAGTAGTTAACTCAACAGTTCTATTTGTATATGGCAATATAACAAATTCCATTCAATACGAATTTCCATTAAGGTTTTGGATAGTAATGTTTTTGTTTGCTTTAGCAATAACTATCGCGGCAGTATTATTGGTGCAGTACGCGGTCAAGTATATTGAACCAGACACTGTGTCAATACTGAGCACCCTTGAACCAATAACCAGCATAATAATTGGTATACTTTTGCTGAATGAAACTATAAACCTTAAAACAGGCCTCGGTATGCTTCTAATACTACTAGCCGTATTTATAATAACTTTATATAATAAAGAACCAAAAAAGGAGCAAGAATATTTATGACAGTTATGCCTTTTTTATGTTTAGGTGTTGGGTTTTTTTTTGGGATAATCAATATGCCAGATAAGTTTTATAAGGGTTCTTCCATAGTTACAAATGTAGCATTGGTATTTTTAATGCTTGTAATCGGAGCAAATGTAGGTATAAATGATGATGTTATGAATAATCTGGACACAATAGGGCTTAATTCCGCTTTTATTTGTTTGTCTGCAATTTTCTTTAGTATAATACTTTGCTTATTTGTTGAAAAAAAATTAATTGATTTCGAAAAGATCAAAAGAAAAATTCTGGAAGAAAAAATAAGTAATGACAGCGGTGATGGTAAAAAGACCATAGATTCGATATTAATATTAATACCCTTTAGTATAATAACAGGTACAATAATAGGCTATTTTTTTATGCCACACGATTGCCAAGGGTTTTTAAATAACTGCTTAGTAATTTCACTTATTTTATTATATACAAGCGTTGGAATTGGCATGGGGTCTAATATTGGAATATTTAAATTTGTTAAAGAAATAGGGTTTAGGATAATATATTTAATTATAGCAATAGTAGTTGGCAGTTTACTAGGAGGAATGTTCGCCTCACTGATAATCGATGTGCCTTTTGAATATAATCTTATATCTGCAAGTGGCATGGGTTACTACAGTTTAACGGGGGCTACAATGATGCACTATTACGGAGCAGAAGCAGGTATTTATGGATTCATGGTTAATGTAATGAGGGACTTTTTTACAGTAATATTAATCCCGTTATTTGTAAGAATGTCTTCTAGTGCACCCATAGCATCTGGTGCAGGAGGGACTATGGACACATTATTAGTTCCTATTACCAAAGCGATAGGGAAAGAAATGGGTCTAGTGGCACTAATAGTAGGAGTTATTGTAACCTTGCTTGTACCGCTAATTTTAACCATTTTGTGCTCATTGTTTTAATGTCAAATAAAACACTTGACATTAAAAATGACGTATGATATATTATTCACTGTCAAGGTTTATCCTTAACAGATAAAAGGAGTTGCTATGATAAAAGATGTTGAATATGCTAGTTTGCTGTTTGACTTTTATGGCAAACTACTACCCCAAAAGCAACAAGAGGTAATGGATTATTATCATGAAGATAATTTGTCTTTGTCTGAAATAGCAGAAAATTTAAATATAACAAGGCAAGGGGTTCACTACATATTAAGAAGTGCCGAAAAGACATTGAAAGAATATGAGGAGAAGCTTAAGCTAATCGATAGATATTTAGTTAATATAAAAAAGGTTAAAAGTGCTAAAGAGAATTTAGACAACTTAGATAATGTTAATGAGAAAGAAAAAATAAGAATTCTAAACGAATTAAAAAATACATTTGATTCATTTCTAGAATAAACTTGGAGGTATTATGGCTTTTGAAGGATTATCCGAAAAACTGCAAGGTACATTTAAAAAGCTAAAAGGTAACGGTGTTCTTACAGAAGAACATATAGATCAGGCCATGAGAGAAGTAAAACTGGCATTATTAGAAGCTGATGTAAACTTCAAAGTGGTAAAATCTTTTGTTAAAGATGTAAAAGAAAAAGCAATGGGTAGTGAGGTGATGAATAGCCTGACTCCGGCACAACAAGTAATAAAGATTGTTAATAACGAATTGGTCGATTTAATGGGAGGCTCGGGAAGTAAGCTTACTTATTCTTCTAGCGGGTTTACCATATATATGCTAGCGGGTTTGCAAGGAACGGGTAAAACTACTACTTGCGGGAAATTGGCAAACTACTTAAAGCAAAATGGAAAGAAACCAATGTTATGTGCTTGTGATATATATAGACCAGCAGCTATTGACCAATTAGAAGTAGTAGGTAAAGCTGTAAATACTCCTGTTTTTACAATGAGAGATTCTAAAGATCCGGTAAAGATTGCTAAAGAAGCAGTAAAAGATGCAGAGAAAAAGGGCTTTAACACCCTAATAGTAGATACTGCAGGTAGACTACAAATAGACGAAGCATTAATGGACGAACTTGTTAACATTAAAAAAGAAATAAGGCCCCATGAAATTCTTTTAGTTGTAGATGCATTGACAGGTCAAGATGCAGTCAATGTAGCCGAAGGATTCAACTCAAAATTAGGCATAGATGGAATTATTATGACTAAAATGGATGGTGATTCTAGAGGTGGTGCAGCGCTTTCTACTAAATCGGTAACTGGTAAACCTATTAAGTTTATGGGTGTAGGAGAAAAGTATGATGCTCTCGAACAGTTTCATCCTGAGAGGATAGCGTCGAGGATTTTGGGAATGGGCGATGTCTTATCTTTGATAGAAATGGCAGAGGAAAACTATAATGAAGAACAAGCCTCCAAGTTGGAAGCAAAAATAAAGAAAAACCAGTTTACTTTAGAAGACTTTTTAAGCCAGATGTCACAAATTAAAAAAATGGGTGGAATCGGTAAAATGATGGGTATGATGCCAGGAATGGATAATATTTCATTAAAGGAAGCAGATATCGAAAATGGCGAAATAGAGTTTAAACAAATGGAATCAATAATCTATTCAATGACAATAGAGGAGAGACAAAACCCTTCGATTTTAAATGCGAGCAGAAGGAAACGAATAGCAAAAGGTTGTGGTCAACCGGTTAGTAAAATTAATAATTTAATAAAGAAGTATGACGATGCAAAGAAGATGATGAAACAGTTTAATAACCCAAAAGCACTTAAAAGAAACAAGATGTTTAAAGGTTTAATATAAATAATAGGAGGAATACAATGGTAAAGATCAGATTGAAAAGAATAGGAGCTAATAAAAGGCCTTTCTACAGAGTAGTAGTAGCTGATTCTCGTGCTCCAAGGGATGGAAAGTTTATTGAAGAAATAGGCACTTATGATCCTTTAAAGGAACCTGCAGAAGTAAAGATAGATGCTGAGAAAGTACAAAAATGGTTGTCTACAGGTGCTCAACCAACCGAGACTGTAAAGCGTTTACTTAAGTTAGCTGAAATAGAATAGAAAGCGGTGATCCATATGACTAATCTTGTTGAAGCTATTGCTAAATCACTTGTTGCGAAGCCTGAAGAAGTGGTTGTTACGAAAGCAAATGAAGGTAATAATGAAGTTATCAAGCTTAAAGTTGCTCCGGATGATATGGGCAAAGTAATTGGTAAACAAGGAAGAATTGCCAAAGCAATAAGGACTGTCGTAAAGGCAGCTGCCACAAAGGAAAACAAAAAAGTAGTGGTTGAAATTATTGAAGAATAAAAGATTTTAGGAGCTCTTCGGAGCTCCGTTTTCATGTAGTAGCTTCACTTTTATGTTTACATAAGATACTTAATATAGTAAAATATAAGTGGACGTGTACAAGATATGGGGGAGCCATGGATAAAGATAATTTGATACTAATAGGTGAAATAGTTTCTGCAGTTGGAATAAAAGGTGAAGTAAAGGTATATACCTATTCTGATAATTGGAGCAATTATGAAGAGGGTGCTTCAATATACATGCAAAGTGATAAGGAGACTAGATTAGTAAAAATCGAAGGGCAAAGGTTCCAAAAGGGCCTTCCAGTTATAAAAATTAAGGGGATATTAGATAGAAACGAAGCCGAGCTATTGGTTTCCAATAAACTTTTTATTGATGCAAACAACTTGGAGGAATTACCAGAAGATACTTTCTACATTAGAGACTTAATAGGCTGTAAGATAAATGAAATAAAAGATGGATATATTGGTGAACTTATTGATATAACACAGAATACTGGACAGGATTTGTACAAGGTAAAGACGGAAAATAATAAAGAATTGTACATACCTGCAGTAAAGGAATTTATTAGAAAAGTAGATTTGCAGAATAAAGTTATCTATATAGAATTAATTCCTGGTTTTATGGAGTAAAAATGAAGATAAATATTTTAACACTATTCCCTGAAATGTTTGAACCAATCCAACAAAGTATTGTTGGAAGAGCAATTGAAAAAGGAATAATAGAATTAAATATAGTTAATATAAGAGATTGTTCCCTTGATAAACATAATAGGGTTGACGATACGCCTTTTGGTGGTGGTCCCGGTATGATTATGCAAGTGGAACCTATAAAAAGATCTATTGAATCAAATTGTTTTGATGGAAAATACATTTACATGTCGCCTCGAGGTAAAAAATTAGATAAAGATATGGCAGAGTCTTTGTCAAATAGAGGCGAAATAACCATACTTTGTGGTCATTATGAAGGTGTGGATGAGCGAGTTCTGGAAATATATAATATGGAGGAGATTACCATAGGTGATTATGTGCTTACAGGAGGGGAGCTTCCTGCGATGGTATTAGTCGATGCGGTTTCCAGATTTGTTGAAGGAGTTTTGCCAAAGGATGAATCCGTAAGTGAGGAATCAATATATTCTGGACTTTTGGAGTACCCACAGTATACTAAACCTAGAGAAATTTATAAAAAAGAGGTGCCTGAAGTCTTATGTAATGGCAATCATAGACTGATTAGATTGTGGAAGTTTGAAAAGTCGTTGGAGTTAACAAAAAATAATAGACCTGACTTATTTGAAGAATTTTTAAAGAATCCTGGTGAGTTAGATAAAGACGAGATGAAAATTCTTGGTAAGTATAAATAATCATTGTAAACACAGGTAGTTTAATGTAAAATACTATGAAGGACTAGGATGAAAAAAAATAAACTTATATTAATATATATAGCAGTTGTAGCAGCACTAGCTATCATAATATATCTAATACCTTCCTTGGTGGGGATGCTAGAAAAAACTTACATTGCTGAATACGGAGCTTTAAGTGTTACAGAAGAAACCCAAGTTTTGTTAGTAAGAAATGAAGAAGTTTATGTTGCAAATAAATCAGGGCAGATTAATAGACTTATGGAAGAAGGTGAACTGTTAAAGCAAGGTACAAAAGTAATAGAAATTGAAGGTTTGGGTCTTGAAGAAGCAACAAAACAATACACACAGGCGATTAACAGGCTAGGAGATTCTACGATTTCAAACCCAATGCATACAAATAAGAAGGCAGGCGTTGTAACTTACCATTTTGATGGATATGAAAGTACTATTACTCCTGAAACCATGTTTAAGCTTGAAAAGGCGGATATAGTAAACATTAATTTAGCAACGGTATTTCCAATAAAAGAAAAAGTTTATAAAAAGGAACCGGTTTTTAAAATAGTTGATAATGGCGGATGGTATATTGTATTTTTCACAGATGAATCTAGGAAAAACCTATATTCAGAAGGAGATACGCTTACAGTGAGATTCCAAAGTGGCAACGTTGATTGCGACGTTTACCAAAATGATGAAGTGAATGGCTTTAGAAGAATAATATTGTCATGCAATAGGTATTATAAAAATGCCGCGTTTGAAAGAATACAAGAAGTAGAAATATTAATCAGTAATGAAATTGGTGTAATCGTTGATAACAGTAGTATACTTGAAATTGATGGCCAAAAAGGAGTATACTTAAAGAACAAATTAGATGAAAATGTTTTTAAACCGATTAAGATAATTGCTACCGATAATGAACAATCGGTTTTATATTCAAAATACTATAATGGTGATGATGGAATGCTTGTGGAAACCATAGAGCCTTATGACGAAGTTGTAAAATCACCAAAAATTTAAAATAAGGCAGGAGGTAAATATGTCAATTGGCGAAAACATAAAGAGAATAGAAGAAAAGAAATGCAAAGCTGCCGTTAGATCGGATAGAAATCCGGATGATATTTTGCTTATGGCAGTAACTAAACTCCATAATGTAAATGAAATTAATGAAGCTATAGAAGCTGGTGTAACTGATATAGGGGAAAACAAAGTACAAGAACTTTTGGATAAATATGACTATGTAAAACCTGTTAAGTGGCATTTAATTGGACATTTGCAGACAAATAAAGTTAAGAATATTATAGATAAGGTTGTAATGATCCATTCTGTAGATTCTGAACATTTGGCAAAAGAAATTGATAAAAGAGCCATACAGAATGGTTTGGTAATTGATATACTAATTCAAATTAATTCGGCTATGGAAGACACAAAATTTGGTATAGAATCTGATAACGTAGAAATACTAATAAAAGAAATCTCCGAAAAATATTCAAATATTAGAATAAGGGGAATAATGTGTATTCCACCATTTTTTGAAAACCCTGAATTATCAAGAAAATATTTCAAGGAAACAAAAAATATATTTGAACATTTGAAGACTGTTAATTTTAATAGTAACGTTTCGATGGATTTCTTGTCTATGGGAATGTCGAATGACTACGAAGTGGCTATTGAAGAAGGTTCAAATATAATAAGAGTTGGCTCGTCAATATTTGGGCTAAGAGATTATCGTTAAAATAATAGTGGAGGAATGATTATGGGTTTTGGAGATGCTATGAAAAAAATAGTCGGCTTAGAAGCAGATGATGAAGAATTAGAAATCACTGAAGAAGAAATTGAAGCTGAAAGACAAAAAATGTATGATGAAAGTAGAGGCAAACCCTCAGCTAAGTCTGGTGAAAAAAATGTTGACAACAAAGAACCCCCAGCTAATTATGTGGATAAAAAGTTTTCTGTAAATGCATCTAATCCATTCAAGCTTGTTGTGATAGAGCCAAAAAACTTTGAAGAGTGTACTAAACTAGTTGATAACTTAAAGGGAAGAAAACCAGTTATCATAAATCTTGAGATGGTTGAGACAGAAGTAGCAAGAAAGATTTTTGATTTTCTGAGTGGCGCGACCTATGCTTTGAATGGAAATGTACAAAGAGTAGCAAATAATATCTTTATTTTTGCTCCAGAAAATGTTAATATAGCTGCATCAGTACAGCGTGATACTAAAGCTGATTTCAAAGACGAAAAAAATCAAAGCCCGTGGAGGTAAATGTTTATGGAATATCTTTTAATAAGAGCTGTTAGTTGGTTCTCACAGCTAATAATGTTATTGTTGATGGCAAGAGCAATACTAAGTTGGTTTGCAAGAAATCCTTATAGTACTAGTGGTAAAATATACCAAGTAATGATAACATTGACAGAACCTATAGTAGAACCGTGCAGAAAATTCATGTCTAGGTTCAATACAGGCATGTTTGATTTCTCTGTTATAATTGCATTTTTTCTAGTGGATATTACAGCTAGATTATTGATTATATTAATACAGATAATTCTTTAAAGGAGGAATTAATTATGATAATGCCTATAGATATAGAAAAGAAGGAATTTTCTAGAGAAAAAAAGGGTTATAGTGCCAACGAAGTTGATGAATTTTTAGATTTGTTAACTGTGGATTATGAGAAAATGTTGAATGAAAATAGAAATATGGTACATAAGATTAAATTTTTAGAAAAGCAGCTTCATGAAGCTCAGAAGGCTGACAATTCTATTGTTGATACATTGGAAACAGCAAAAAGTCTTATGGCTGATATTTCAGCGAGTGCTGAGAGAAGAGCTGAACTTATAATGAAGGATGCAGAACTAGAAGCAGAAAATATTAAAAAACAAGCGAAAATAGATGTTGCCAAACTCATTGAAGAACAGTCTCAATTAAAAATTCAAGTGGAAAGATTTAGAAATAAATATGAAAGAATGCTTGAAGATGAGATGAATAGATTCAATGCAGATGATTATGGATTCTTAACTGAATTTGATGAAATCAGAGAACTTGAGAAAGAGCGGGAAGAGTTAAAAGAAGAGCTAGAAAGTGAGCCCGAGGCAAAGCCCGTTATTGAAGACACACTAGTAGTACCTAAACCTAGTGAAGAATTTTTACAGGAAGAATCCAAGGAAGAACAACCTAAGGAGGAAACTGCTAAGGAAGAAGCAACTGATGATGTTTTGGAACCTAATTATAAACCGTTTGATTCTCAAAAGGCAACTGTTGATGATTTGGCAGACGGATTGAAAAACTATAATAAGATGACCTTAAGTGGAAAAGGAACATTGTTTAACTAGATTGTTTAAAAATGCGAGGTAAAACCTCGCATTTAATTATGGAGAAAATATGTTCATATTTTTAATTACTGCAGTAGTAATAATAATAGATCAGTATACTAAAAATTTAATAAGAAGTAGTTTTGTAGAAGGAGATAGTCTTCCAATAATACAAGACTTTTTTCATCTTACCTTTATTAAAAATACAGGTGCTGCTTTTAGTATGCTTGAAGGTGAATATTTATTAACAATAGGAATACCAATTATATTAATAGTTATAGGCTTAGTATTTTTAATTAAGAATTATAAAAATATGCATATCACGCTTAAAATATCAGTTCCATTAATACTTGGTGGGGGATTAGGTAATCTTTTTGATAGAATAGTATATGGTTATGTTGTAGACATGTTTGATTTTAGAATATTCCCTATTTTTAATATTGCAGATATAGCAATTTCTGTTGGATGTGCTTTACTATGTATATTTGTTATTTTTTATGATGAAGAAAAAGGGACAAAAAAAAATGCCTCAGATTGAAATAACAAACGAAAAAGATAAATGCAGAATTGATACAGCTATTTCAACTGAGATTACTGATATGTCAAGAAGCAGAATACAAAATTTAATTGAAGATGGCCAAGTGACGGTTAATGGTGTAGCCGAGTTATCCAAGAATAGAAAAATTAAAATTGGTGATAGTATTTGCGTTAATATTCCATTAGCTAAGGAATTAGATGTAGAACCTGAAAACATACCAATAGATATAGTTTATGAGGATGAAGATGTATTGGTGGTGAACAAAGCTAAGGGAATGGTGGTTCATCCTGCGGCTGGAAATTATAAAGGTACATTAGTTAATGCAGTTATGTATCACTGTGGTGATAAATTGTCTTCAATAAATGGTGTTATTAGGCCTGGTATTGTCCATAGAATCGATAAGGATACTAGCGGTTTATTGATGCTAGCCAAAAATGATATAGCTCATGACTCTTTGTCAAGGCAATTAGAAGAGCATTCAGCAACTAGAGAGTATTATGCTTTAGTGGATAGCAATATTAAGGATGATATCATTACAATTGATAAACCTATAGGCCGAGATCGGAAGGACCGTAAAAAAAGAGCTGTTTACGGTTTAAACCAGAAGGAGGCTGTAACTAATATTTATGTATTAGAGAGATTCGGGAAATACACTTTAATAAAAGCAGTATTAGAAACAGGAAGAACACATCAGATAAGAGTTCATATGGCATACATAAAACATCCATTAGTTGGAGATTTTATTTATGGTAGCAAGAAGCAAGAATTTAATTTAAAAGGACAGTTATTGCATGCTAAAACATTGGGTTTTAAACATCCTAGAACAGAAGAATTTATTAAATTTGATAGTGAATTACCAGAGGACTTTAGCAGAGTTTTAAAAATATTAAGGAGTGGAAAGAAGTGAACAAAACACGAGTGAGTCCGGCAACAATGCTATACCCTTTGCCAGCTGTGATGGTTACAGTAGGCAATATTGAAGAAAGTAATATTATTACTATAGCGTGGACGGGCATAATCAACTCGAAACCCCCTATGACTTATATATCTGTTAAAAAATCAAGATATTCCCATGGTATATTATTAAAGAATATGGAATTTGTTATTAATTTGACTTCTGAAAATTTAATAAAATCAATGGACTTTTGTGGTGTAAAATCAGGAAAAGAGATTGATAAATTTCATGAGACTAAATTGACAAAGGAAGATGCGGATAAAGTTAGAGCACCATTGATTAAAGAATCTCCAATAAATATAGAGTGCAAGGTTTTTGAAGTAAAGGAGTTGCCATCTCACGATATGTTTTTAGCAGAAATAGTTGCTGTACATGTTAATGAGGAATTGATAGATAAAAGTGGCAAGTATTGGTTAGAAAAAGCTGATTTAATTGCATTTAACCATGGAGGATATTATAGAGTTAATAATAAACCATTAGGGCGTTTTGGTTATTCCATAATGAAAAAGAAAACTAAAAAGAAACTTAATAAAAGAAACCCGAAGTAATCGGGTTAGTTATTTGGTAATTTAGGACTTACGTAAATGGTCCTATTGTTGGTGAATATAACCATGCCTGGTTTGGCACCATTTGGCTTTTTTACATATTTTATTTGAACATAATCTACTGGTACATTTGAAGAACTGCCTGCTTTACTGTAATAAGCTGCAATCGCGGCTGCTTCATGAATTGTTTTTTCATCTATGTCTTCAATAGTTAAACCTGGTTCCAATGGAATTAATACATGAGAACCGGGTATATCTTTAGTATGAAGCCATATGTCATTTCTGTTTGACATCTTAAATGTTAGGTAATCATTTTCCTTATTGTTTTTGCCTACTAAAATTTTTTGACCGTTTTGTAAGTAATAAGTGAGAGGTGAAGGTTTGTAACTTTTCTTCTTAACATTCTTTTTAGTTTTTTTTCTTCTTAAATATCCTGTTTCAATTAATTCTTCTTTTATCTCATCTAAAACTTCTGTGTTAGAAGCACCTTCTATATGATTAAGTACAGAGTATAAATATTCCAAGTCAGCATTATTCTCTTCTAATTGAAGGGTTTTTTCTTTTATTGCGGTTTTAGATTTTGCATATTTTTTAAAATATCTTTGACAATTTTTAGAGGGATTTAATTTCTCACTTAAAGGTATATTTATATATTCACCATCATAGTAATTGAAAACCTCAACGCTTTTATCCCCTGGATTAATAATATGAATATTTGCTGTTAATAACTCTCCATAGAGCTTATATTGTTCAGAATTTTTTGCTCCCAATAAATCCTCGGATAATCTTTTCTTTTTTAATTCAGCTTTTTCTATTGATGATTTGACTGATTTTAACAGAGATTGAGATTTTTGCTTAGTTCTATTTGTAATAATTCTGTGTTCATAAAAATAATTTAAACCATTGCTTAACGAGTCAAAACCAATTACTGTGGTTGAATTATCATAATCCTTTAATGGTATAACATGGAAGTCTATAGGTTTTCCATCGCTTATATAAATTTTTGTCTCAAATGAATCGTCCAACTTTTTTATAGCGTTTATTATAGATTCCTTTGGATTAGGAGCTTGGGCGAATTCTTCAGCTATAGCAGGAGAAATTCCCGATATGCTATTTAATAATTGCTTTTTATCCCCCATAAGTTGCAAATCTTTATGATTTTCCAATTCCTTAAAAGGAATTTTATCTTGCAATGGTGGATATTCGTATAAAAGGCCTGGTAATAGCTGCCTTTTCCTATTAACATCTATCGAGATTCTTTTTATGGAGTCGATTATTTTGCCGCTATTAATATCAATTAAAACAATATTGCTATGCTTTCCCATTATTTCAAAAATCAGTCTTTTAGATACAGCAAATCCTAGCTCATTCATTGCCTCAATATCTATTTCGATTATTCTTTCTGAATTCTTTTGCCTAATATCCTTAATTCTCCCGTTTTGTATATGCTTTCTTAGGAGCATACAAAAATTTTGAGGAGATTCAGGGTTCTTAAAACTATTTTCAATTAAACAAATTCTAGCACCCTGACTAGAGGTTGTCCCATACAGTTTTTTATTACCATTTTTCGTATGTATATTAATCAAGAGCTCCTCTTTATCGGGTTGATAAATTTTGTTTATTTTGCCCATGAGAATGCTTTCTCTTAACTCTTTTACCATGCACATGGTTATTATTCCGTCAAACGCCATATTAAATCCTTTCCTTTATGTCTAATGAGAATATATCATATGTTGGATTAAGTAGCAATAAAAAGTAACTCTACTTTACTTTATTTGATATAAATGATAAAATTGTTTATTATCATAGTATATAGATAGGAGAAAAACGGATGATAAAAAGTATGACAGGTTTTGGACGTGGAGAATATTCGGATGAAAATAGAAATATAACTGTTGAGATTAGATCAGTAAATCACAGATATGGAGACATTAATATCAGAATGCCCAGAAGATATAGTTTTGCTGAAGAGAAGATTAGAAGCGAGATAAAGAAAGTACTATTAAGGGGCAAAATAGAAGTTTCAATTATGATGGAGGACTTTTCGGATACTAACACAAATATTAGAGTTAATAAAGCTTTAGCAAAGAAATATTATGATAGTTTTGTGGAACTAAATGAAGAATTTGATTTGGAAGAGAAGGTAACATTGGAGCTATTGTCAACTCAACAAGATGTAATTAAAGCTCTTCCTAATACTGAGGACGAAGAAGAAATAGTAAAGTGTATTCTTATACCAGTAAAAGAAGCGGTAAAAAGTAATTTAGACATGAGAATGAATGAGGGCGAAAAATTATATAAAGATGTTTTAAGCCATGGGGAAATAATAACTGAACTCGTAAATGATATTGAAAAAAGAGCTCCTGAAGTAAGCAAAGATTATGCTGATAAGCTTAGAGCTAGAATCACATCTTTGTTATCAGGGGAGATTGAAATACCTGAGGAAAGAATATTATCTGAAGCGGCTATTTTTGCAGATAAATCCAATATTGATGAGGAAATAGTAAGATTGAAGTCCCATATAGGCCAGGTAAAGGCGATTTTAGATAGTGATAAAACTTCGATAGGGAAAAGATTGGATTTTCTTGTACAAGAAATGAATCGTGAAGCAAATACAATTGGGTCAAAGGCAAATGATATAAGCATTACAAATAAGATGCTAGAAGCAAAAAGCGAAATAGAAAAAATCAGGGAGCAGGTTCAAAATATAGAATAAACATTGAATATATAATTTGACTATGATAAAATTATTCTCTAAGAAATAGCATAAAGGAGCATTTGATGAGATTAAGTAAATTCTTAGAATGTAATAGGGGTAAACTATTTGTAATATCTGGACCATCTGGAACCGGGAAAGGCACAATTTGTAGAAAAGTGGTAGAAAAGATAAATGCTGAAATATCAATTTCCATGACTACAAGGGAACCAAGAACAGGAGAAGAGGATGGGATAGAGTATTATTTTGTTAACAATGACGAATTTGATAATAAAATTGAACAAAACGGGTTTCTAGAATATGCTGAAGTATTTGGCAAAAAATATGGTACACCAAAACAAATGGTGTTAGATAAACTAGAAGAGGGTAAGGATGTTATTCTTGAAATAGATGTACAAGGAGCTTTACAAGTAAAAGAATCGTATGATGAAGCTGTTCTAGTTTTTGTTTTACCACCTAGTATGAATGAGCTCAAGAGAAGGATTGTTTCTAGGGGGACCGAGACGGATAATGATATAGATAACAGACTTTCAAATGCCTTAGATGAAATAGGGATTATCGATCAATATGAATATACAGTTATCAATGATAAACTGGATATTGCAGTGGGGAACATAATTAGTATAATTCAAGCAGAGCATTTTAAAGTTAAAGATTATAAAGAAAAAATATTAAAAAAACTTGGGGAGGAACAGTAAAATGATGCTATACCCATCAATTAACGAAGATTTAAAGGATAAAACAGATAGTAGATACACATTGATAATGTTAACAGCTAAGCGAGCTAGGGATATTATTGAAGGTAAGCCAGTTATAACTAATGTAAAAGCAGAAAGGCCGGTTAGTTTTGCTGCCCATGAAATATCAGAAGGGCTAATTACTTACAAAAAAATATCTCAAGAATAAAAATGTTAAATAATACAAAAAACAAAATAATACTTGTATTTATTTACATAATATGTTACCATAAAAAAATGAAGGAGTTAGGTATGAATAATTTATTTTTTGCAGCAGAATACTATTATTACTTTTACTTTAGCAACAAGTAAGAGTGATTTTGCTGTAATGAATTATTAATGGGGTAACCTAATAACTATAAATTCAAACTCACAGTAAAAGTCGCTGTGAGTTTTTTTAATTGAAAGGAGCTAATATGATTGCTATACTAAAACAAAATGCCACGGAACCTCAGAAAAAACACCTCATAGAGTGGTTTGAGATGCAAGGATTAAAAGTGCATGTTTCAGATGGAGAATACAGAACAGTTTTAGGTATAATTGGCGATACAACGCCTTTAGACATGGAAATGATAGAGCTGTTAGATATAGTTGAATCTGTAAAAAGAGTTACAGAAACATATAAAAGTGCTAATAGAAAGTTTCATCCAGACGATACAGTTATTGAAACCCGTGGAGTAAGAATTGGTGATGGTAGTTTAGTAACTATTGCAGGACCTTGCTCAGTTGAATCAGAAGAGCAAATTACTGAAATAGCTAAATCCGTTGAAAAGTCTGGAGCAAATATTCTTAGGGGAGGAACTTTCAAGCCAAGAACCTCACCTTATGCATTCCAAGGAATGAAACAAGAAGGTATTAAACTTATGATTAAGGCTAGGGAATTAACAGGATTACCTATAATCACGGAAATCATGAATGCAGAACATTTGGATTATTTTGAAGATGTTGATATAATTCAAGTTGGAGCTAGAAATATGCAAAATTTTGAATTACTAAAGGCGCTAGGAAAAGTTGATAAGCCAATACTAATAAAAAGAGGTATGTCTTCAACTATAAATGAATTACTTATGAGTGCAGAATATGTTATGGCGGGAGGAAATGAGAAAGTAATTTTATGCGAAAGAGGAATTAGGACTTATGAAACCGCGACGAGAAACACGTTGGATCTTTCGGCGGTGCCAGTTCTAAAAGGTTTGACACATTTACCGGTAGTAGTAGATCCAAGTCATGCTACGGGCAAAAGAGCACTAATTGAACCCATGTCCTTGGCAGGGGTTGCAGCAGGAGCTGATGGACTAATGATAGAGGTGCATAATAACCCTGAGAAAGCTTTATCTGACGGACCTCAATCGCTAAAACCAGATCAATTTGCTCAATTAATGGGCAAGATTAGAAGAGTAAAGGAAGCGATATCATGAAAGTTGGCATAGTGGGATTAGGCCTCATTGGAGGATCTATAGCGAAGGCATATAAAAATAATAGTGATACAAGTATTGTTGGTTATGATAAAGAGGAATCGGTACTGGATTTTGCTATAATGTCAGGTGCAGTGGATGAAAAATTGACTGATGAAAATATTAGTGAATGTGAATTGATAATAATAGCCATATATCCTAAAGCGACTTTGGATTTTTTAAACGAGAAGGGAAATTTAATTGATGAAAATGCTATAGTAATTGATACTTGTGGAATAAAGAGAAGCATATGCGATAAAGCTTTTGAATTGGCTGAAGAAAAAAATTTCAAATTTGTGGGTGGGCACCCAATGGCAGGGAAACAACTCTCGGGTTTTAAGCATAGTAGGAGCTCTTTATTTAATGGTGCACCTATGGTGTTAGTTCCTAAGGATTATAACGACTTATTTTTTATAGATGAAGTCAAAAAGATACTCAAACCAATTGGCTTTAGCAAAATTACTGTGACAACCTCTAAAAATCACGATGAAATGATTGCATATACATCTCAGATGGCACATCTTGTTTCAAATGCTTTTGTTAAAAGCCCTACGGCCGAAAAACATAATGGGTATTCTGCGGGCAGCTATAATGATTTAACAAGAGTAGCATATTTAAATGAAGATATGTGGTCAGAACTATTTATTAATAATAAAGATTGTTTAATAAAAGAACTAGATGAGTTTGTATCTGAACTTATGAATTACAAAGAGGCGCTTGAAAATAATAATGAAGATGAATTAAAAAAGCTGTTAGCTGAAGGAAGAAATATAAAAGAAAAGGTAGACGGGAAATGCAGATAGTTAATGTTAAATGTTCAAGGGATTACAAGGTAATTGTTGAAAAGGGTATATTTAGGGATTTGCTAAAATATGCGAACAACAAAATATGTATTGTAACAGATGAAAACGTCTATAGCCTTTATGGTATTAAACTTAAAGAAAAGATCAATTATACAAAAAAAGATGTATTGATATTTGTTGTAAAACCAGGGGAGACTTCCAAAAGTGGCAAGATTTATTTGGAG
This sequence comes from Anaerovoracaceae bacterium, assembly GCA_035268985.1. Lineage (GTDB taxonomy): Bacteria > Bacillota > Clostridia > Peptostreptococcales > Anaerovoracaceae > JAAYHV01. The sequence continues at coordinate 12,617 of DATFJV010000030.1, read as the reverse complement.
TTACTCGAATACTTAGCAAATAATAGATTTACAAGATCTGATACGTTAGTTGCCTTTGGGGGAGGAGTTGTTGGAGATCTCACGGGGTTTGTAGCATCCACATACTTAAGGGGAATTGAGTTTATTCAGGTTCCAACAACTGTGCTAGCTGCGACAGATTCTTCAGTGGGAGGCAAAACTGCTATTAATTTAAATAGTGGTAAAAACTTAGCGGGAACATTTTATCAGCCTAAGATAGTGCTAATTGATCCAGATTTCTTTTTGACATTGCCTAAAGATATTAAGAGAGATGGGTTTGCAGAGATAATCAAATATGGGGTTATTAATAAACCCGAATTGTTAAATTATCTTATGGATGCAGAGGACCTTGACTATGAGAGAATTATTAAAACTTCTTTAGAGTCAAAAGCAGAGCTCATTGAAATTGACGAATATGATAAAGGCAGCAGAATGCTTCTGAATTTAGGTCATACATTTGGTCATGGAATTGAAATAGCTAGTGATTACAAATGTTCACATGGAGAATCAGTTGCCATGGGGATAAACATAGTTTCAAAAGCATCTATGATTAAAGGAATATTAAAGGAAGATGAATACTATAAAATAAAAAACATATTGATAAAATTTGGTTTTGATTTGCAAGTGAAGTATGATTTTAGTAAACTATATGAAATAATGGAATTGGACAAAAAAAGATCTAATGGAATAATTAATTTAATAATCCCATATAAAATAGGCGATACGAGAATAGTGGAAATCAATATGGAAGAATTGAAGGAATATTTAAAAACCGGTTTGAGTTAGGAGATATATGAAAGTATCTGCAAATTTAAAAAACATATCAGACAGCGTAGATATAATACCATCTAAATCCGTTGCGCATAGAAAAATCATTGCAGCAGCTTTAAGTGGGCTTGAAATCAAAAATATATATGGGTCTAAAGATATAGAAGCAACCAAAGCATGTATAAAATCAATTTTATCCAATGATAACAAATACTATTGTAAAGAAAGTGGATCCACATTAAGGTTTTTACTGCCCTTAGCAGGGGCACTGGGTAAAGAAGGCATATTTGTCACTGAAGGCAGATTGAACAAAAGACCTTTGAAGGATTTGAAAAATGTTTTAGTTGAGCATGGTATGAAAATAGAGATATTAAAAGATGGAAATATCAAAGTAGGAGGCAAACTAAAGGCAGGGAATTTCAATATAAGGGGAGATGTATCTTCTCAGTATATTTCTGGTTTACTTTTTGCTTTGCCATTGTTGGACGGAGACAGCCATATCAACATATTAGGAAAGAAAGAATCAGAATCATATATAAATATGACTTTAGATGTTTTAAATAAAAGTGGTATTAAAATAGAAAATTATAAAATTAAAGGAAACCAAAAATATAAATTAAATAATTTATACATTGAAGGTGATTGGTCCAATGGGGCATTTTGGTTATGTGCAGGAGCCTTACTAGAAAATGGGCTTACTATAAAAGGCCTTGATTTAAATACTCTTCAAGGAGATAAAGCTATAATAAAAATATTAAAAGAAATGGGTGCGATCGTAGAAACAAACTTGGATGAAATATTTGTTAAAAAAAATAAATTGGTAGGGATAGATATAGATGCATCGGATATCCCTGATTTAGTTCCTATTGTTTCTCTTCTAGCATCAGTTGCTGTGGGAAATACTAAGATATATAATGCAAGTAGACTCAAATTAAAAGAAAGTGATAGACTAATGAGCACAGCAGAAAGCTTAAAAAGCTTAGGTGGAGATGTTTATATAAGAAATGATGAGCTGTTAATTAAAGGTAAAGATGGAGGGCTAAGAGGAAGTATAATTCCTTTAGATTCATATAATGATCACAGAATAGCTATGATGTTAGCCATTGCTTCCATAGTGTGTGAAAAAAGAGTTATAATAAAAAGAGGCGAGGCTGTTAATAAATCGTATCCCGATTTCTTTGAAGTTGCGAAAGGAATCAATGGAGACATAATATTTATGGAGGGCGAATAATGTCAGGTACTATAGGCAATAAAATAAAAATGTCAATATTTGGGCAATCACATGCAAATGCTATAGGGGTAGTTATTGATGGTCTAGAAGCAGGTTTAAAAATTGATGAAGAACAATTGCAAAACTTTTTAGACAGAAGAGCACCAGGAAAGGATGAGTTTTCAACCATCAGAAAAGAACCTGATAAGGTGGAGTTTCTCTCTGGATTAGTAAATGGCAAAACATGTGGAGCACCAATATGCGCAATTATTAAAAATACGAATGTTAAAAAAAATGATTATAAAAACTTTGAAAACATACCTAGACCTGGACATGCTGATTTTACATCATTTATTAAATTTGGAGAAAGCATGGACAAATCGGGAGGAGCTCAATTCTCAGGAAGAATGACGGCACCGATGTGTATAGCAGGCGGGATTGCCATGCAACAATTAAAAATATTAGGTATAGATATTATTGCCAGAATAGATGAAATTGCCGGGGTAAAGGGTGCTAGCATGTTTAATAAAATAACAGAAGCTAAGAAAGAAGGAGATTCTGTTGGTGGAGTTATTAAATGTGAGATAACCGGCATGCCAAAAGGTATTGGGGATGCCTTATTTGGAGGAATAGAAGGTAGAATCTCACAGAGCATATTTGGTATACCAGCTGTTAAAGGAATAGAATTTGGTAGTGGTTTTGAAGGTAGCCAAAAGAGAGGTTCTTGTAACAATGACGATTTTATTGCTGTAGATGATGAAATAAAAACGGTTACCAACAATCATGGAGGCATACTAGGAGGAATATCCTCGGGAATGCCTATAGTCTTTAGGGTGGCGTTTAAGCCAACGCCATCAATAAGTAGGCTTCAAAGAAGTGTAAACTTAAAGACAAATGAATGTGTTGATATTGAAATTAACGGCAGACATGATCCTTGTATTGTACCTAGAGCAGTACCTGTTGTTGAAGCAATGGCAGCCTTCGCAATATATGATATGATATGTGAATAGGAGAAGATATGGTAAATAAATTAGATGATTTAAGAGTTGAAATAGATGATATTGATGAAAACATAGTGGATTTATTAGCAAAAAGAATGAAGGTTTCTGGAAAAATTGCAGAAGCTAAAAAAGATGAAAATCTACCAATTTTAGATAGAACTAGGGAAAGAGAAAAGTTGATGGAACTTGCAAAGAAGGCTGAGCCAGAAATGGAAGCTTATACAAGGATTTTATATTCCTTGCTATTTGACATGAGCAAAGAATACCAGCAAAAGAAAACAAAAAAAGCTGGATGCTTTTATGAATCATTCAAAAATGCACTAGCTAATACGCCTGAAGCTTTTCCTAAGAATGAAACCATAGCTTGTCAAGGTATAGAAGGTGCTTATGCTCAAATGGCAAGTGACAAATTTTTTGACGTGCCATGTATATTATATATGAAAAACTTTGAAGGAGTATTTGCAGCTATAGAAAATGGTTTATGTAAATACGGAGTATTGCCCTTAGAAAATAGTACGGCAGGCTCAGTAAATAAAATATATGATTTGATGATGAAATATAATTTTCATATAGCAAGATGTGCTAGAATAAAAATTGATCATAATCTTCTTGTAAATGAAGGGACCAAAAGTGAAGATATAAAAGAAATTGTATCCCATGAACAAGCATTTTTACAGTGTTCAGATTACTTAAAGAGTTTTAAAAATATTAAAATAACTATATGCGAAAATACTGCAGTAGCGGCAAAAATGGTCAGAGAATCTGAGAGAAATGATATTGCAGCATTATCGTCATACACTTGTGCAGAATTATACGATCTCGAGATTTTAGCATCATCAGTACAAAATAGTGGTAACAACTACACAAAATTTATTTGCATAACAAAAGATCTTGAAATCTATCCAGGCGCAGATAAGACAAGTTTGATGATGGTGATATCCAATAAGCCGGGTGCCCTTTACAAAGTTTTGTCAAGATTTTTCGTGTTAGGAATAAATTTAATCAAATTGGAGAGTAGACCAATAAAAGATAGAGATTTTGAGTATATGTTTTATTTTGATGTGGATGGCTCTGTTTATTCAGAATCATTTAACAATTTAATTAGTGAATTGGATGATTTAAGTGAAGAGGTAAGGTATCTTGGTAGTTATCTGGAGTTGATTTAATGTCTAGGAAATATGGTTTACTTGGTAGAACATTAAAGCATAGCTTTTCTAAAAAAATTCATAATATTCTAGGAGATTATAGTTACGAACTTATTGAAGTTCCCAACATAAAGAACTTAGAAGAAGTAATAAAGAGTAAAGATTACAAAGGTTTTAATGTAACAATTCCGTATAAAATAGATGTGATAGAGTTTTGCGATATTTTAACGAAAGAAGCGAAATTAGCCCAAGCAGTAAACACGTTATATTATGAGAGAGGCAAAGTTGTTGGCCATAATACAGATGTAGAGGGTGTTTTATATCTATTGAGAAAAGCGGGATCACTAAAAAAAGTAATTATTCTAGGAAGTGGAGGGGCTTCTGGAGCAGTAAAAGCGGCTCTTGAGATAAAAGGTGTTTATAATTATGTAATTATATCAAGAAATGGTAAAGATAATTATTCTAATATGAATAATCACCTAGATGCAGATGCTATAATTAATACAACACCTGTAGGAATGTATCCAAATAATGGAAAATCTCCCCTAGAAAATAGTGATGTTAATCTTGAAAGTTTTACCAAGCTAGAAAGTGTAATTGATATAATCTATAATCCAAATAAGACGAAGCTTTTACTAGATGCAGAAAAAATAGGGGTAAAAACAATATCTGGAATGGGAATGTTGGTAGCTCAAGCTATTAAGTCTGCAGAAGCATGGGGAGTATTGGATAAAGACGATTTACAAGTGGAAAAAATAAATAATAAAATACTTAAAAAAACCCAAAACATAATGCTTATAGGGATGCCTGGCTGTGGGAAATCGACAGTTGCAAAAGGTCTTAGCAACTTGCTAGATAGACCATATATCGATTTAGATAGAAAGGTAGTTGAGGGAGCCAAAATGAGCATAAGTGATATTTTCGATAATCCGAAAATGGGAGAAAAGTATTTTCGAAAATTAGAGACGGAAACGCTTAGGGAATTATCAAAAAAGGATGGTTATATAATTGCAACAGGTGGTGGCGTAGTTATATCCGATGATAATTTTGACCTTTTAAAGGAAAATAGCATATGTATATATATTAAAAGAGAATTAAAACTTCTTTCAAAAAACGGGAGGCCCATTTCAAAGAGAAAAGGTGTAGATTCATTATACAAAGAAAGATCTCATCTATATGAAAAGTTAGCAGATATAACTGTTGAAAACAACAGAGATTTTGAGGGAAGCTATTATAAGGAGCTAAAAAACTATTCTCAGAAAATAAAAAATGAAATAGATAAATTCTATCAAGTCTAGGAGGACCAATGAAAATACTAGTTATTAATGGACCAAATTTAAACATGTTAGGCGTTAGAGAACCTGAAATATACGGTAAAAAAGGATATAGAGAATTGGTTGATGAAATAATGGATTTTGGGAAAAGCAAAAGAATAGATATTAGTGTTTTCCAATCAAATCATGAAGGTGAACTTGTTGATATTATTCAGTCTTCCTTGGAAAATAAATATGATGGTATAATAATAAATCCTGCAGCATATACACATACTAGCGTGGCCATATTAGATGCTTTAAAGGCAGTTAATCTTCCTACTATTGAGGTGCATCTAAGTGAGGTTGATAAAAGAGAGGACTTTCGTAAAATATCATATGTATCCTTGGTAGCATTAAAGACAATATCAGGCAAGGGCTTTGATGGATATCTTGAAGCGATTGAATGTTTTTTAAACAAATAAGGAAACCATTTGGCTTCCTTATCTTTCTATCCCATCTCTTGCAAGAAGTTTTTTAGTGGTGTAATAGTGTTTTATTTCCCTCATTTCAGTTACCAAATCGGCCATTTGTATTTGACTATCAGTGGTGTTTCTTCCAGTTATTACAAGTTCTATGTCAGAAGGTTTCTTTTTCATAAAATCAAGTATATCCTTTTCCTTTAATATACCTAGGGCCATCGTCACATTTAATTCATCACATATAATAACATCATATTCATTGCTGTTCATTATGTTTTCGATTTCTTTCAATGCTTTTTTTGCAGCAATTGTGTCAGCATCTTCAAGGGGCCTATCGATTAAACACCCATTTCCAGTTCCATAAAGTTTTACGTCAATATTTTCAGTGTTACGTAATATGGAAATTTCACCATATTCCATATCTTTAATAAATTCTGCAAAATAAACTCTTAAGCCTTTTCCTGCGGCTCGAACACTTAATCCAACAGCAGCTGTTGTTTTTCCTTTTCCGTTTCCGGTATATATTTGTAATTGACCATCTTGCATTTTATTACCTATTTTACTAAAACCTTTCCCTTCATTTCATAATCAGGTACGTCTAAACCCATTAGCGTTAATATTGTAGGGGCAATATCTGATAACTTTCCACCATCGCTTAAAATTTTAGGATCAGCGCTTACATGACATAAAGGAACTTTAGCTAAAGAATGTGCTGTAACTAAAGCACCCTTTTCATCTAGCATAGTATCAGCATTACCATGGTCTGCAGTTATTAATAATTGACCTTCATGCTTTAATATGGCCTCCACAACTTCTGGAACTAATTTGTCTAAAGTTTCTATAGCTTTTACTGCGGCGCCAAAATTGCCGGTATGTCCGACCATATCTGCATTTGCATAATTAAGTATAATTAAATCGTATTTTTCTTTATCGATCTCAGAAATTACTTTTTCAGTAACTTCGTATGCACTCATTTCAGGTTGCATATCATATGTAGGGACTTTCGGTGAAGGTATCAATATGCGATCTTCATTTTTATAAGGGGTTTCAATGCCTCCATTAAAGAAGAAAGTAACATGAGCGTATTTCTCAGTTTCTGCTATTCTAAGCTGCCTTAATCCATTTTTAGAAATAGTTTCACCTAGAGTTACTTTTATTTTTTTAGGAGGATAAGCAACCAAAACATTTGGTATAGTAGGATCATACTGTGTCATACAAACGTAAACCAAATTATTAACTGTTTTTTTCCGTTTAAATCCCTTGAATTCTGGATCCACAAAAGCTCTAGTTATTTCCCTTGCTCTGTCAGGTCTAAAGTTATAGAAGATAACAGAGTCGTCGTCCTCAATGCTTCGTTGGCTCAAAACCGTAGGTGATACAAACTCATCAGTTTCGTTCCTTTCATAAGCTAATTCAATGGCATCCCTAGGGTTGTCAACTTTTACTCCTTCGCACAGAGTTAGCGCATTATATGCTTTTTCTAAACGTTCCCATCTTTTGTCTCTATCCATGGCATAAAATCTACCTGTAATTGTAGATATTTGACCTAGGCCTAGTCCATTCATATATCTTTCGAGCTCTTTGATATATTCCAATGAACTCTTAGGGGGGACATCTCGACCATCTAAAAAACAATGAATATATACTTTTGTTACATTTGCAGTTTTAGCGTATTTGAGTAGGGCTTTAAGATGATTTATATGACTATGAACTCCTCCATCAGAAAGTAATCCCATTATATGAAGAGCGTGGTCTTCAATTTTCGCATTTTTCATAGCATCTTTTAAAGATGGATTGTGATAAAATTCTCCATTCCTTATACTCCTAGTTATGTTAGTCAGTTCTTGATATATGATATCTCCAGCACCTATATTCAAATGTCCAACTTCAGAATTCCCCATTTGACCTTCCGGTAATCCCACAGCTTCGCCAGATGCATTTAATTCTGTATATGGGTAACTAGAAAACAGTTTATCCAGATTAGGAGTATTTGCTGCTTTTATTGCGTTTCCGTAAGTTTCTTCCCTAGAGCCGTAGCCATCTAATATCATTAGCATAGTAGGCTTAATATCTCTTGCCATAGTTAACCTCCGTGTATTTGCTGATGTTTTTTAAAAATCTTTATTATATTATATCAAATTATCGTTTATAATAATACTATTATAAAATTGTTTTATGTTTTTTTGTAAAAACCCATTTCATTGACTTAAATACCCCTAGGTGTTAATATTAAAACGTATTTGGAGGATTATTATGGGATTCACAGACGAACAATTAAAAGCAATAGAAGTTACAGATAAAAATATTTTAGTATCAGCAGCAGCGGGTTCAGGGAAGACGGCTGTTTTAGTTGAAAGAATAATTAGAATAATTATAGACGGTAAATCTGACATTGATAATATGCTTGTGGTTACTTTTACAAATGCTGCAGCGTCTGAAATAAAAGCTAAAATATCAAAAGCAATAAAAGCAGAAATCCAAAAAAATCCAAGCAAGAAAAAAGAGTTAATAAGGCAACTTGATAAAATGCATAAAGCATATATTTGTACTTTCCATAGCTTTGCGATTAAAATTATTAAAGAATTTTACTATACTATAGATGTTGAACCTGATTTTAAAGTTTGTGATGAGGTTCAATCAGCTATTATGGAGAATGAGGTTATAAGTGAAATATTTTCAAAAGGGTTTTTAAATGATGAAATAATCAAAGATGGTTCTTTTGTTGATTTTTTAAACCTTTATTCCAGTGATCGTAATGAAGAACAGCTGATGAATGAAATGGTAGGAAATTACAATAGATTAAGAAGTATCCCAAATTATTTTGAATGGGCGGAGCATAAGTGTAATGACATTGATGACAGTGAATTAATTAATCGTGTTAAAGAAATTGTTGACGATAAATTGGCTACCGCCTTGAATTTTATCGAGGAAGCATTAAACGTAAAAGAAATAGAGACAATAGAAAGCGCCAAAGGGATATTGAACTCAGATAAACTTTTAATAAAAGGGTTAATTGAGAAATCAAAAGACGTGGATTCTGAAGAATTCTTCAAAGCAATTAACAATTATAGTTTTTCAAGGTTAAGTGTAAAAAAAGAAGATAAACTTCCATGGGAGGAAATAAAAGAAGTTATAATATCTTATAGGGATGCCGCGAAAGAAATTGTTTTAAAATTAAAAAAAGAATATTTTGTAAACAAGTTGGAAGATCAATTAGAAGAACTATCAAAATGTCAAAATTACACAAAATACTATTTGGATTTGCTGAAATTATTTGAAATGAGTTACAGTAAAACCAAAGAGAAACAAGGACTTATGGATTTTAGTGACATCGAACATAAAACCCTTAAGATATTAGAAAATCATGAAATTGGAAATGTTATAAAGGATAGATTAAACTACATTTTCGTTGACGAATATCAAGATACTAATTATATACAAGAAGAATTGATTTCCAAAGTTTCAAGGAACAATAATCTGTTTAAAGTAGGGGATGTAAAACAGAGTATTTATGGTTTTAGACAGGCAGAACCTAAGATTTTTATGGATACTAGAGAAGCTTATGCTAAATCCGAAAATATAGAATCTTTAATAGTGGATTTAAACAAGAATTTTAGAAGTAAAGGCAAAATCATAGATTTTATAAATCATGTTTTTGAATTATTAATGTATGAATATGATGATTCGGCTAAATTATATAAAGGTATTCCATATGATGGAGAGTTTGATTCGATCCCCGAATTACATATAATTAATATGGAGAATAATCAAAATACGTATAATGTAAATTATTTGGATAAAGTTGAAATTGAAGCTAAAGCTACTGCAAAATTAATTAGTGAAAAACTGGGTGAAAAATTTCATGATTCTGTAAATGATGTTACAAGATCTTTGGAACCAAAAGATATTGTAATTCTATTAAGAAGTACAAAAAATCAAGCTGAAAAATACTACAAAGAACTTATTGCCAAGGGAATAAACTCCTATGTTAGCGATGATGATGGATATTTTAATACAATAGAAATAAATGCAATCTATGAGTTGCTTTGTGTATTAGATAATATGAAACAAGATGTCCCGCTATTGTCGGTGTTACATTCGGAGATGTTCGACTTTAACGCAGAGGAACTTGGCTTGATTAGAGCCAATAAAATGAAAGGTCCTTATTGGGAAGCATTTAATGAATACATAGATACGGGGGATAGTGCAGATTTAAAAAGCAAATGTGTTTGTGCAAGAAATAAACTTTCGGATTGGCGAATGATGTCTAGCTTAATGAGTGTAGATAAGCTGATTTGGAAAATATTGATAGATAGTAACTATTATTTATATGTGGGAACTTTGCCCAGGGGTAAACAGAGGCAAGCAAATCTAAGGGCTTTAGTTGATAAAGCTTTAGATTTTCAAGTTAATAAATTGGGGACAATACATGACTTTGTAAGCTATTTAAATGTTTTAAAAACCAAAAAAGTTAGGACAAGCCAGGCTAAGATATTCGGAGAAGAAGATAACCTTGTTAGAATAATGACTGTACATAAAAGTAAGGGTTTGGAATTTCCGTTAGTTATTTTAGGAGGATTGGGCAAAAAGCTGAACTACAGTACTTTGAATACAGTTGCTACTATTAATAGTAAAGTTGGAATAGGTTTGCCATATGTTAATAAGCATAAAGGCTATAAACGCAAAACTATTATGCAAAAACTGATTTCAGAACAGATTAAAAACGAAGAATATGAAGAGCAGCTAAGAATTCTTTACGTCGCAATGACAAGAGCCCGAGAACAATTAATTATGATGGCCATAGATTCGGACTTACCTAAAGATAAGGTTGAATCTAGCAAAGGGTCATATTTAAAAATATTAGGAGATTTGATAAAAAGTAATAAAATAAAAAAAGTATATGATGATGAAAACTATTTAGATTTCCGAAGAGATGCAAAAAAAACAGATAGTGTTAAAGAATTAGTGAAAGAATTTGGCGGACTATATGACGAAGAAATTTATAATGAAATCAAAAGCAGACTAGAGTATGAATATGAATTTAAAGAAGCGGGTAATTTGAAGTCCAAGTACAGTGTAAGTGAATTAAATGAGAAAAAGCAAGTAAAGCTAATTGAAAAGATTGAAAGCACCCAGATTAATATCCCTGAGTTTGTTGATAAACAATCTAGTATTAAAGCCACTGAAATAGGTAATGCATATCATAAAATCATGGAGACTATCGATTATAAGCAAATGGAAAATAATAGAGAAGAGTATATAGAAAAACTTTGTGATGAATTAGTTAGTAAAAAATTTATAGAACTGAAAATACTGCAAAAACTTGATATAACTGGTATATATGAGTTTTTTGATAGTGAATTAGGATCAAGGTGTATAAGTGCCTTTAATAACAATAATTTATATAGAGAAAAACCGTTTACAATGAATATGGTCCATATGGGAGAAGAAGTATTAGTCCAAGGTATAATAGATTGCTACTTTATCGAAGATGACGAAATAACACTGATAGACTATAAATCCAGTGCAATAAGAAAAGATTTATATGAAACAGAGAAGCTGAGAATAAAGGAAACCTATCAGAAACAAATGGACATATATAAGGAGGCTTTGGAAAAAGGGTTAAACAAGAGGGTAAAAGATTCTTATCTATATTTATTTTCGGTAAAAAAATTAATAGAAATGTAAAAAGAACCGACATTTAAATGTCGGTTCTAGATGTTAGCCCAGAAGGGGCATAATCTAAAGGGTGAAAGTCCCAAGTGCGGAGGTAGTTAAAAAATAAAGCACATAGCCGAAGGCAAGGGTGTCTATCGTGAGATAGAATCTGAAGGAAGAACTATGCAAATCTCTAGTCTGACGAACAGAAATCAGATATAAGGCGAAGTCAGTTGAAGTCGTAGTAGTGAAGAAGTTTCTGTAATGGAATTCGAAAGTACTTAGTTAGTGGAAATATATCTCCTCTACTTAGTAATATAATGCTAAACGAACCAGATAATAAATTTGAGAGGAGAGGACTAAACTTCGTTAGGTATGCAAATTACTGCATTATCTTTATAGGAAGCGAAAAATCAGCCAATGGAGTAATGGAAAACATTACAAAATTCATTGAAAATAAATTAGATTTAAAGGTGAATGCTGGTAAAAGCAAAGTTGATAAACCAAATGAGATAAAATATCTTGGCTTTGGATTCTTCTATGATAGAAGAGCAAAACTGTACAAGATAAAACCTCATCAGATTTAAGCGGATAGACTAAGGCAAAGATTAAAAACTAACATCAAGGAAATGGAGTGTCAGTATGAGTTGCCGAATAACGAAGTGGAATCAAGTTATTAGGGGCTGGGTAAATTACTACAGAATTAGTCAGATGAAAACGGTGTGCAAGGAAATAGATGCACATAGGAGGTTCACGTTGAGAATGTGTATTTGGAAACAGTGGAAGAAATTAGGCAAAAGATATAGAAGTCTAATTCAACTGGGAATAAATAAAAGCAAAGCTACGCAAGAGTAGCTAGGTCGTTCATAATGTGTAGAGCTGTAAATAATGCAAAGAGGTCTAGTATTTCTACTAGACCTCTATCATATGGTTCATATTTAGTATGAAATTGAACCGCCGTGTACGGAACCGTACGCACGGTGTTGTGAGAAGTCGGGAAATTAACTAATTTCCTCTCCTAGTCGATTTATTTATACTAGTTTATAATATGCCTTGTGCTATCATAGCATCTGCAACTCTTTCAA
>DATFJV010000029.1:0-2690 GCA_035268985.1 Anaerovoracaceae bacterium | reverse complement strand
ATAGAGTTTTTTTACAGTATCTTTTAGATAATCAAGGGTCCTGTCTTCCTTTAGTACTATTTTCTCCCAATCCCATTGATCAACATAAATAGAATGGATATTATCTAATTCTTCGTCTCTTCTAATTGCGTTCATATCCGTATATATACCTTCACCAGCGTCAAATCCATAGTAGCCTAGAGCCATCCTTTTCCACTTAGCTAATGATTGCACTATTTCAACCTTTTTTTCGTACAAATCTTTCATAGTAAAACTAACTGGCCTTTCGTATCCATTCAAATTATCGTTTAGTCCTGTTTCAGGTGCTACAAACAGTGGTGCCGATACACGAGTTAAGTTTAAATTTTGAGCTAAAGAATCTTGAAAAAAGTCTTTTACTTTTTTTATAGCAATTTCTGTTTCCAATACATCTAAGCTGTTTTTGTAATTATTCGGGTATAAAATTCTCTTTGTCATTTTTCCCTCCATATTTTTTTACTAAGAACATTATATAGTAATATGAATATATTTCAAGTGATTTGAATATTTCACAATTTAAAAAGACACCCGAAGATGCCTTTTTTATTTCCTTATATTATCTGCTTGATTTATCGTATGGTATCCCTTCAGCTTTAGGTGCTCTTGACTTTTTAGATGTTAAAGCTAGTACAAACATTGTAGCTAAATAGGGAAGCATTTTGTAATAAGTCTGATCAATTCCTAAATTGTATAAAAATGGTATTAATGATACAGAATATGCAAGAGTTCTTAAAAAAGCAAAGAATAATGCTGCTAGAACAATTTTTCCTGGCTTCCACTGTCCAAATATCATAACTGCTAATGCTAAAAAACCAAAGCCTGCTACTCCTGTATGGCCGCTTACATTTCCATCCATAACACCTACTGAATAGAAGAAACCTCCCATTCCTGCGAGAATTCCAGATAGACTAACACCAGCATATCTCATTACGTATACATTTATACCTACAGAATCCGCTGCATGTGGATGTTCCCCACAAGCTCTCAATCTTAGGCCAAATTTAGTTTTGTAAAGAAGTACAGTCGATATGCCTAAGAAAATGAAGCCGATAATAACAGTTAAATATGTATTTTGAAAAAGCATAGGACCAAGTATCGGAATACTTCCTAAAACAGGCATTTTTCGTATATAAAAGCTTATATTTGTTGTTACTCCGTCGCTGCCAAAAAACATCTTTGCAAAAAGAAGTATAGCCGCGGGGATAAGCATATTTAGTGCAGTACCTGTAATTACCTGATTAGCTTTCATATTTACCGCTGCAAATGCTAGAAGTAAAGAGTATATTAATCCTGAAACAGCTGCTACAATCATTCCTGTTAAGAGTATCGTCTGAGGTGACATTCCAGAATTTTGAACAGCTAATACAAACAATGCTCCAAAAAAAGCTCCAAACAACATAATACCTTCTAGGGCAATATTTATTACTCCACTTCTTTCACTAAACATTCCACCTAAAGCTACAAGTAATAGGGGAACTGCAACGGGAAGTGTGTTTTGAATTAAATAATTTATTAATTCCATTATTCTACTCCCTCCCCATTAGTCTGTGTTTTTGATTTATATTTATTATTTTTTCCAAATTTATCTATTAAGAATTTCTTAATAGAGGTATTCATTATCATAGAAAAAGCAGAGAAGTAAATTATAACCGCAATTACTATATCTATAATCTCCGGTTTGAAGCCAACTAAGCTGGTTAATGTTCCACCTCTTTGTATATATGATATAAAACTTGCTGAAAATATTATACCTAATGGGTGAGAATTACCAAGCAAGGAAACTGCTATTCCTGTAAATCCTGCAGTAGCAATAATGTTTATAGGTTCGTAAGTCATACTACTTCCAGCAATTGCAGAAGGTGCTAATATTGCGAAAGCTCCTCCAATACCAGCCATACCACCAGATATCATCATCGTTAGTATGATATTTCTTTTACCTTTCATTCCTGCATACTCTGCAGCAAATTTATTAAATCCTGTAGCTTTTAATTCATATCCAAAAGTAGTCTTTTCTAGTACAATATATAAAACAACTGCCATTAAAATGGCCAATATTATTCCTACGCTAACATTGGACCCAACAACACCTAATGATGGAAGTTGGGAACTCTCAGGTAAATACCTAGTTCTTGTCATACTTGAATTATACATAGCTGCATTATTTTGAATCTTCATATCTACAAAGTACATCCCTATGTAATTAAACATAATAGAAGTTATAACTTCATTAACGTTTAATAGAGCTTTAAACACCCCTGGAATAAACCCAAATATCATACCTCCTACCATACCAGCAATAATTGCTACTATCCAGTGAGCTGGTCCAGAAAGATTCCACATAAAACCAACATAAATAGCAAAAACAGCCCCATAGTATACTGCCCTGAGGCTCCTATATTAAAAAGCCCCATCCTAAAAGCAAATCCTACAGCTAAGCCTGTCATTATAAGAGGTGTTGCAAAATAAAAAACGTCACCTATCCTTCTAAGACCTCCAAACATAATATATCTAAAACCTGAAATAGCATTACCAGGATTTGCAATAAGCATAATTATAAACCCAAATGCTAAACCTAAGAAAATTGCCATAAGAGCTGCCGTAAAAGAAGAAAATCCTTTTGATTTTGTTATAGCTTTTAAGTTAAATCCATCTTTTCTTTCAACCATTATCTC
>DATFJV010000028.1:0-2688 GCA_035268985.1 Anaerovoracaceae bacterium | reverse complement strand
ATAGAGTTTTTTTACAGTATCTTTTAGATAATCAAGGGTCCTGTCTTCCTTTAGTACTATTTTCTCCCAATCCCATTGATCAACATAAATAGAATGGATATTATCTAATTCTTCGTCTCTTCTAATTGCGTTCATATCCGTGTATATACCTTCGCCAGCGTCAAATCCGTAGTAGCCAAGAGCCATCCTTTTCCATTTAGCTAATGATTGCACTATTTCAACCTTTTTTTCGTACAAATCTTTCATAGTAAAACTAACTGGCCTTTCGTATCCATTCAAATTGTCGTTTAGTCCTGTTTCAGGCGCTACAAAAAGTGGTGCCGATACACGAGTCAAGTTTAAATTTTGAGCTAAAGAATCTTGAAAAAAGTCTTTTACTTTTTTTATAGCAATTTCTGTTTCCAGTACATCTAAGCTGTTTTTGTAATTATTCGGGTATAAAATTCTCTTTGTCATTTTTCCCTCCATATTTTTTTACTATGAACATTATATATCAATATGAATATATTTCAAGTAATTTGTATATTTCATAATTTAAAAAGACACCCGAAGATGCCTTTTTTATTTCCTTATATTATCTGCTTGATTTATCGTATGGTATCCCTTCAGCTTTAGGTGCTCTTGACTTTTTAGATGTAAGTGCAAGAACAAACATAGTTGCTAAATATGGGAGCATCTTGTAGTAAGTCTGATCTATTCCCAAATTGTATAAAAATGGGATTAATGATACAGAATATGCAAGAGTTCTTAAAAAAGCAAAGAATAATGCTGCTAGAACAATTTTTCCCGGCTTCCACTGTCCAAATATCATAACTGCTAATGCTAAAAAACCAAAACCGGCTACTCCTGTATGACCGCTTACATTTCCATCCATAACACCTACTGAATAAAAGAAACCTCCCATTCCTGCAAGAATTCCGGATAAACTAACACCAGCATATCTCATTACATAAACATTAATACCTACAGAATCCGCGGCATGAGGATGTTCTCCACAGGCTCTTAATCTAAGACCAAATTTAGTTTTATAAAGAAGTACTGTAGATATTCCTAAGAATATAAATCCTATAATAACCGTCAAATAGGTGTTTTGGAAAAACATAGGTCCAAGTATAGGTATACTTCCTAAAAAAGGCATTTTTCTTATGTAAAAGCTTATATTTGTTGTAACTCCGTCGCTACCAAAAAACATCTTTGAAAACAAGAGTATAGCAGCGGGTATCAACATATTTAAGGCTGTTCCTGTAATTACCTGATTTGCCTTCATATTTACTGCAGCAAATGCTAAAAGAAGCGAGTATATTAATCCAGAAACAGCTGCTATCACCATTCCTAACAAAAGAATTGTTTGAGGTGTCATTCCGGAATTTTGCACAACTAAAACAAATAAAGCTCCAAAGAATGCTCCAAATAACATAATCCCCTCAAGAGCAATATTGATTACTCCGCTTCTTTCACTAAACATTCCACCTAAAGCTACCAGTAATAGTGGAACTGCAACAGGAAGTGTGTTTTGAATTAAATAATTTATTAATTCCATTATTCTACCCCCTCCCCATTATTTATTATCGACTTATTTTTTTTCTTTTTACCAAATTTATCTATTAAGAACTTTTTAATAGAAGTATTCATTATCATAGCAAAGGCAGAAAAATAAATTATAACCGCAATTACAATATCTATAATTTCTGGTTTGAATCCAACTAAACTTGTTAATGTTCCACCTCTTTGTATATATGATATAAAACTTGCTGAAAATATTATCCCTAGTGGGTGAGAATTACCAAGCAAGGAAACTGCTATTCCTGTAAATCCTGCAGTAGCAATAATATTGATGGGTTCATATGTCATACTACTTCCGGCTATCTCAGAAGGTGCTAATATTGCGAAAGCTCCTCCAATACCAGCCATACCACCTGATATCATCATTGTTAGTATAATATTTCTTTTACCTTTCATACCTGCATACTCTGCAGCAAATTTGTTAAATCCTGTAGCTTTTAATTCATATCCAAAAGTAGTCTTTTCCAATACAATATATAATGCAATTGCTAGCAATATAGCTAATATTATTCCAATACTAACGTTTGATCCAGCTACACCTAATGATGGTAGTTGAGAACTCTCAGGTAAATACCTAGTTCTTGTCATACTTGAATTATACATAGCTGCATTATTTTGAATCTTCATATCTACAAAGTACATCCCTATGTAATTAAACATTATAGAAGTTATAACTTCATTAACATTTAATAAAGCTTTAAACACACCTGGGATAAACCCAAATATCATACCACCTACCATACCAGCAATAATTGATACTATCCAGTGAGCTGGTCCGGAAAGATTCCACATAAAACCAACATAAATAGCAAAAAATAGCCCCATAGTATACTGACCTGAAGCTCCTATATTAAAAAGCCCCATCCTAAAAGCAAATCCTACAGCTAAGCCTGTCATTATGAGAGGTGTTGCAAAATAAAATACATCTCCTATTCTTCTAAGGCCTCCAAACATAATATATCTAAAACCTGAAATAGCATTAGAAGGATTTGCAATAAGCATAATTATAAACCCAAATGCTAAACCTAAGAAAATTGCCATAAGAGCTGCCGTAAAAGAAGAAAATCCTTTTGATTTTGTTATAGCTTTTAAGTTAAATCCATCTTTTCTTTCAACCATTATCTC
>DATFJV010000027.1:0-18710 GCA_035268985.1 Anaerovoracaceae bacterium | reverse complement strand
ACTTTTTCACCCAATCCTAATCTCTTTTGTAATGTGATTGTGATCGCTGCTGTTAATGTTGTTTTTCCGTGGTCTACATGACCAATTGTACCGATATTAATATGCGGTTTTTTTCTCTCATAATGTTGCTTTGCCATTTTTCCCTCCTAATAACATTTTTAATATATAATATGGAGCTGTTGAGCAGACTTGAACTGCCGAACCTCTTCCTTACCAAGGAAGTGCTCTACCGACTGAGCTACAACAGCATATACTTTTATGCTATTCTAACTCAAATACCCTTAATTGTCAAGCCTACAAAACGCCAACTTTCCCTCAATTTCAATGGTTAAAGCCATCCTTTTTTGTACATGATTCTTGCCGCTCCTAATGCAATTAACGCAGCCACAGGGACAAATATTGCACCACTTGGCGCTAGAGATGGAACTGCAATAAACAGTACTAGCATAGACATAACAGGGGCAATTGCAATCTTAGGATTTTGCGATATTATTGCCACTCCTAGTCCGCCAAATAAAGCAGGTAATATTTGATCAAATGCCGGCTCTAAAGTCGGACTATTCAAAATCGGGGTAAGGGGAGTGATTAATAGTACTCCTAAAAATATAATTGTTACTGTAGTTATACTTGACACCGCAATTGCTATTGTAGCAATAACTTCTCCTTCTGGAGTACCGGATTTAGCTTCTGCTCTAGTTAATGCAGACATTGTACATGGAACTTTAAGCATAGTTAAACTTCCAGTAATAAATCCTAGATAACTTCCTCCTGCACCTAACATCGGGATATATGTAAGTACTTCAATGGTTCCAACAGCCCAATACATTGGGCCTATACTCAAAACACCTTTTAAAAATGGTTCCGCTTCTGGCCATGCACCATAGTGTATACTTACTATTAGAGGAAAAAGCAAAAGTAAGATGCCCATGCCCCAAGTCCATATTCTGCCCAATTTATGGGTTCTTTCTATATATATATCATAACCTGTCATAAGAGGCCCCCTAACTCACTATCTGCATGACAGCATTGGTAATAGGAATTGCCAATGCCATCGAAGCTATCATTGAAATAGGTAATGCATAATCTTGCATCCATTTCCAGTTTAATTTTTTAACACAAAAAGCGCATAATAACATAATCACTGCAGATACTCCCATAACAAAAACTGGGATCCAGCCCACAAGACCTTCTCCTATGCGACCAAATATCATACCTAAGAAGGCAGATACCATTCCAATAAAAAGTGCAGACATTAAAATATCTCCCCACTTTTCATCCCTATTCTTAAATTTACTCACGCCACCTAATAATCTTCTACATAATATTGGTGTTAGTATTACACCAGCCATTATGCCTAGAGTCATAACCCATGCGATTGTTGAGTATTGTACAACGGTTAACGGGTTCGCAACATCGCTCATACTAGTGCCCACAGCTTGTGATGCAGCCTCTGCTGCTGGAGTTTCGTATGTGATGGCTCCAACTACAGAAAGTCTAAGCCATGGTAACGGTAGTCCTAGTTTCTTTGAAAGTGCAACAACCCCAATTAGTATTGAGAAAGCTGGTATTATTGTAAATACTACGCTTGTCTTTACTACACCCTTTAATTTTTTCTTTTCTATTCCCAATGCCCTAGCTTGTTTCCATGCTCTATACATAAAAAATATAGATTGGGTCATAACTAAGCAAAGAATTACTGCAACTAACGCAAATAGAAAAGGACTGTTAATATCGAATCCCATAATTCCTCCTATTATTTTTTGAAGTATTCTACGGCAGACTGAAACAGCCTCATATCATAATTTCCAGGAACATTTTTATATAGATCTTTACCTATTCTTTCAGAATGACCCATTTTGCCTAAAATCCTACCGTCTTTTGATGTAATTCCTTCAATAGCCATAACCGAACCGTTGGGATTATACTTTATATCCATGGTCGGATTACCACAATTATCAACATATTGAGTAATTACCTGACCATATTTTATCATATTATCTAGAGTTTTACCATCAGCAATAAATCTTCCTTCACCATGGGATATAGGTACTGTATATATTTCATCAACCATGGCGTTTTTAATCCAAGGTGATTTGTTTGAACATATCCTTGTTCTTACAAGCTTAGACTGGTGCCTTCCTATATCGTTGAATGTTAAGGTAGGACAACTTTCGTCTATATCTCCAATCTCTCCGTATGGGAGCAACCCTAGCTTAACTAGTGCTTGGAATCCATTGCAAATACCAGCCATAAGGCCATCTCTTTTATACAACATGTCATATGTAGCATTCATTATAACTTCGTTTCTAAAAAATGCAGTTATAAATTTACCAGACCCATCTGGCTCGTCACCACCCGAAAACCCTCCTGGAATAAATATCATTTGTGCAGTATTTATCCTTTTTGCAAAAGCTTCAGTGGAATTAATAAGCTTAGCTTTGTCCAAATTGTTAATTACAAAAATTTCTGATTCCGCTCCAGCATTTTCAAAAGCCTTAGCAGTATCATATTCACAATTTGTCCCAGGAAATACAGGTATCAAAACCTTAGGTTTCCCCGAAATAATCCTCTTAGCTTTAGCCTCATCATCTTTTACTAAATAAGTTATTTTTTCAATCTTTTTTTCTTCCGTCTCAATATTGCAATTGTATATATTTTCTAATTTGCTTTCATATATTGAACTAATACTTTTTAACTGTATTTTATCTTCTCCAAGGGAAATAGATTTTTTACCAGTGGTTTTTCCTAATACCTCGAATTTTCCATCACCCTTACCGTTCAATTCAATAATAAACGCTCCATAGTTATATCCAAAAATTTCTTCTAAACTATATTTATCAATAAAATCAAAGCCGATATCATTTCCTAGGCACATTTTATATATTGCTTCTGCAACGCCGCCATATGTTGGTGTATAACAACTTATAGCTTTCCCCCCAATTATTAGTTTATTAACCAATTCATAATTATTGATAAGAGATTCAGCATCTATTGTTCCATCCTTTGACATATGAGGCTTTAATATAACTACATCATTACCCGGTTTCTTAAACTCAGGAGAAATAATGTTTTTAGCTTCATCTGTAGTTACAGCAAAAGACACAAATGTAGGAGGCACATGAAGTTGTTCAAATGTTCCACTCATAGAATCTTTTCCGCCTATTGCCCCAAGACCCAGTTCCAACTGAGCTCTATATGCTCCAAGAACTGCTGCTGTCGGTTTCCCCCATTTATATCCATCATTTCCTAGTTTTTCAAAATACTCTTGGAAAGATAAGTATATATCTTTATATGTAGCACCGGTTGCTACAAGTTTTGATACACTTTCAACTACAGCAAGATATGCCCCATGATATGGGCTTTTTTCTAATATATAAGGGTTTACTCCATATGCCATTAAAGAGCAAATTTCATTTTCTCCTTTTATGTCTGGTATTTTATGAACCATAGCTTGTATTGGTGTAAGCTGATTAGCACCTCCAAAAGGCATAAGTACAGTATTCTTACCAATTGTGGAATCAAATCTCTCGGAAAGACCTCTTTTCGAGCATACATTTAAATCATTTACTAAAGCCTTCATTCCTCTACAAAAACTATTAGGAATGTCTTTATCAAATTTCTCTGCCTCAGGTATTATTACATTGACATGTTTTTCTGCTCCATTAGTATCTAAAAACTCTCTGGAAATATCAACAATGCTTTCACCATTCCAATTCATAATAAGTCTTTTTTCCAATGTAACAAAAGCGACTACTGTAGCTTCTAAATTTTCCTCTGTTGCTAGCATCATAAATTTATCCACATTTTCAGGACTTACTACTACTGCCATTCTTTCTTGGGATTCACTTATTGCTAATTCAGTACCATCTAAACCTTCATATTTTTTAGGTACTTTGTTTAAGTTAATTGTTAGCCCATCTGCAAGTTCTCCTATGGCAACTGATACGCCTCCAGCTCCAAAGTCATTGCACCTTTTAATAAGTTTTGTAGCTTCAGGGTTTCTGAAGAGTCTTTGTATCTTTCTTTCTTCTGGTGCATTCCCTTTTTGCACTTCAGCTCCACAAGATTCCAATGAATCAAGTTTATGAGATTTAGAAGACCCTGTTGCGCCTCCACAGCCATCTCTTCCTGTTTTCCCGCCTAAAAGGATTATACTATCTCCAGGACTTGGTATTTCTCTAACTATATTATCACTAGGAGCTGCTCCTATAACTGCTCCTATTTCCATTCTTTTAGCTATATATCCGTCATGATAGATTTCATCTACTATTCCTGTTGTAAGTCCTATTTGATTTCCATAAGAGCTATAACCCCTTGCTGCGTCAGTTACTATGGTCCTTTGCGGAAGCTTGCCTTCTATGGTCTCTTCCACGGAAACTAATGGATTTCCTGCCCCGGTAACTCTCATTGCTGCATAAACATAGCTTCTACCCGATAGTGGATCTCTTATGGCTCCACCAACACAAGTTGCTGCTCCACCAAATGGTTCAATTTCCGTCGGATGATTGTGGGTTTCATTTTTAAATAAAAGAGTCCAATCCTCATCTTTACCATCTATTTTAGCTGTAAAATTAATCGTACAAGCATTAACTTCATCGGATTCAACTAATTTTGCCAGCTTGCCTTCCGCCTTTAATACCTTAACAGCTGTAGTAACTATATTCATTAAGCTTACTGGTTTGGTAATGCCAAGACCCCTTCTTTTATATAGATATTCTTTAAAAGTTTTTTCTATAGTTTCATCTTCAAATCTAATATAGTCAACAGTTGTATTAAATGTTGTATGTCTACAGTGATCTGACCAATAGGTGTCTATAACCTTAATTTCAGTTCTAGTTGGATTTCTATTCTCACTTTTAAAATATTCTTGGCATAATATGGCATCATTTATGTCCATTGCCATGCCGTTTTCTCCTAGAAACTGATTTAACTCTTCTTCTGACTTATCTATAAATCCATTGAGTATTTCGATTTTATCTGGGATATCATATTGGGACTTTAAAGTATTCGGAATCTCCATTGATGCTTCCCTTGCTTCCACAGGATTAATTAAAAACTTTTTGATTTTTTCAAATTCTTCTTTGGTTATATCTCCATAAAACATATATACTTTAGCACTTTTCACATTAACCTTATCGCCTTGGGATATAAACTGGATACATTCCTCTGAAGAATTTGCCCTTTGATCAAATTGGCCAGGCAAATATTCAACCAAAAGAATAGCATCAAAATCTTTGGGGAGCTCACTATATACATCGTCTGTAACCGGCTCAGAAAATACCATTTTCTCAGCCTTTTCTAGAATTCCTTCATCTATTGATTCTATATCATATCTATTTGCAAGCCTAATATTCTTAAGTTCCGTTATGCCTAAAAGATTAACTATGTCTTTTTTTAGGGATTTAGCTTCATTTGCATACTTTTCCTTCTTTTCAACGAATATACGTGTTACCATTATATTAAACCCTTTCTTCCTATATCTTTTCTATAGTAGGAATCAATAAAATTAATTTGCTTAACAGTTTCATAAGCTTTACTAATTGCGTCTTTAAGAGTATTCCCTTTTTCAGTTACCCCAAGAACTCTTCCTCCTGACGTCACTTGAATTCCGTCTTTAAGTTTTGTACCTGCTACAAAGATGTTTTCTTTATTTTCTGGCAAGGTAACTTCATACCCATTTACATATTCCACAGGATATCCACCGGAAGCCATCACCACACAGCATGCATATTTATCTTCAAATTCCACGCTAACTTCTTTTAGCTTTCCATCAGTAGTAGCCTTCATTATATCCATTAAATCGCTTTTTAATAGAGGAAGCACTACTTGGGTTTCTGGATCTCCAAATCTACAGTTATATTCAATTACTTTTGGGCCTTTTTCTGTTAATATTAAACCAAAATAGAGGCACCCTTTAAATGTCCTTCCTTCTTTATTCATAGCATCCATTGTGGGAATAAATATTTTGTTCATACACTTTTCAGCTATTTCTTCATAATAAAAAGGATTAGGGGCAATAGTTCCCATTCCACCAGTGTTTAATCCTTTATCACCATCCAGTGCCCTTTTATGATCCATAGATGAAACCATAGGAACAACCATGTTACCGTCAGTAAAACTTAAAACAGAAACTTCTGGGCCCGTAAGAAATTCTTCAATCACTACCTTATCTCCACTTTTACCGAATTTTTTTTCTGCCATTATTAATTTAATTGCATCTACGGCTTCTTGTCTTGTCTCCGCAATGATTACTCCCTTCCCAAGGGCCAATCCATCCGCCTTAATAACAACGGGTATTTCGCATTTATTTACATAAAATAAAGCCTCTTCCATATTAGTAAAAACTTCGTATTCCGCAGTTGGTATATTATACTTTTTCATTAAATCTTTACTAAAGGCCTTACTCCCTTCAATTAGTGCAGCTTTTTTATTTGGACCAAAGCAAGGAACACCCTTTGCATTTAACATGTCAACTAGACCTAATACTAAAGGGTCATCTGGGGCAACTACAACGTAATCCATTTTATTATTGACACAGAACTCAACTATTTTATTTAATTCCTTGGCTCCTATATCAATACAGATTGCATCTTCTGCTATACCACCATTTCCTGGAATTGCATATATTTCATCCACATTTTTACTTTCTTTTAATTTTTTGATGAGAGCATGTTCTCTGCCACCACCACCTACTACAGCCAGTTTCATTATCTATCCTCCACTAATTTTTTAGCTACCTTTTCTAGTGATTTAGGCAAAATAATCCACTCTGCCTCCTCCATTATTCTTTTTTGAAGAACTTTTGGAGTGTCACTATATAGAACATCTACTGTCTTTTGCATTATAATTTCACCACCATCTGGAATCTCGTTTACAAAATGAACTGTAGCTCCCGAAACTTGCACACCTCTTTTAAGAACTTCTTCGTGAACCTTTAACCCATAATAGCCCTTCCCGCAAAAGGAAGGTATAAGCGAAGGATGTACATTTATTATTCTGCGTGAATATTTTTTAACAAAACCTTCGCTTAGTATCTTCAAAAAGCCAGCTAGCACGATAATTTCATCCCCCCTATAATCAAGTGTTCTCGATAGTTCCTGTTCAAAATCCTCTTCACTGATTATCATACTATCTATATCAGCCGCCTTAGCTCTTTCTATACCTTTGGCATCTTTCCTGTTGGATACTACTAAATCCAAATCCACATGCGGAAGCTCCCCTAGCTCCCATTTATCTATAATCGCTTGCAGATTAGTTCCCCCTCCGGATATCAGTATAGCGACTTTAGCTTTTTTTACCATAGGATAACTCCTTCGTCACCATTGATAACTTCTCCTAGATGATAGGCTTCTTCACCATTATCTTTAAGTATTTTAATTGCTTTTTCTTCATCTTTTTTTGGAACAATTACGATCATCCCAACGCCCATGTTGAATGTATTAAACATATCTTTTTCAGGTATATTACCTTCTTCCATTATTAGTTTGAATATGGGCAATACTTTTACATCATCTTTTTTAATCTTGGCGGTTAATCCCTTAGGAAGGGTTCTTGGAATGTTTTCATAAAAACCACCTCCGGTTATATGAGCAACACCAGCAGGAGTTATTTCTTTGAACAATTCGCTCATAGGTTTTACATATATTTTAGTAGGTGTTAATAATGTCTTTCCTAAACTATTACCTTTTAGCATATCTGGTTTTCTGTTTAAGTCAGTATTTTCAACATCAAAAACTTTTCTTACCAGTGAAAAACCATTGGAATGAACACCAGAAGAAGGAAGAGCAATAATCGCGTCACCTTCTTTGACATTTTTAGAATCTATAAGTTTTGATTTATCAGCTATTCCCACTGTAAATCCAGCTAAATCATACTCATCTTCACCATAAAATCCAGGCATTTCTGCTGTTTCTCCACCAGTTAAACAACACTTTGATTGTATGCAACCCTCTGCGATACCTTTGACTATATCTGCCACTCTTTCGGGTTCATTTTTCCCAACTGCTATGTAGTCTAGAAAAAACATTGGTTCTGCTCCTACACACAAAACATCATTAACGCACATTGCCACACAGTCAATTCCAACTGAGTCGTGCTTATCCATTAAAAAAGCAAGCTTAAGCTTTGTCCCCACGCCGTCTGTGCCACTTACTAAAACTGGCTTTTGGATACCTTCCATATTTGGCTCAAAAATTCCGCCAAATCCGCCAACTTCAGAAGTCTTACCAAAAACCATGGTTTTTGCCACGTGGTTTTTCATAAGCTCTACAGCCTTATATCCTGCAGTTATATCAACTCCTGCTTCTTTATAGCTTCCACTAAAAATTTTCATATTTACTGCCTCTCACTTAATCTTTTTTCGAATCTGTATTTTTCAGTCCTTTTGGGAACTTTAGTAGGGTATATTCCACTAAAGCATGCATCACAGTATTCAAAATTATTTTCATCACCTAATAATTGAGGTAATCTATCTAACTTCAAGTAGCCTAGAGAATCTGCATCTGTAAGTTTAGCTATTTCATCCACTGAATATTGCACTGCAATTAGATTCTCCTTTGAATCTATATCCGTTCCATAGTAGCATGGGTTTAAAAAAGGTGGCGCAGTAACTCTCATATGAACTTCTTTTGCGCCTGCTTCTCTTAATATTTTAATAATCCTTGCACAAGTTGTTCCTCTTACTATGGAATCATCTATTAATACGACCCTTTTATCCTTAATAGTTTCCTTTACAACATTTAATTTTATTCGTACTAAATCTTCCCTTTGCTTCTGTCCTGGTGATATAAAAGTTCTTCCTATATATTTGTTTTTAATAAACCCAATGCCATAAGGAATCCCCGATTCCATAGCATATCCAACAGCTGCATCTATCCCAGAATCCGGAACTCCTACTACAACATCTGCTTCAACTGGGTAATCATTTGCTAAGCATTTTCCCGCATTAACCCTTGCAGAATGAACACCAATACCATCTATTACGGAATCAGGTCTAGCAAAGTATATATATTCAAAAATACACATTTTTTTTTGTTCTTTTTCACAATGATCTTTAATAGTTCTAACGCCATCTTGATCAAACACTACAATCTCTCCAGGTTCTATGTCTCTTACAAATTTTGCAGATACTGAATCCAACGCACAACTTTCTGATGCAACTATATAGGTTCCATCTTCCTTCACTCCATAACAAAGTGGCCTAAATCCATGTTCGTCTCTTGCCGCAATCAATTTAGTAGGCGACATGATTATCAATGAATAGGCACCTTTGATCTTATGCATAGCAGAATTTACAGCGTCTTCTATTGAATTTGAAGTAAGCCTTTCTTTAGTTATTAAATATGCAATTACTTCAGTATCACTAGTTGTTTGAAAAATTGATCCTTGTAATTCAAGTGCAGATCTGAGTTCATGGGAGTTAATTAAATTCCCGTTATGCGCAAGTGCCATACTGCCTTTAATATGATTAACTGTAATTGGCTGGGCATTTAATCTGTCCGTCGTTCCAGTAGTACCATACCTAACATGCCCAACAGCCATTTTCCCCTCTGGCAATAAAGATAAAACATCTTTAGTAAACACATCATTTACTATACCTAAATCTTTGTACCCTCTTAAAAGGCCATCATCATTAACAACTATACCACAGCTTTCTTGTCCCCTATGTTGCAATGAAAAGAGCCCATAATATACTGTATGGGCTAATGAATATCTTTCCTTAGCATAAACCCCAAAAACTCCGCATTCTTCTCTTAAACTGCTCATTAATAATTGGCTCCTTCATTTATAAGTCTATGTATTACTTCTTCATATGCACCTTCTACATTGCCTAAATCTCTTCTGAATCTATCTTTATCAAGTTTTTCATGGGTTTTAGCATCCCAAAATCTACATGTGTCTGGAGAAATTTCATCTGCTAAAACAATTTCGCCTTTACTGGTTTTCCCGAATTCCAACTTAAAATCAACTAACTCTATATTTGCTTTCAATAGATACTCCTTTAAAATATCATTGATTTTAAATGCCATTTCTTTGATAGTATCAATTTCTTCTTTATTAGCAAAGCCAAGTCCCATTGCATGATATGAATTGATAAGAGGATCTCCTAAATCATCATCCTTATAGCTAAATTCTATAACAGTACACTTTAATTCTGTACCCTCTTCTACACCTAGTCTCTTAGCCATGGAGCCCGCCGCCACATTCCTAATAATTACTTCTAATGGAATGATACTTACTCTTTTTACAACTGTTTCGCTATCATTTATTTCCTCTACAAAATGGGTTTTAATATCATTGTTTTCAAGCATTCTCATAAAATGATTCGTCAGCCTATTGTTAATAGCGCCTTTCCCCATTATTGTTCCCTTTTTTTGACCATTAAATGCAGTTGCATCATCCTTATATGAAACTATACAATAATTATCATTGTCAGTGGAATAAACTTTTTTTGCTTTGCCTTCATATAGCTGCTCTCTTTTTTCCATGGTTACTCTCCTTTATTAAACATTTTTTCAACTTTTCTGTTTTTTTCCAATACGTTTAATTTGGCTTCTTCTCTTCTTTTAATTAATCTATTTTCCAATTCCTCATCGCTAATCGCAATAATTTCAGCAGCAAGTATAGCTGCATTCTTTGCTCCATCAATTGCTACGCTAGCAACCGGTATACCAGGTGGCATTTGAACTGTAGATAGAAGAGCATCCATTCCTTCAAGTGCCGAAGCCTTAATCGGTATTCCAATTACTGGTAATATAGTATTTGCCGCAAGTACTCCTCCCAAGTGTGCCGCTTTTCCTGCTGCAGATATTATTACACCAAAACCATTGGCTTTAGCATTTTTAGCAAATGATATAGCTTCGTCAGGCGTTCTATGTGCAGAATATACATGCACTTCAAAAGGTATCTCCAAAGATTTTAATTCTTCTATACATCTTTCAACTTTGGGTAAATCGCTATCGCTACCCATAATTACTCCAACTTTTCTCATATTAGCCTCCTAGATTATATTACACCTAAAATTTATCACATTTACCAACAAAGTCAATACTAGTTCGGATTTTAAGGAATTTATTTGTGTGTTATATATTTTTTACGAACCATATTAGGACAATTTCCGAACTTTAATATATTATCTACATCTCATTATTCAGTTTTGCATCCAAAATAAAAGGCTTCCGCCTAAGCGGAAGCCTTCATATAATCCTTATTTATTTTTCCATTTTGATTATGCAAGCAGTACCCATACCACCACCTATGCAAAGAGTTGCAAGTCCGTGAGTAGTTTCAGGTCTCTTCATCATCTCATACATAAGAGTGATAAGGATTCTAGCACCAGAAGAACCGATTGGGTGACCAAGAGCAATGGCTCCGCCATTAACGTTAAGTTTAGTAGGGTCTAATCCCAAATCTCTCTTAACTGCAATTGACTGGGAAGCAAAAGCTTCATTAGCTTCAACTAAATCTAATTGATCTACAGTCATTCCAGCTTTCTCTAAAGCTTTTCTTGAAGAAGGAATAGGTCCTAATCCCATGTATGCAGGGTCAACACCTGCAGATGCATAAGATACTATTGAACAAATAGGTTTTAATCCTAATTCTTCTGCTTTATCTCTTGACATAACTACTAATGCGCAACCAGAATCGTTAATACCTGAAGCATTAGCAGCAGTTACAGTACCGCCATCTTTTTTGAATGCAGGCTTTAATTTTTCAACTTTTTCTACGGTTGTCCCAAATTTAGGATGCTCATCAGTATCAAATACGATAGGATCCTTTTTTCTTTGAGGGATAACTACAGGAACTATTTCATCTTTGAATTTTCCGGCATTGATAGCAGCTTCTGCTTTGTTTTGAGAATCTACAGCAAATTCATCTTGCTCTTTTCTTGTGATTCCATATTTTTCTGCAATGTTTTCTGCAGTAACTCCCATATGGTAATTATTGAAAATTTCCCATAGGCCGTCATGTACCATGCAGTCAACCATCTTTGTATCATTCATTCTTGCACCGAATCTAGCGTTTGGCATTGCGTACGGAGCCGTAGACATGGATTCTACACCACCAGCTACTATTATGTCAGCGTCTCCAGCTTTAATCATTTGAGCAGCTAATTCTACAGTTCTAAGTCCAGAACCACAAACTTTGTTTATTGTCATAGATGGTACTTCCTGTGGAATACCTGCGTCTATTGCAATCTGTCTAGTTATGTTTTGTCCTAAGCCTGCTTGAAGTACGCAACCCAATGCCACCTCTTCTACTTGTTCTGGTTTAATGCCAGCCCTTTCAATAGCTTCTTTAACAGCAATAGTACCTAAAGTTCTTGCCGCAGTGTTTTTAAGTGTTCCCCCAAAAGATCCTATTGGAGTTCTTGCAGCACTTACAATTACAACATCTTTCATAAATAATCCTCCTTTGATCAAGCAACGTTTATATTTACGCTTATTAAATTTATTTTCTCGCTCTCTAGCTTTAGCATATAATAACATAGAGCATATTACAACGCAACACGTTTCTGTTAAATTGTTAACAATAACGGTGTATTTTATGATGAACAAAGCTGTGACAACCCGAAACAGCTTGCAATTCAAAAGATTTGCATTGTTAAATATTTATCATCATTTTACTATCCTAGTTATTTCTTTGAATACCGGGTGTTTTGATGATCCTAACATTTTATACACAACCGACTCATATGTGTCGACTATTCCCCCAGCCCTTTCAATTAGTTTGATTGAATAATCATTATTCATAGTATTTCGAGAAGCGATACAATCAGCTAATATTATAACATTAAAATTGCGGTTTAGCAAGCTAAAGACCGTCTGTTCTATACATATATGTGATTCGACGCCCATTACTATAACAGTCTTGCCTTTATGTTTTGAAATCTCGTTTTCAAATTCGGCAGTTTTCATACAGTCAAAAGTATTCTTTTCTATATATGAAAAATCTTTAATATTATCCTTAATCTCAGGCAACGTTTCTCCTATGCCTTTAGTGTATTGCTGAGTAGCAATTGTGGGGACCTCCAAAGCTTGAAAGCATTTAATTGCCCTACTACTACTATCGATTAAGCGTTCGTTATTTTGCATTGCCGGTACTAGTTTTTCCTGCAAATCTATTATTAATAAAACCGTGTTATCTTTGTTCATCATGCTTAAATCTCCTTAATAATGCCCGAAGAAGCCAGATCATCCAAAACTTCATAAGATGTTGAATCAATATTAAGGGGTGTTACTGTAACATAACCCCTTCTAAGGGCAGCCGCATCTATATCATCCCCAAATTCCGAATAGTCCTTTGGAACTCCAACATATTTATATTCTTCAGTCCCATCAATCTGTTCGAATTTATCCATGTATCCTCTTCCTGCTAATCTTGTTAATCTAACACCTTTAATTTCTTTTTTGGGAAGATTAGGAGCATTAATATTAAGAACAATATTGGTAGGATATCTGCTAATATCAATACTTATCATTTCTATACACAAATCTGTAATATATTCAAACTCAGTGGCTTTATGGTCATCGGCAGAAAGCGCTATGGCATGATAACCAAAAATTGCTGCTTCCGTAGCCGCTCCGACCGTACCAGAATAGTGGGTATCACTTCCTATGTTACTTCCCATATTTATACCTGCTATTACTATATCTACTTCAATGCCTCTTTCTGTTAACTTTTGAAGGCCCATCTTAACACAATCCGCCGGCGTTCCACCCACTCGAAATGCGATTTCAGCACCTTCCATCGGGACTTTCTTACAAGAAACATTTGTAATTAAACTTATACTTTGTGAACTGGCACTTTTTTGTGTGTCTGGAGCTGCAACATACACTGTAGCAACGTCTCCCATCCTTTTTACAAGATATTTGATTCCTGCCGCATCCATTCCATCATCATTTGCTATTAATATTCTCATTAATCACCCATTACCTTTCCAATACTATCGTTTATAACTAAGTCCGCCTTATTATCATACGGAGTTTTTGATTTATTTATTAACACAAGGTTCTTACCCTTAAAATACGTTATTAAACCTGCCGCAGGATAGACAACCAAGGATGTGCCTCCAATTATTAAAGTATCTGCAGACATAATGGAAGAAACCGCGCCATTGATAACGCTTTCAAAAAGGGGTTCTTCATAAAGAACCACATCTGGCTTTACTATACTTCCACACTTAGAACATTTAGGAACTCCATTTTCGCAGTTATCTTCATTCATGATATATTCTAAATCATGAAATTCCCCACACTTAATGCAATAATTTCTAAGAACCGATCCATGAAGCTCATAAACCTCTTTGGAACCTGCAAGCTGATGAAGTCCATCGATATTTTGCGTTATTACAGCTTTAACTTTACCAACTGCCTCTAATTCGGCCAACGCAATATGTGCTTTATTAGGTTTGGCCTCCCTATGAATTAAATTCTTTTTATAGTATTTATAAAACGTTTCGGTATTTCTAACATAGAAACTGTGAGATATCATATCTTCTGGAGATTTTCCATATTCACTTTTCGCATTATATAAACCTTGGTCTGATCTAAAGTCAGGGATATTGCTTTCCGTAGAAACTCCTGCTCCACCAAAAAAAACAACATTATCACTATTATCAATTATTTCTTTTAATTCTTTGTTCATTGCGCACCTCACTTAAATATTTTACATTATTAGTAGTATAAAGTAAATTAAAATAGTGTTAAATTCAAAATACCTTTGTTGACTATATCATATATATATGTAAAAATGATATCTAAGGAGTGGATATCATGAAAAAAACTATCATATTTTTAGGTTTACTTGGAATAATCACACTAATATTTTTTATTTCTCCTACCGACAATTATACCAATAATGGCGAAATGATAATTGGTACTTACGATATAACCAATGGTGATTATGATAATTTAAGTAAAACAAAATTTACAGAAGATAATGAAGACCAATTAAAATTGATATCTGAATATGTTAAAGATATATTACCTAAAGATAACTTCCTTATGTTAGATTCCTTGGTTATGATGAGCGATGGACAAGGAAATAATTTAGCTTACGTTTATCAAAAAGGAAATAAATGGGTTTTATCAATAGATTATGCAGATGCTTTGGACAGCAAAGACAATTTAGATAGCAAATTTATATCCACATTATCCCATGAGATAACGCACCTTATAACCCTTAACGAAGATCAAATGGATAATAACTCCAGTGATGATACCTACGAAACTTCAGAAGGCAAATTAAAAAAAGACTCTTATTTAAATCAGTTCTACGAACTCTTTTGGAAAGACAAAGTATTAAACATAAATGAATCTATGGGAGATGCTGAAAGAATAAGGTATTTTGAGGAACATATGAACATGTACATAAATGATTATGCTACTACTAGCCCCGAAGAAGATATTTCAGAGTCCTTTGCTACCTTTGTTATATATGAAAAGCCCAGAGGTAACGAAATATATAAAAAGAAAATACTCTTCTTCTATGATTACCCTGAACTAGTAAATATAAGAAGCGAAATAAGAAAAAATAGCGGCATTTAAGCCGCTATTGCTATTTTACAAACGTGTATAAATCATCAAAGTCTTTTTTCCTTGGGCTCTTTTGATCTTCTTCAGGAACACCCATAGATATCATGCAAGCCATGAAATATCCTTCCTTTTCAAAACCTATTTCTTCTTTTAACAAAGCTTCTATTTCCTTAGCCGCATAGTTTGCACTAGTTAGCCAGCAAGTTCCATAACCTTTATCAATTGCTTTTAATGTAAAGTTTTCCATGGCAGCTCCTAAACTTTGCATGCCTGGACTTCTATAGTCTACTAAATCCCATAATTCTTTTTCATCTGCATCCACTAATTTTAATTCGTTATATCCAGATGGTGTATAAACTTTACTGTAAACCACTGTTAAAACAGGCGCATTAACAAAGAATCTAGTAAAATGTTTATAGAATTTTCTAAATCTATTTGCTTTTTCTTCATCAACCTTGTCCATTCTAGCTGCTATTTCTTCATTCTTTAATCCTATAGCATCAGCAATCTTTACTTTCAAGTCATCATTTTTTATTGCTACAAAATGCCAATTTTGAATATTCTTTCCAGATGGGGCTTTTGCCGCAGCTGCTACTATTTCTTTTATGTCCTCTTCCGGAATGTCTATTTCTTTATACTTTCTTATGCTTTGACGCATTTCAATAATATTGTTTAGTTCCATGATTCCCTCCTTATTAATATGCCAATACTAACAAATATTATAAGCTTTATCAACCTATTTTATCAATTAATTTTTTTACCGTTTCCTCCATATTATTAATTGGTATTCTATTGTAGTAAAATGATACCATTTTAGTTTCTTTATTACTTAGCTCATATATAGGTCTAAGCAATACACCAATACTTTTAGCATTTTCAATCAATTCTCCCAATTCCTGCTCGCTTTTAATACCAAGAGTGATATTTATACCAGACTTAGTATTAGTTATATTTACAAACCCCGCTCCATATTTTTCCAATGAAGCAACGGCTTCATTTAGTTTTAAAGAAAAAAGCCTTCTGCATTTTTTAATATTCCTATAATAGTGTCCATCTTCCATAAAAAATGCCAAGCATAGTTGCTCAGATTTTGAGCAAGTCTGGCTATATAAATCCTTTATCCTATCAAAAGCCTCTGCTAATTTAGGAGTAAGTATTACATAACTTATTTTAATAGAATTAAACAAAGTAGAAGAAAAAGACCCCATATAGACAACTCGGTTCTTTGCGTCTAAACTTTTCAAAGCAGGTATAGGTCTTCCAAAATACCTTAGTTCACTATCATAATCATCTTCTAAAATATAGCTATCATTATCTTCTGCCCATTTTAAAAGCTCATACCTTCTACCTATTGGCATTACATAACCCGAAGGAAACTGATTTGACGGACTTACATAAACAAGAGACTTGATATTTGTTGGTAATTTTTCTATGGTTATACCATCTTCTTTAATTGGAACCTTCGTTATAGTAAGATCCACATCTTTAAATATATTTTGAATTGGTAAATATCCAGGAGCTTCTGTGGATACATGATTGATATTCATAAGTCTCAAAATTCTGGCCAAATGAGTGGTCAGTTGTTGAGCTCCGGCACCAATTACAATTTGATCTGGGTTACAATTAACCCCTCTACTTGAATACACGTATCTAGCAATTTCATATCTAAGCTTATATTCCCCTTGGGGATCACTTTCCATATGAAGCAAATGGGCATATTCATTAAAAACCTTTGCCATAGATTTTTTCCATTTAATAAAATCAAAAGAATCCCTATCATATATGTATTGGTTTTCTATATTGTTTTCAAATTCCTCTATTTTGGGCACATTCACCATTTCTGCTTGATTTTGACCATATACGTCCGAAACATAATAACCTGATTTTGGTATGCTGTTAACATATCCCTCCACTAAAAGCTGAGAATAAGCTGCATCTACAGTTGTAACACTAACCCCTAAATCTGCCGATAACCTTCTAATAGATGGCAATTTTTCTTTTGACTTTATTCTCCCCTTTAATATATCATTTTTTATATGATTAAATATCTGTATATATAAAACTTCATCAGAATTGTTATCAATTGCCCAATATTTATCGTATATAATAGTTTAACCGCCTTTCTGTATATCTTAAATTTATTCTAATTGCATATTTTAATAAGTACAATTCACTGTTATTATATATATATACAAAGAATATGTCAATGGAGATAGAAAAATGAGAGAGAGTAAAAGTAAAAATTTAATAATAACAGCCTTAATGATAGCTATAGTAGCTTTAGCTACAATGTTCATTAGGATACCAACTATAAATGGTTATATCAACCTAGGAGATGCCATGGTATATTTTTCCGCCTTCCTATTAGGGAAAAAATATGGGGCACTTGCCGCCGGATTAGGCTCGGCCCTTGGAGATGTTCTAGGGGGTTATGCTATATGGGCACCTTGGACATTTGTTATAAAAGGTCTTATGGCATTAATTGCAGGTTACTTTTTCGAAAAGAGTTTAGATCACAAAAAAATAGCCGGTATGCCTATTATGGCATATGCCGGAATGGTCTTAGCTGGGCTAGAAATGTGCCTTGGATATTATATAGCCAACGGAACAATCTACGGTAATTGGATTGTCGCACTAGGTGAAGTTATCCCTAACATGGGTCAGTTCAGCGTCGGTATAGTTGTTTCAGTGCTACTAGTAAAGGCACTGGCTAAAACCCCTGTTAAAAATGTATTCAAGTACGAAATCGATTGATTTCGTACTTTTTAACATAGAATTATAACTCATTATTCTTTTTAATAATTCTATCAGTAATGAGGTGGTTTTCTAAAACAATTAGGGTCAACCCGATTATTGCTATAACGGAATTAATAACAGATTCACTAATCATTAATAAAATAACCGCTATAATAGAATTGGCTATAAATACACTAATAAATATTTTTTCATTATTTATCTTAAAGTAAATTACACCTGCAGAAACTAAACAAGATATAATTATTAACAATGTATAAACCCAGTCCAAATTTTTTTCTTGTTTCGGTTCTTTTTCTTCTATTATTCCTTTTATTATTATTTCTTTTTCTAACTCATCTTCATCTATCGCAACATCTTCTTCTAAAATCTTTTCTTCTTCAGTATCTTCTGGTTTTAACTCAATTTCCGAATTTGATT